>JAKQEA010000189.1 GCA_029558715.1 Bacteroidota bacterium | reverse complement strand
TTCTACATGTTTATTTTGTTTTATTATGTCGGGAATCAACTGGGAACAAACAACCGATTAATTCCTTAGCTGTATAGTCTTAAGCAATCAGCACAGCCTTTGATTGCAGCAACCTGTTTTGTTTTTAAGTCGGCGGCGGGGCATGGTAACAAGTCAACCGGCCCGGCGGCCCTAATGACTACTTAATCACTGATTAGGCAGCCATGGCATACTGAGTATTGCCATTTATAGTTTTCGTATTCAGATTCAACTGCTAATTACGCAACGCAGTACATGCTTACACTTTCAAAGAGCTACGCTGTCAAAACCAAACGCCCCCATTATGGTAAATTCCGGCAGATAAAAGTTTAATATCTAACTAAAATCATTTTCCCCATCCAAACCAGTCATTTCCATTTGCGTACAACATCAATCCCAATAACAATACCATACCCACCACCTGCGCATACTCCAGGAATTTTTCATTGGGTTTCCTGCGGGTTATCATTTCATACAGCGTAAACATAACATGACCACCATCCAACGCCGGGATAGGCAACAGGTTCATAAATGCAAGTACAATTGATAAAAAAGCTGTAATTCTCCAAAATTGCTCCCAATCCCAGCCATACTTGGGAAAGATTGATCCCATCGCTTTAAAACCACCTACACCCTTATATGCTCCGGTTTTGGGATTCAATATCTTCTTGAACTGGTCGATATAAAACATTAATTCATTACCTGCTTTTCTTACTCCGGCAGGGAAAGCCGCCAAAAAACCATACTTTGTCACATTTAGTTTTACCCACCCAAGGCTATCCATTTGCTGATAATTATAGCCATAAGGAGCAAACCCAATCTTTCCTTCGTTGCTGATCGGAACAGGAAAACTGATCTCCTGACCGGCCCTCTCAACTGTTAGCTGAACCATTTTATCTTTTTTCAGGTTCAACTGGTTCTGTAATTCATCATAAAACTCAAACCGGACAGAATCTATGGCTATCAGTTTATCATCTTTTCGTAACCCGGCTTTATAGGCATTTGAGGTATCAGGCACAAAAAATACGATGGCGGGTTTCCTTACCTCCACAAAACCACTCACTTCTTTATTCCTGTTCTCCACTAACTGCCCGATCAGGTCCTCGTCCAGTGTGAGATTCACTTTTTGACCATTCCTGTCAACTGTAACAGAACTACCCAGCAATAAACTACGCCTCAGTTTTTCATAATCTGCCACTTCCTTTCCATCAATCTCTAAAATTTTATCGCCATTACGAATACCCATTTTGTACATGGTACTGTCTACTACATGTACTCCATATTTCATTGAAGCTGCAGGGATTTTCTTATCTCCCCAGATCATTAAGATAAAAGCATAGATAACAAAGGCAACAAGAATATTCATGATCACTCCCCCCAGCATCACAATCAAGCGCTGCCATGCCGGCTTGCTTCTGAATTCCCACTCCTGGGGAGGTTGCTTCATCGCTTCTTTATCCATACTCTCGTCAATCATTCCGGATATTTTCACATAGCCGCCCAGCGGTAACCAGCCAATTCCATAAACAGTATCACCTACTTTCTTTTTTACCAGCGCAAACCAGGGATCAAAAAACAAAAAGAATTTCTCCACCCGGCATTTAAACCATTTAGCAGTTATATAATGACCGAACTCATGTAAGATCACAAGTATTGATAACGCAAGTAATAATTGACCTGCCTGCAAGCCTACATTTGACCAATTAATCGCTATTATATTCATAATTAGTTCTAAAATAAAAAATCTAAACCCGAAGCAGATTTAGAATTGGTTCTACAGTTTAATTAAATCAGCTGCAAAGTTACGGGCCTCGCCGTCGCTGTCAAAATATTCCTCCAGCGTAGGTTTCTCAATAAAAGGTATCTGCTGCATTGTTTTTTCTATAACATCCGTCATATCCAGGAAGTTGATCCGGTTCCTGAGAAAGGCATAGACTGCAATTTCGTTCGCCGCATTCATAACACAAGGGAGATTACCACCCTTACCCAAAGCTTCCTGTGCCAGTGCAAGGTTTCTGAATGTCTTAATATCAGGTTCCTCAAAAGTGAGGGTACTTACTTTTTTGAAATCATACCGGGGAAAATTATTGGGTATCCTTTTAGGAAATCCCATAGCATATTGAATGGGCAGTTTCATATCAGGTAATCCCATTTGTGCTTTGATACTTCCATCTTCAAACTGCACCATACTGTGAATAATACTTTGCGGATGAATTACCACCTGTATCTGTTCTGGCCGGAGATTAAACAGCCATTTGGCCTCGATCATTTCCAATCCTTTATTCATCAACGTTGCAGAATCAATCGTTATTTTAGCCCCCATGCTCCAATTAGGATGCTGCAAAGCATGTTCTCTTTTTACATTGACGAGATAATTAGGTTTCCGCCCGATAAAAGGCCCGCCTGATGCGGTTAAAATTACTTTATCGATCCTGTTCCTGGTTTCTCCTACCAGGCATTGAAAAATGGCGGAATGTTCCGAATCAACCGGGATGACCGGCACCCGGTTCTCCACTGCTTTACGCATAATGATATCACCTGCTACCACCAATGTTTCCTTGTTAGCAAGGGCAATGGTTTTACCATTACTTATAGCATTTAATGTTGGCTTCAAACCTGCATATCCCACAATAGCGGCCAGCATCAGGTCATAGCAATCCATGGCTGCCACTTCCTCTAATGCCTTCTCCCCGGTAAATACTTTTATATCCGTGGACGAAAGGGCTTCTTTAACCTTAGTATATTTTTTTTCATCGCCAATTACCACCACGTTGGGATTGAATTGTAATGCCTGCCTGATAAGCAAATCATCATTGCTTTGTGCAGTTAGTACTTCTGCTGAAAATTTATCTGTATTGGCGGCAATCACATCCAGGGCCTGCGTTCCGATGGAACCGGTAGAACCAAAAATGGCTATTCGCTTTATAGGTTGTTCTGCACTCATTATGCTGTCTTTGGAGTTTCAGTCCATTTTATTAATTCATCGGCAATTTTTCTGTCATTACTTAGCCGTGGTACTTTATTCTGCCCGCCTAATTTACCAATAGATTTCATGTAATCGATGAATCCATTCCTCCGCACAGCAGTTACTTTCAGCGGCTGAAGAATATTGCCACTGATCAGGTCATCATAATATGCATTCTTTTGCCGTAAGACCATATCAAGCCTGGCGGTGAATGCTACCATATTCAAAGGCATGGTTTCAAACTCAATGAACCACTCATGATATGATTTGCCTTCATCACTGCTTACAAAAGGAGCCACAGTAAATTCTGTGATGCGTATATTTTGTTCTTCCGTTACTTTTTTCATACTGTATTCCACTTCTTCACCGATCACATGTTCACCAAATGCAGAAATGAAATGCTTTGTTCTTCCCGATACGATCAGGCGATAGGGATCTACAGAAACAAATTTTACGGTATCCCCGATATTATAACCCCAAAGTCCTGCATTGCTATTAATGATCAACGCATAATTCTCTCCCACTTTTACATCCTTTAATGACAATCTTATGGGGTTCTCATTAAAGATTTCGCCGGCCGGAACAAATTCAAAAAAGATGCCGCTATTGGTATTCAATAATAATCCTTCCGCTTCCTGTGAGTCCTGGAAGGCAAAAAAACCTTCGCTGGCAGGGAACAATTCTATTGTATCAACCTTTCTGCCGATACTTTCAAACAACTTGGCCTTATATGGTTCGAAATTCACACCTCCTTGTACCATCACACTAAAGTTGGGAAATAAATCACCAACTTTTTTCCCGCTTCTTTTGATCAGCTCATCAAAATACATCTGCATCCATGGTGGTATCCCGCTGATAAGGGTCATATTCTGGCTGATTGTTTCATCCACAATCTTATTCAGTTTGGTTTCCCAATCCTCGATACAATTCGTTTCATAAGAAGGCATCTGGTTAGTACGAAGATATTTGGGTACATGATGGTTCACAATCCCGCTTAAACGTCCTGTGGGTATGCCACCTACTCTTTCGAGTTCAGGAGAACCAGACAAAAAGATAAGTTTCCCGTCAGCAAATTTGGTATTCCCGGTTTCGGCCATGTAACAAAGCAGGGCATTCCGGGCCGTATTTATGTGATTTGGTATAGACTCTTTGGTGATGGGAATATATTTGGTGCCACTGGTGGTACCGGAGGTTTTAGCGAAATAAATAGGCTTCCCTTTCCATAATACATTATGCTTTCCCTCTTTTACCCGTTCGATCCAGGGCTTTAACTGTTCATAGTCCCTTATAGACACCGCTTGCTTAAATCCTTCGTAATCAGTCACCTTATCTAAACCAGACTCCTTTCCGAAATCTGTGTTTTTCCCCATCTTCAACATGGACTTAAGGATATTTTCCTGGTCGGCTACGGCTGTAGCCATACCTTTTCTGATACCTTTATATATATATGAAGCAAACGGTTTAGCTAAGAAAGACTTGATTTTCATACTCAAAGTAAATGGAAACCCCTTGGGGGCTACAAATATAGCAGATGCCCGGCCAAAACAGGGTCATTTAATGTTCATAAATCTTTGATTTTCCGTTTGCGGCTTCAACTTTTCCCCTTACCTTTGCCGTCCTAATTTTAAGAGTATGATAGCAGTAGTAAAAGTAGCCGGGCAGCAGTTCAAAGTGGAAAAAGACCAGACTTTGTACGTTCCTCATGTGGAAGGAAATGCCGGCGATAAACTGAACCTCGAAGTTTTACTGGTTGATACAGATGGTAAGCTTTCTGTTGGTTCTTCAGTAAGTACAAAAGTACAGGCTGAAATAGTTGACCAGGTGAAAGGTGATACCGTGATTGCATACAAGCAAAAAAGAAGAAAAGGTTTTCACAAAAAGAAAGGTCATCGTACTGCTTATACAAAAATCAAAGTAACCAGCATTGCATAATGCAATCAAGCTAACTAAATCATTAATTTTAAAAACATCCTGATATGGCACATAAGAAAGGTGAAGGTAGCGTAAAGAACGGCCGTGATTCACAAAGCAAACGTCTTGGTGTAAAGATCTTCGGTGGTCAGCCTGCTGTTTCCGGAAACATCATCGTTCGTCAGCGTGGTACAGTTTATCATCCTGGTAAAAATGTCGGTGTTGGAAGAGACTATACTTTATTCGCATTAACTGATGGTGTAGTTGAATTCCGTAAAGCAAGAAACAACAGAACTTACGTTTCTGTAGCAGTTGCCGAAGCATAAGCCTTTTTATCCATTTTGAATTTTGTGGAAAAAAAATTTGGGTAGTATAAAATAATTGTTATTTTTACTACTGTTAATCCATTTTTACTAAACATTAAATTCAAACAAAATGGCTACTAAGAAAAAAGCTGCTAAAAAAGCTGCTCCTAAAAAGAAAGCTGCTAAGAAAAAAGCTGCTAAGAAAAAGAAATAAGTTGAATACATTTTCAACGACTACAAAAGTCCTCCGGCCTCCGGAGGACTTTTTTTATTACCGGGGTAATAACGGACTTTTATAAATTGCAGATATGGATAATGCAGCTATTGCCGACAACTTTTCCCTCCTTGCCAAACTGATGGATATCCATGGCGAAAAGTCCTTTAAATCGAAAACCTATGGAGTTGCTGCTTTTAATATAGAAAAGCTCCCGGTATCTTTAAAAGATACCCCGAGAGAAAAACTCTTCAGCATTAAAGGCATCGGAGAAAGTGTTGGCCGCAAAGTGATCGAAATGCTGGACACCGGAAGATTATCAGCTCTTGATGAATATATCAGCAATACTCCCCCGGGAGTGATCGAAATGCTGAATATTAAAGGTATTGGCCCAAAAAAGATAAATACGATCTGGAAAGAGATGGGTATTGAATCTATCGGTGAACTTTTGTACGCCTGTAATGAAAACCGGCTAACCCTTTTTAAAGGTTTTGGTGAAAAAACACAAAAGAACGTTCAGGAATCAATTGAATTCTACTTTCAAAACCAGGGGCATTTTTTATATGCCCAACTGGAGGAAGTTTTCCCCCAGGTTGACAACTATCTGAAAAAAATATTTTCACCTGACAAAGTGCATGTAACCGGAAGATACCGAAGGCAGGAACTAACCATTGATGAACTGGAATTTGTAATCCTTGAGCCAAATGAAATAATTAAACCAAAATTCCAGACAGCACAACCACCTGAATTGCTGGAAGAAAACTCATCAGGCCTTTTATTTAAACTAAGGAACGGATTAAAAGTCCGCTTATATACTAGTGGAACAAATATGGCGGAGCAACTTTTTAAGACAACCGGTAATGCGGATTTCGTAACTGCATTTAGCAAAACATTTAAAAACATTAATTATGCAGCGACCGGAAACAATGAGGAAAGTGTATTCAAACAAGCAGGTATTCCCTATATACTCCCCTGCCTGAGAGAATCTGCAGGCATTATCGATAAAGCAAAACAAAATCGATTAGCAGCGCTCATACAACCCGCCGATATCCGTTCCATTATCCACAGCCATAGTAACTGGAGTGATGGCAGCAATACAATTGAAGAAATGGCCAATGAATGCATTAAGCGGGGTTATGAATACCTGGTGATCTCTGATCACTCACAAACAGCCTTCTATGCCAATGGCCTGAAAGAAGATCGTATCAGGGAACAACACGGGTACATTGATGAACTGAATAACAAACTGTCACCTTTCAGGATATTTAAAAGTATTGAAAGTGATATTTTGAATGACGGAAGCCTTGATTATCCAGATGCTGTCCTAAAAACCTTCGACCTGGTGATTGCATCTGTACATAGCAACCTGGGCATGCCGGAAGAAAAAGCCAATACACGGTTAATAAAAGCTATCGAGAATCCTTATACCACTATCCTTGGGCATATGACAGGCAGACTACTACTCAGCCGTAATGGCTATCCTGTCAACCATAAAATGATTATTGATGCCTGTGCTGCTAATAATGTGGTGATAGAATTGAATGCTCACCCAAGACGATTAGATATCGACTGGAAATGGATTGATTATGCCCTTGAAAAGAATGTGCTGCTTTCTATTAATCCGGATGCCCATACTTTGGATGGGTTTGATGATGTGAAGTACGGAGTGCTGGCAGCGCAGAAAGGAGGATTGACGAAAGAAAATAACCTGAGCAGCTTTTCGTTGCACCAATTTCAAAATTTCTTACTCAATAGAAAAAGCTGAATAGCCCTTATGGAACTTTTGTCATTTCTTAAAGAACTAGTAGCCACCTGGAATCAATCAACCATCTCCTACAAAGAATATCTTTCATCCGGCAAAACATTCCGCTTTGCTCAGCAGCTAAGGCAATGTAACAGTAAAGCACTGGAATTGCTGACAACCCATAAACAACTACTGCCTGATGATATGCAATTCAATGCAACTACCTTAATCAATCACTATAATATATGGACTGAAAAATGGGATCAGTTAGCAGCGGAATTAACCCCTGCACTAAATGACAAATTTGTTTTTGCCAATACTGTTACTTTTCCAAAAGAGGCTGCCAGGAACCTGGAAACGTTGTATGAACAATTAAAACAACGCTAATCTTGCGGAGACCTTTCTCTTCTACGCTGTTCTTCAACTTTTATATTGTGCCGAATAACATCCCAGTATTCTTTGCCATAGTCAACCAGTATTTCCGCCCCTGCCGGAATATCTTTAGTTGATTCGATAAATACTTTGAGACCATCTTCTGTATACTCAGCATTATTAGCAAGACCTTTTACCCTGGCAAGCCCCCTGGCATCATTCGCATAGCGGGCAAGTGCATCAGTAGTACGGCTGGCATCAATCACATGATTTCGCTTTACATAGTAGATATAGCCATTTTCACCATCATTATGCTCTACCTCCTTCCATGTGGTGATCTCTCCCTTATATTCAACAATACGGGTGCCTTTAGGAATAAATTCCTTTGCGAAGAGACCTTTCCCTGCATTGGGAAGAGATGATCTTTTTACAATCACCTTTTTTTCTAATAATGCCATATAATAATCAATAGTCTGGTGTAAAGAAGCCGCAAATATAACAGATATGCCGAAAGTGAGAGTTCCATTTTCTGCATCAGCCGGAAGCAACTACATTTGCAGCACAACCGTCTGCAATATCATGAAAAGAGGCCTCTTTACATTATCTGCTTTTTTACTGTTTACAAGCCTGGCCTATAGCCAGGGCTATATTAATCTGAAAAGAAACGATGTAATATCCTCTCTGAAAAAAAAGTTTCAACCGGCTGGTAATAACCAGGCTACTGTAAGCCTTTTAAAAGATACTGTAAAAGTGATACCGGCTGATAACAGGGCTAATGATCCGGTGTATATTTACTTATTTGATGAATCAGGCCGGTGCAAATCAGAGACAATAATAACCCGGTGCGACTCCTGCCTTACCAGGTTACTACAAGCAGCGCTTGCACAAAAAAAATATGAGTGGAAAAAGATCAATGAGAATCAATACATCTCAAGATTCGAGGACAAACTGATGATCGAACTGCCACCTGAAAACCCGGATCATTCATTCTCCTTTCTCCGGGTCGACTGGACAAGGGAACTATATGATTTGCTTATCAAAGAATAATTTTCTTTATTTCTCCAGCAGCCCGTCTGCTCTCCACTGCTTAAATACAGCAATAGTGCTATCACTAAGCTTTGTCATCTTTCTAAAAGGCATGAATCCTCTCTCCCCCGGATTCAGTTCCATACGGCGTATCATCTCGTCAATATCTGTCTTTACGTTTGCAAAATTATCATAAGCCTTCTTATTACCTCCTTTAGCAGGAATGTGACAAGGAGAGCAGTTATCAGCTATTAGCGTCTTCAAATTGGTTTCATAATTTGACTTGGGAGCACTGGCCGTAGCCTTTTTTGATGATCCGCAATTCGATATTATAATCGTTAATGCTACGAGAACAGTGAGTATCAAAAACTTCTTCATGTTGGTTAAATTTAAAACTGAATATACATTGATTATGTAAAACAGGGAACAAAAATCTTATTCCCAATCGGACTAACGGTACCTACGGTTGCTTTCCTGCCTCTACTTCCGGTAACTTTGCCGCCATGTTATCAGCAACAGCAAAAACATATCGTAATGCCTATGCAGGCCTCTCGAGAGAAACATGGCTGCTATCACTGATCATGCTGATAAACAGAAGCGGTACTATGGTAGTTCCCTTCATGACACTTTACCTTACCAGCCCCGAAATGGGATACTCTGTTGGTGAAGCCGGTTTTGTATTTGGGCTATTTGGTGCAGGGGCTTTTAGTGGTGCCTGGCTGGGTGGCAGGTTAACAGATAGGATTGGATTTTATCCGGTGCAACTATTTACCCTTTTTGTTGGAGGCATTCTGTTTATGGTGTTGGGGCAAATGAAAACATATCCCCTTATTTGCTCCTTTACGTTCCTCCTCAGTTTTGTAAATGAGGCTTTCCGGCCCGCCAATTCTACCGCTATCGCATTTTATAGTAAAACAGAAAATCGTACCCGATCTTATGCCCTTAACAGGTTAGCCATAAATATTGGTTGGGCGGTAGGAAGTGGATTAGGTGGCTTCCTGGCAGATGTTAGTTATGAGCTATTGTTTTGGGTGGATGGACTTACAAATATTTCGGCTGCCCTGGTAATGTGGCTATTTTTAAAACCGGTTGCCTACAAGCCTGTAAAGCAGAAAGATAGCAAGCCGGCAACATTATCCGCCTATAATGATAAAAAGTATTTACTATTTATTATTATCAGTATGCTTTTTGCGAGTTGCTTTTTTCAATTGTTTACCAATTTGCCTGTTTATTTTAAAACCGAGCTTCATTTTTCCAAACCATTTATTGGTATGCTCATGGCCTCCAACGGCATCCTGATTGCAATAATAGAAATGGTGCTTATATACCGGTTGGAAGGGAAAAGAAATGTACTCTATTACATTACTATCGGCGTATTCATGGTCGGCGCCTCTTTCCTTATGCTGAATATTCCGGGTATTGGCCCTTTGCTGGCATTTGGAATGATTATCATGGTAACCCTTGGAGAAATACTTTCCATGCCATTTATGAACAGTTACTGGATCAGCAGAACCCAGCCATCCAATCGTGGGGAATATGCTGCACTCTACACTATGGCATGGTCCGCCGCACAAACACTTGGCCCTATGGGCGGGGCTCAATTAGTGGAATATTCCGGCTTTGATATGCTATGGTGGTCAGTTGGGGGACTATGCATCATTGCCTCTTTCTTTTTCTGGAAATTAAGGAGCTGACCCGCTAAAAAACCTATCTCCATTTGCCTGCATATAAACTTCACAGTTAGTAAATTTGCTGTTTATGAAAACCATAGCTATACTTAGTATACTGCTTCTCCTCACTTTACCAGGCTGTAAAGAGAAAGATGATCTTACTCCTGAAGAAGTAATGGCGGTTATTAACCGTTTTGATGAAGGCTGGAGAAATAAAGATGCCCGGGTGGTAGACTCTGTTCTCTCCCGGCAATACATTTACTTTACACAATCGGGAAATACATTTGACAGAAACAGTCTTATTCAAACAGCAGATTCATCTATTTACCAACTGCAAACAATGGAAAGGCAGGAATACACCATCCAATTGGAAGGTAATACGGCTGTTGTAAACACTATTTGGAAAGGCAAAGGCTCTTATCATGGACACGCATTTGACGATAACCAGCGATGCAGCATTACTATTGTAAAGAATAATGGACAAGTGAAGATATTGTCGGAGCACTGTACTCCCATTAGAGAGGTTACTGCAAAGCAAAATCCACTGCTGCAGTAGCATGTAACAAAGTGGTATCAAGTAAAGGGACAATACTATCATCCTGTTTGATCAGCATAGGTATTTCTGTGCATCCCAAAATAACAGCCTGTGCCCCTTCGTCAGATAATTCTTCAATCAATTGCAGGAATTTATGCTTTGTTTCAAGCAAAAACTCACCCTTCCCTAGCTCATTATATATAGCGCTATTCACAAACTCAATTCCGTCGGCACCAGGAATTATTGTTTCAATATCATATTCCTCAAGTTTGTTCCTGTAAAAATCGAACAGCATAGTATATTTTGTACCCAGTAAAGCCACTTTTTGCAGCCCCTTTTCCCGTATAGACTTTGCCACTACATCTGCAATATGGATCAGTGGGATAGTAACTGATCGCTGAACTTTTTCAGCAATATGATGCATAGTATTGGCGCCAAGCAGGATGCAATCAGCACCCGCTTTTTCAGTTCTTTGTGCTGCATCAGAAATTACAGTGGCGATGGCATCCCAGTTGCCAGCATGGGTTAGCTTGACGATCTCTCCATAATTCACTGAATACAAAACAATCTTAGCTGCTTCATTCCCCCCTAACCGCTGGTTTGTTAACTCATTGAACAGGCGGTAGTAATCCAATGATGAAACCCAGGAAGTTCCACCAACAAGACCAATTGTTTTCATCTGCTAAAAATAATGTAAAGACATTGATTTAAATCTAATTTTCAGGGCAAAAGCATCCTTAATATATCAGTTTATCGTCATCTGTTGGTAACAATTATAAAACCTTCAAACCCTTACATTTGCCAAAACAAAATTGTATGAAGCGTTTTTTTTCAATCATATTATTTCTGACCGTATATATTAATATACAGGCACAACAGGAACTTAAGCGTCCTAAAATAGTAGTGGGACTGGTAATGGACCAGATGCGCTGGGATTATCTCTATCGTTATTATGACCGATATAGTGAAACAGGAGGTTTTAAAAGAATGCTCAACCAGGGTTTTACCTGTGAGAATACTTATATACCCTATACCCCAACTGTCACGGCTTGTGGTCATAGTACAATTTATACCGGATCGGTTCCGGCTTTAAGCGGTATTACAGGTAATTTCTGGTGGGACAACGACCAAATGAGGGGTGTTTATTGCACAGAGGATAAAACGGTAAATACTGTTGGCAGCAATTCCACTCAGGGCAAAATGAGTCCCCGGAATATGCTTGTTACCACTATTTGCGATGAACTTCGCCTTGCTACTAATTTTAAAAGCAAGGTCATAGGTGTTGCTATAAAAGATCGTGGCGGCATTTTACCAGCCGGACATAGTGCCAATGCAGCTTACTGGTATGACAATAGTGCTGGAAAATGGATCACTTCTACTTACTACATGAACGAATTGCCAAAATGGGTTGCTGAATATAATAATCAAAAAATAGTTGATTCCTTTTACGAAAAAGGCTGGACGCTTCTTTATCCCGAAAGCACATATCTGCAAAGTACTGCTGATGAAAAAAATTATGAGTCCAAACCCTTTGGTTCTAAATTCCCCTATGACCTGAAAAAATTCATCGGAAAGGATTACGGCAAGATATCAACAACTCCGATGGGTAATAGTCTGACCTTTGATTTTGCAAAAAAAGCACTAATCAATGAACAACTGGGCGCAGATAATATAACAGACTTTCTCGCTATCAGCTTCTCATCACCTGATTACATAGGGCATACATTTGGTCCCAATTCGATTGAAGCAGAAGATGGATTCTTGAGACTCGACAGGGAATTGGGAGATTTTTTTGATTTCCTGGATGCTAAAGTTGGTAAAGGGCAGTACACCACATTTCTTTCTGCAGATCATGGAGCAGCACATGTTCCTGAGTTTATGCAGGAAAATAAACTACCGGGAGGCAGGATATTTATGAGCACTGTCACAGGTAATCTAAACAAAGCATTGAATGAGAAGTATAAGATTGCTAATATCATTGTTAGTGATGAAAATTACCAGGTCCACCTGAACCATCCTGCTCTCGATTCAGCCAGACTTGATAAACCCGAAATTATTAACTGGATCATTCAAAAACTGTTGGCAGAGCCCGGGATTGACAGAGCTTTTTCTTTAAAAGAATTGAACAATATCCCACTGCCTTCCACCGTCAGAAAAATGCTCAATAATGGCTATTACCCAAGAAGAAACGGGGACATACAATTTATTCTGAAACCTAATTATATTGATGCCTGGAATAATACAGGCACCACCCATGGTCTATGGAATCCTTATGACTCTCATATTCCATTGCTATGGTATGGCTGGGGTATCAGGCAAGGCAAGACAAACCGGGATACATATATGACAGATATTGCACCAACACTGGGAGCAATACTTCATATACAAATGCCAAACGGGTCAATAGGGGAAGTGATTTCAGAGGTTTTAAAATAACCCTAAAGTGTATGATGAGTATCGGCTGTCTTTTGTAACTTACTGTATTCAAAATAATCTACCATCAACATATACAATATGAAAAAAGCTATCCGGATATTCTCAGTATTGCTGCTGGCAACTTCAATTGTTTCCCATGCACAAACGGGAACAGTTGATAGTATTAAATTTTTTACTGATGAGGCGTTGATCAGCATGACACTGACAACGGATATAAGGCAGTTGCAAACAGAAAAGAAACAGGATGTTTTCCAGCCAGCCACTGTGTCAATGAAATTCCCGGATAGTTCAGACATAGAAGAATCAATTATGGTAGGTGCCAGGGGAAAATTCAGGAGAAGCTATTGCCGCATACCGCCTATGATGCTTAATTTTCGGAATACCACTTCCCCTCGTCTTAACCCATTGGGGAAATTGAAGCTGGTGATCGGATGTGGTATCAAGGAAGAAGATGAAGAGTTATTATTGAAAGAATTTCTGGTATATAAGATCTACAATATCCTGGAAGACAGAAGTTTTCGGGTAAGGTTGCTCAACGTAAATTATAATGACTCAAGAGGGAAAGTAAAATCATTTAGCCAATATGCTTTCCTGATAGAAGACGACGGTGATATGGCCCGACGGAATGGCTGCCGGAAAAAGGCAGATGCAAAGTTTTTGACAGAAGCTACCAACCGGGATATGATGACAATGGTAGCCCTTTTTCAGTATATGATCGGAAATACAGACTGGGCTGTACCGAACAATCACAATATCAAGCTTATTTACGAAAGGGGTAATGAAGCAGCCCCTCCTATCGTTGTTCCTTATGATTTTGATTATTGCGGACTGGTAAATGCTGGGTATGCCATTCCCAATGAAATAATCGGCACAGAGAAGGTTACTGAAAGGGTGTACCGTGGCTTTCCAAGAACATTGGAAGAAATACAGATAACACTTGATATCTTCAGAAGTAAGAAAGATAGCATCCTTTCTTTGATAAATAATTTTCCTCTGCTGGGAAACAGAGCTAAAAAAGAGATGATTAACTACCTGGAAGAGTTTTTCAGGATGATCAATAATAAAGGAGAGGTAAAATCAGTCTTTGTCGACAACGCAAGAACCAGCTGATCTTATTTGTTCTTGTACCCTTTACAAAAAAATAGGAATCGCCATATATTCGTAACAAATTAACTTAAACCAATGGATCTGAAAGAACAATTTGAACAAGCTGTTACAGAAAGCAAAAGTCTCCCGGAAAGGCCAGGTAATGACACCTTACTTCAATTATACTCTCTTTACAAACAAGCCAGCGAAGGTGATATAAATGCTGATCCGCCTTCTAATCCTTTTGATTTTGTAGCAAAAGCAAAATATGAAGCCTGGGCAGGCCTGAAAGGCAAATCATCTACCGAGGCAATGACAGAATATGTTGAATTGATAAAAAAACTAAAGGGATAAACAGGTTAACTATGAACGGCAAGCCGGGAGTAGACTTCATCAAATCTCTTTCCTATTACTGAATAGCTGAATTTATTTGATGCTTCCTCTGCTATTTTCTTCCTGTCATAGGCAGCATACCCGTTCATTATTTGCTGCATAGCTGAAGTAAGCGCTTTTTCATCTTTGGGTTTTATCAATACCGAATTAGTTTCATTTACCAATTCAGGTACTCCTCCTACATCAGTGACAATAACAGGTAAACCGCAACACAATGCCTCCCCGATCACACAAGGCGAATTCTCTATATTACTGAATAAAATAAAGCAATCTGCTTTCTGCATTTCTGCTGCCACCTCCTGGTAGGGCATTTCCCGGCGGAAAGAAACTGCCGTACCGGGCAGGTTGAGTTTCATAGCATACTCCCTTAGTGAATTGTCAGTGTCGCCCACAATGACCAATTCAACATTACTATTTTGATCAAGTAATGACTGAAAAGACCTCAGTATTCCTTCTGCATTCTTCAGTGGTGCCATGTTTGATACATGAATGAAACGAAAAACATTATTTTCTTTCTCTTTGTAGTAAAAGAAGTCTGTATCTGTTGTGTTTGGAATTATATGGGAGTTGATCCTGAGTACAAGTTTATTCACCCCGGCTGCAAGAAAATAACTGACACTATGAAAAATATCAGCATTTTTAAACACATTTCTTGTTAACTGCTTAAAAGCTCTCGATTTACCTGCATAATTATTTACTTCTACACTATTGTATATTCCCCAGTGCTCTGTAATAACATAAGGAATGCCATACTTTCTTTTTAGCCATAATGCAAATAGTCCCGCTTTTACCGGTACATGCACATGTACAATATCAGGCTCTCCGTACTTGTCAAGGTAGTGGTTAATTGCTTTCTTAAAAAGGAAGAACCACCGGTAATGGGACAAAAGCTTACCCGGGTAAGAAGAAGGTCCTTTATAGTACAAAATATGCTCTGTTAATCCTCCCGATGTATTTAATTCCTGTTCAGTCCGGTGGATTTTCCCCGTATCATCACCGGCTACATGAATGACGCAAATATCATTATATAATGCTGCGGCACGGGCATGGCGCTGTACAAAATCGCCGTTAAAAGGTTCCGTTTTGCCAGGATACCAACTACAAAGCCAGAGTATTTTTTTCCGTGACATGCAATAAAAATAGCCTATTAATTTGTAACAGGCACAAGGCGAATGAACTCCTTCCGGTTCATATAATAGAACATTAATAAATAAACTACAGGAAAAAAACTGAATACTTTTAGCGCTAATACTCCTGTATAGAATCCGGAAAGATATAATATTACCAGCACTGCAAAACCAATGATCAGTTGCACATCAGTAATAGCACAAACAACTTTAAAACAATACGTATGCAGATCTTTATACACCAGCTTTAGTGGTTTAGTAATGTGATACCCATCAGTAATTACTATCCGCGGGTTATTAGCCTGGACAGTTATTACAACCGGTTTACTATCTGGTAAAGTATATATTTCCTTTCCATTAATAACAGCCCTTATTTTCAGGAAACTGAGAAGTACCTGATTCTTCCGCTGCAGCACTATATGATAAGGACTGGCTATAATTAAATAATTAACAAGTTGAAACACTAAGGCTCATAACCCAAGTTTATTTCAATGATTTTATGATCTCAATAAAATCAGCAGCAACCAGCGAAGCCCCTCCTACTAATCCTCCATCCACATCCGGGCAACTGAATAATTCTTTTGCATTATTCGCCTTCACGCTACCACCATAAAGAATAGGGATTTCATTAGCGATCTCATTCCCATACTGGGCCGTAATTACAGAACGAAGAAACTGATGAATTTCCTGCGCCTGACCGGTAGAAGCTGTTTTGCCGGTCCCGATAGCCCAGATAGGCTCATATGCAATTATAATTTCCCTGATCTTATCGGCCGGCAAATGAAATAGTGATTCCTTTAACTGTGTTGCTACAAAATCATTCTGTGTACCTGCTTCCCTTATTGTCAGCGGCTCACCACAACAAAAAATAGGTACTATATGATTATCATAACACAGGTTAACCTTTTCGGCAAGCATGGCATTTGTTTCAGCATTATACTCTCTTCTTTCACTATGACCAATGACACAATAGTTAACCCCGATAGAATGAAGCATTTCCACTGAGACTTCACCAGTATAAGCTCCTGATTTTTTGTGATGACAATTTTGCGCTGCAGCATGATAGTTTTTTACATCCTCTACTTCGCTACGGGTCATTAATAAGTAAGGAAAGGGAACGGCAAAAATTGTATGCTGGTGCGAAGCCAGGCCGATCTTTGCATCCAGAATGTCATCCAATAATTTTTCACCCTGTTGGTAGGTAAGATTCATCTTCCAGTTAGCTGCCGCTATTTGTTTCCTCATTGTACAGTTTTAAAATTTGTCAAAGATATATTTCAATATGCTTTTTTCATCATCGGTTATTTCTTTCCCCTTCAATTTTTTCCAATCCTCAATATCTACAACTGCTTTTTCAAACTCATACCGTTTTACCCCTTCACTCCCCCAGGAATAATTGGGAATATATTTAGGCGTAAGCCCGGACCCAAAAACATTACAACTTACGCCGATAACGGTACCTGTATTTATTGCAGTATTTATAGCAGTTCTTGAATAATCACCCATCATAACACCACATTTTATACCGGCATTCATTTCCCCTTTAGGTGTCCATACTTTTACGTCACTTGCATTATTCTTAAGATTAGAATTAGAAGTACCTGCTCCCATATTACACCATTCTCCAATTACAGAATCACCAAGATACCCGTCATGTGCTTTATTGCTATGCCCAAATAAAACAGAGTTTTTGACTTCTCCGGCTACCACTGATCGAGGCCCCAACGTAGTAGCCCCATAAATCTTTGCCCCCATTTTCAGGCAAGCTTTTTCACACATTGCAAATGGTCCACGGATCATACAGCCTTCCATTATTTCAGCGTCCTTCCCAATATAAACAGGGCCCGCAGACGCATTGATAATACAATATTCTACTACAGCACCTTTTTCAATAAAAACCTGCGAAGGCTTTATCACTTTATTGGTTTTGGAAAGAGTTTGTGATTTTCGTTTAGCTGTAAGCAGTTTGAAATCCTGGCGAATAGCCCAATCATTTAGCTGAAAAATATCCCAGGGATACTGTATCGTTTTAATATCCTCCTTGAATTGAACAGCCTGGCCAACTTTTATTTTGTATTTATCAGCTACTTCATTTTTTGTAATCCGGAATGCAATACTATTTCCGCCGGAAGTAGCGATAAATTCACCATTTTTAAGCTGTAGAATTGCCCTTACCAATTTTGGAGTAGGCAATACATTTCCATGTATCATAAAACAAACATCATCGCCAATCACTTCATCAATATTAACCGAACGCTCAAGATCTTTATAATCGTCTTCTTTCTTATCGAAAGAAGTTAGCCCGAGCATTAGTTCCCATTTTTCCCGTATAGTAAGAATGCCAACACGAATGTCTTGTATTTGTCTTGTTAACGTAAAAGGGTGAAGATTTTCCGGCTGGCAGAATTCTTCAGTAAAAATTATCTTGTTCATGGAGTTTTGAATAGGTGTAAAAATAAACAACCTCCCGGAGAACCGGGAGGTCTAAAGTATAGCCATGAAAAACAAAACTCCTCGCTTTCGCTCAGAGTAGTGTCACAAGTTAATATTATTCTGCTTTTTTTGCGTATTTCTTCTTGAATTTGTCGATACGGCCCGCTGTATCCACCAGCATGTTCTTACCGGTAAAGAAAGGATGTGATGTACTTGAAATCTCCAGTTTGATTAACGGGTATTCATTACCATCTTCCCATTTTACTGTCTCTTTTGAAACTGCAGTAGAACGGCTCAGGAAAGAATGACCGTTACTCATGTCTTTGAAAACTACTAACCGATAACTATCGGGATGGATTCCTTTTTTCATAACTCTATGATTTTTAAGGCTGCACGGGTTTTGCCGTACAGATGAAAAGATAAATTTTGGGTCGCAAAGATAGACCCGGTATAGCTTATATCCAAATCTTATTGCTGATAATCAAAAAGGTCTGAAAAGACGAAAGCACCAAGTGAGCTTACATTCCGGCTTTCGCCTTCTGTTTACTTACCCGATGCTTTCTGGATTGATTTCCACCTTATTACAGGTTTCTTTCTATCCTTTGCATTTCCGTTTTATTGCTAAAACTTCGTGCAGTTGTAAGTCAAATATACTTCCTGAAAACAGCTGTTTCCAAATATTTGACCATTTTGATATGCACCTGTTTTGCACTCCTTAATGCACAGAAAACAGGTTTTATGCAGATTTTAATCCCGCATATTGACATATTGCAGAGGGATTCCAAGGTTGGATGTCTTGCAAAGCTGGATAACAGATTGCAGATCATCAATTTTTTTGCCGGTTGCTCTTACCAGGTCGTCGTTAATAGAAGCCTGCACTTTAAGTCCGGAATCTTTTATCAGCTTAACTATTTTCTTTGCATCTTCCTGTGTAAGCCCATTTCGCACCTTAACTTCTTTCTTCCATACTTTACCGCTTTGAGCCCCCTCCTTGGAGGCATCAAAGGCCTCCGGAGCTATTCCCTGCTTATGAGCACGGCTAATCAGCACGTCAATCAATTGCCGCATTTTCATATCATCATCTGTTTCCAGTTTAATAAGAAAATCTTTTTTATCAAGATTAATGACTACATGTGATCCTTTAAAGTCAAATCGGTTAGTGATTTCTTTGGTAGTTACGTTCACAGCGTTGTCTAAAGCCTGTGCATCTACTTTACTTACAATATCAAAGGATGGCATAGTGGTATGTTTTGGTTATATACAAATATAAAAAGTCCCTCTTTAAAAGAGGGACGTCTCGCACAATATATGATATGAGAAAACTGCAGGTTGAAGAACTTACTGACCACCCTGCCCTACCCGGTTCTGTTCTTCCTGCGATGCACTGTTACGCCGGCGGGGAGTGTTTTGTTGTCCATTTTTGCCAAACCTGTAAGTGAATGAGGCTGTAACCTGCCGGTTATCCCAGCGGTTCTGCACTCTTGTATCAATAACATCATATTCGGTTCGCCCTTTATACCGTTGTAACCAGAATGGGTCACGAAGGTTGAGACGAACAGTTCCTTTGCCTTTCATTACCTGCTTCTGACCTCCAAAACTTAGCACATACATCGGTTCATTTATACTTAACTGATCAACACCCCTGGCCCGGTAAAATCCTGTCATTTCCAAAGTAAAGCCTTGCTTGATGGTAAAGGTCTGGGTCATATTGATCATAAACGATGTATATGACAGATCAAGGGGCTTACCTTCATATACCCCTTCATAATGATTATTGAAGATATTGGTGAAAATATTAGATGTCCACCATTTAGTAACAGGTATAGGTGCAGTAATAGCTATCCCGATATTCCGGAACCTGGCCACATTATCCGACGTAAGGAATACCAGGTCTCCATCCGCCTTTAGTATTTGTGAGATAACATTATTCGTAGTGTTGTAATTCAACGTAGTGATCAGTTTTCCTTTAAAAGAATGACTTAGTTCAATATTATGAGTGAATTGTGGCAGCAGGAATGGATTTCCTTTTCTGTATGAAAGTGAATCAAGAAAATAAATAAAGGGATTCAGGTCCTGGTAATTGGGTCTGGTAATTCTCCGGCTGTAAGAAACCGTAAGCTGGTTATCCTTATCAGCTGCATAGCTGATAAATGCACTCGGGAAAAGATTAGTAAAGTTTCTTTTGAACGAAGAGTCATTAGTCACCTGGTATCCTTTTGCAACAGTATTTTCCAGCCTTAGACCTCCCTGGAATGACCATTTTTTGATTTGTGTATTGGCATTAAAGTAGACTGCATTAATATTCTCATCATAGATAAAATGGTTGGATCTGCCATCAGCGATCCATTTAGTACCATCCCATCGCTCATAATTCACCAGGTTATCATTTGTTACATAACTACTCTTTATACCCGCTTCAATTTTTCCTCCTTTTTTGAAAGGATGAACATAGTCTGATTTGGCTGAGTAAATTTTTATTGCTGAAGGCAAATGTCCTTTAAGGACCAATTGGTTACCTATAGGTTGTTCTGACCCATCAAAAAAATCGGTGGTCAGTGTCATCCTCGATGTATTATCATAAGCAATGAAATCAAGGTCGGCTGACAACTCACGGCCCGCAGAATCAAACTGGTGACGGTAATCAAAATTGGAAGTAAAATTTCTGAATTTTATTCTGTTATCTGTCTGAGAAACCATCATTGATAATAGCTGGTAATTTTCATCTGCTGTGGTTGTAACTGTCTGTGGAGTAGGATGTCCTGAAAAAGTAAACCCGCTTACGACAATACCAAATGTATTTTTCTTATCAGCAAAGTAATCCAGCCCCAGTTTTAGAGTATGGTTGTTATTTCCAAATTTAAATTTTGTTTCCACATCGTTATATCCCAATACCGTCTTATTATTATCCAGTTTTGTCCTTGAAATGGACAATGAACTTCCGCCGCGGAAAGCATTAGGGTTATAATTACCAAAAAAATTGATTTTATTTTTTCTGTAATTGAAATTGAAACTATTCTGTGATTTTGGCATCACATAAAAAGTTCCGCTCTGCTCAAAGAAACTTGTGGTAAGGCCTACCATTATAGAGCCGTTAAACCCTGTTGTTCTCCCTTTTTTTGTTTTAATATTGATGACGCCGGAATTACCCGCTGCATCAAACTTAGCAGAAGGATTGGTCATTATCTCTATCTGGTCAATAGCTGAGGCCGGCATATTCTTTAGCAAATTAGCAAGGTCTGAAGGTGAAAGGAAAGTGGGTTTGCCATCCATCATAACGATCACACCAGCTTTACCCCGCAGGCTGATCGCTCCGTCATTATTCACCATTATACCCGGAGACTTTTCCAATACTTCCAACGCCGTAGCTCCTGCATTAGTTGGAGAAGCATCTACATTCACTACAGTTTTATCAATCTTAGTCTCTATAAAAGGCTTTTTGGCTGTTATAGTTACATCACTAAGATTTTTTGAAGCATGCGGCATTTGTAAAACAGCTACCTGGATGGCATTACTGGCTTCACTAACAGAAAAACTACTACTGTAGGTCATTTCAAAACCAACGGAAGAAGTTAAAATGAGGTATTCTCCATCAGCAATACTCTCAAACTCATATTTTCCATCTTTACCTGTAACAGCAGTTTTTACTAAAGATGAGTCTGCCAGCTTTAATAATGATACCGATACAGCCGCAAGAGGCTTGTTTGACTGATCCTGTACCTGGCCGGAAACTTTGCCTGTTTTGTTTTGAGCGATAATGTTTGCACTGCAAACAAAGAAGATGCAACAGAAGGTTAGATACTTTCTCATATTCATGGCTAATGGTTGGTGATTGAATCGGGAATGAAGATGCAACAGAAATAAGGACAACAGAAAAGAAATATGACAAGTTTCGTAGTTGTCGTGACAAAGGGTAAGTATCAATTATCAATACACAAGCGGCAAATTTGATCACTTATAAAGCAAATATGTTAATACTGTATTAACATATAAAAAAAATAATCCTTCTGTGGATCACAGAAGGATTATTTTAATAAGGTTTAATGATGAAAGGTTCCTGTTAATTATCTCCGCCCGCATTTACACGGTTCTGCTCCTCTGAGGCACCACCTGTTTTTCTTTTCTGACTATTACCATTCACTTTTCCTTTACTGAAACGATAAGTGAAACCAAGCGCTACCTGCCTTGAATCCCTTTGCTGCTGGAAGGCTGCGTCAATATTGCTGTATTTTATATCACCGCTGATCTTTTGTGAGTAAAGAATATCACGGACATTAAATCGCAGAGATCCTTTCCCTTTCAAAATCTGCTTGCTAACTCCCATATTCATCATACCAAATCCACCAATCCTGAATACACCGTCTACACCACCAGTTCTGTAGAAACCGCTTAACTCAGCACTCCATGTTTTGGCAAATTTGAATTGATTAGATGCATTGAACTGGCCTGTTGTGGCACTGATGTCAATCGGATCTCCATTTGCCAAGCCTTTAAACCGGTTGTTATATACATTAGCATACACATTACCACTCCACCATTTTGTGATTTGCCCGCCTGCACTCACTGAAATACCATATTGGCTTTGCCTGGCTATATTTGATTTTTTTACAAATGTTTCGTTCTTCTCAGTATTCTGTTCAAGCACATCGTTAATAATATCTGTAGTGTTTGTATAGTTAAGGGTTGTTGTCAGGAATCCTCTAAAAGTGTGGGTTAATTCAATGTTATGAGAAAACTGAGGTCTCAGGTTCGGATTACCCTGCTCAAAGGTATACCTGTCAAGGAACATGATAAAGGGATTCAGGTCCTCATAATCAGGGCGGTCAATCCTTCTGCCATAATTGATACCCAACGTATGTTTGTCATTAATGGTATACTGCAAGAACGCTGTAGGGAAAAGTTGTGTGTAGTTACGTTTGAACTTTTCACCACTGGTCACCTGGTTTCCTTTTGCATTTGTATTCTCTAACCTCAATCCAAACTGGGCAAATATTTTCTTGCTCAACGGTCTGCTGTAGTTAACATAAGCTGCATTCACATTCTCATCATAAATGAAATGATTGCTGCGACCAATATCCCGGACTCTCACTCCATAATTTACACTGTCATAAATGGCATTGTTATCCGTATTTACAAAGCTGGTCTTAATCCCGGCTTCAAACTTGGCTCCCTTTTTTAATGGATGAGTATAATCCATTTTTGCCGTATAGATATTTATATCCTGTGGCAAACTACCCAACAATGTATCAGCTTTAAAGGTAGGCACACCTCCTGCATCAAAATAGGCATTTATCAGATCCTGACTGTTGGTACTGCGGTATGTAAGATAATCCACATCTGCTGTTAGCTCCCTACCGGTTGAATCAAATACATGACGAAAATTTAAATTACTGCTGAAATTCTTCCACTTTCTGTCATTGCTGGTACTTGCCATTGTGCGGCTCTGCAATAACATGGCAGGATCAAATATCATCACATCACTGCGGTTACTGAACTGTCCGGGATTATAAAAACCGGTAAACACTACTCCTACTGTTGTTTTCTTTGAAGCAAAATAATCCAGCCCAATTTTTGCATTATGTGACTTGCCATTGTCCCTTATTCTTGATTCCTGAGTAAAATTAGATTTCACTTCTTTGGTTGCCGACTCAATGAATTTGCGTTGAATGTCGAGATCCTGAAAATTTTTCCGGTTATTATAACCCAGTGTTGTAAAGAAGTTTACTTTATTTTTCCTGTAGTTAAAATTGAATGACTCATTGATCTTGGCATATCGTCCCTGGCTGTAAGTAGAAGAAATGCTGCCACTATAACCAAACTGTTTCGTTTTTTTGGTTTTAATGTTGATGACACCACTATTACCAGAAGCATCAAATTTTGCCGGGGGGTTGGTCATAATTTCAATCTGGTCCAACTGGCTGCTGCTGAGACTACGGAGATAATTGGCAAGATCTGCGCCTCCGAGATAACTTGGTCTTCCGTCAATATATACCTGAACACCCTGCTTGCCTTTCAGACTTATATTACCGTCTTTGTCAACAGATATACCCGGAGATTTTTCCAATACTTCCATAGCTGATGTACCTACATTTGTTACAGCAGCTTCAACATTTACAATTGTACGGTCGATCTTTTGCTCGATCAATGGTTTTTTTGCGGTTACTGTCACTCCACTTAACGATTTCGTTTGCGGAACCAGTTCAATCGTTTTTAGTACAACCAGGGCATCGTTGGCGCTGATTTCAAAAACTTCAGAAAAGCCCTTATTGTGACCAACTGCATTGATTGAAACAATGTAGCGGCCTTCTGGGACCATATCAAACTCGAATTTTCCTGTCTTGTCTGCTACACTTATTTTAACAACGGAAGAATCCTTAGCTCTTAATAAGGTAATAGTAGCCGATTCTATGGTCTTAGTATTACCATCAATTACAGTCCCCTTTACCTTTCCGGCTGTAGATTGTGCCTGAACAGAAAAAGACAGAAGGGTAAAAGCAACTGTCAGCAGTGTGATTATTTTTTTCATTTTTCTCATTTTTATAATAAGTACCTGTTTTTAATTATTACAGTCCAAAATTCAGTACTTTGTATTACATAGAACAATGTTTTAAATTAAACGGCCTATTTTAGGGATAATCGGCCGTTCCGGACTACAGGAGTATGACGTGGCGCCTTAAATTGGGTTACAAAAGAAGCCCCATTTCATATGAACGGCGACTCCTGAGGATAAATGGATATCCTGCAAAAAGTGGTAAAATAGTAGAGAATTACAGACAGAATACCGGCAAATAATCAATAAAAGGAACGATTACAATCCAAACTCAGTTCTGATTGCATCATGATAAGTACGTCCTGAGGTGAGCCTGGTTCCGGGTTTGTCATCCATTACAAACAGGTAGCGGCCGTTAAAGTGACGGTGCATTTCCCGGATCTTGTCCTTATTGATTATATAAGATTTTTGGATGCGATAGAACTGAGATGGGAGTTTTTCTGACAAATTAGTAAGTGAATGGTCTGTAAGATGCTTGTTTCCATCTGCTGTATATATATATACATATTTATCCTGGGCTTCCATATAAACAATATTCTCATACCGGAGCAGGATGATCCTGTCACCCGTCTTTATGGGCAATGCTGATGCTTTTGCCGGCAATTGAAACTGACGGATAATCTCCTGTAACCCGGATACATCAATAGTATTAGATATACGACCAAAGCTTTTTAGTTTTTGAATACTCTGCTCCAGCCTTTCCTCCTTTATGGGTTTTAAAAGGTAATCAATAGAAAAAGTCTCGAATGCTTTTATTGCATACTGCTCGTAAGCGGTAGTAAAAATAATACTAGGCTTGTGAGAGAGTTTCTCAATCACCTCAAACCCTGTAAGATCAGGCATTTGAATATCCAAAAAGATAAGATCAGGTTTTAAAGCCTCTATTTTCTCTATAGCTTCTCTCCCATTACCTGCTTCATCTATCACCACTACGCTATCCTGATACGGTGTCAGCAGGTTTTTCATTAACCTGCGTGCAGCCGGCTCATCATCTATCACTATAGCCTTATATACCTGGCTCATTTTTCAACAGTTTATTAATTTGTATAGAAACCTGCTTTTTTGGATGATTGCTGAAACGAATCTCATATTGATCCGGAAAAAGAAGATCCATCTTGTCGAAAACACTTTTCACCCCATACCCTGGTACTAACTCTGCCGGGAATTCAGGGCCATTATCCGCAATTGCAATAAGCAACACATTATTTTCCTGTCTTACTTCCAGCAATATTTCAGTCATCTGGCCGGTAGCCTTTAATCCATGCTTAACGGCATTCTCAGCAAGCGGTTGCAGAATGAACCGTGGTATCAGGTAATGACCAGCACCTTCTTCCACACGAACAATGTAATTTAGCTGATCTTCAAATCTTATTTTTTCTATCTGGAGGTAAACTTCAGTCATTGCTACCTCATCATTGATCGTGGAATAATTATTCTGGCTGTAGTTAATACTATACCTGAAAAGATCTGCCAGTGCAATAGTCATTTTCCTGGCCTTCCTGCCATCTGTTATTGAAAGATCCGCAATTGAGTTAAGAGCATTATATAAAAAATGGGGATTTACTTTTGAGTGAAGGGCATCCAATTCCGCTTTGGCCTTTAACTCCCGCATCCGGCTCAATTCAAGCTCCTTTGCATCAAATTTTCTTTTTCTCTCGATGTCAAGATAGCTGATCACAGCATATATCAATCCTGTAGTTCCCGCCAGGTAAATACTATTAATAATAAGATATTTGAGATAGGGTGTTTTGTCGCCATATAAGAAATAACCAAATGGAATATTAATAGAAACAGTCGTAATAATCAATGTAATTACAATAAGAATATTGTACTGAATAAAAGGAAGCTTCTTAAGCCGGCTGCTTTCGGCGATCAGTCTCACTGCATTATAAACCACCAATGTGGTTACTGTTGTAGAAATTATTTGACCTAGAATTGACCACCACCAGCCCCATTTTGCCAGCATGTAAAAAAAACCTCCGCTCATCGGCAACATCGCATTCGAAATACAAAAGATAGCCAGCCAGGCCACCACATTTTTCCTCAACAGCTCATTCCCTATCTTATTCCTGAAGAGCCGGGTAAAATTGGCCAAAATATAAAGACCCGCCAGTGCAAACAACAAGCAGGAAAAAATGAGTAGTATATATTCGAGAGTAGTCGGCTCCTTCATACAGGATGCCAAATTAAGAAAAGAGCCCGTATCCTCTAGCCGGCCTTCGCCAAATACCTGATTTCAGGAGTGAACGGAGTATATTGCAGAAAAATTAAGGAATGATCATTGATTTCAGATCTGATACCGTAAC
>JAKQEA010000177.1 GCA_029558715.1 Bacteroidota bacterium | reverse complement strand
GATGCGTCATGCCAGCCGCCCACCACATCAATTCTGGTGCTGTCTTTGATGCCTGCTTTTTCGCCATACAGCACATAACCATCATGGGTATGGCAACTGTCTTTTAAAAAAGGATTGAAACCGGTTCTTTGCTGGCGCATATAGCGCAAACAAAAATCAGCAGCGCCTTTGTATACATCTTCTCCTATTTCAAACTCCGGTGATTGAGCTCCACCTGCTTTCAGATAATACCTGCCGGGACGGTTAAAAAAAGTGAAATTTAAACGTTGCGTCGACGCAAAGGGTCCATATGCTCCAAAGACCTTACCTGTTTTACCCGTCATCACCACTTTATTGGTCGCAGCATCAATCAACTGAAATGAACCGATTGTCCTGCTCTCCTTACTGCACCACACCGCCACTTTTACTCCGCCGGGTGTATAACCCAACTGGTTAATGCGTATCCATGACTTTGACTCCTGTTTTTTATTGAAAGCAAGAACAGGCAGCAATAAAATGAATAGCCATTTTTTCATCAACACAATTTACAACCAACCTCGCTAACTTAGCGGCCAATAATACCACTTAGATGAAATTAGTAACCTACCTGAAAGAAGAAAGAGAGCAATTGGGCATACTGATCAATGATACTATTTATGATATGGAAGTGCTGCACCCCGATCTGCCCAACAGCATGAACCTGTTGCTGAATTACTGGGAAGAATATTTCCCTGTAGCACAGGCCGGTGAGCTGATGCTGAGAGAAGGGACCAGGACAAGCAGTAAAGGTGTCTCACTCAAAGACGTTCAATTATTAGCTCCGGTTCCGTTCCCTACCAGTTGCCGTGACGGGTATGCTTTTCGCCAGCATGTAGCCGCAGCGAGAAGAAACCGAAAAGTGGATATGATACCGGAATTTGACCAGTATCCTATCTTTTATTTTACCAATCACCACAGCATTCAGGGCCCCGGTGATATCCGCTGCATGCCGGACCATTTTGAAAAACTGGATTTTGAACTGGAGGCAGCAATCGTCATCTGTAAGCATGGCAGAAATATAAAAGCAGATGAAGCAGATGAATATATCGGCGGGCTGATGATCATGAATGATATGAGTGCAAGAAGATTGCAAATGGAAGAAATGCTGCTTAACCTCGGTCCTGCCAAAGGAAAAGATTTTTCTACTGTAATCGGACCGTGGTTAGTAACAATGGATGAACTGGCCCCGTTTGAAATTCCCGCCAAAGAAAACCATACCGGTAAAAGCTGGAATCTCAGGATGCGCTGTTGGGTGAATGACAAACAGGTGAGTGATGGTAATGTCGGTGATATGGACTGGACCTTTGCTGAAATTATTGAAAGAGCTTCTTATGGCGTAGACCTCTATCCCGGTGATGTGATCGGAAGCGGTACAGTAGGCACCGGTTGTTTTCTTGAACTGAATGGAACAGGTAAACTGAATGATCCAAATTATGCCGAACAATGGCTTCAGCCAAACGATGTGGTGGAAATGGAAATTGATGGCTTAGGAAAATTAAGCAATACCATTGTGGCGGAGGATACCGATTGGAGTATTCTGAAGCTAAAGAAATAGAAATTCACCGCAGAGAACATGAGCACACAGAGATAACGATGAGAGTATGACCCGAGAAAGACTTAATGAAATAGGTGGCAATATTCTTGATGCATGTATTGCCGTACACAGAGAATTAGGACCTGGTTTGCTTGAGTCAGCTTATGTAATCGCATTAATCAAAGAATTAACTCTGAGAGGTATAAAAACCCGGGTACAGGTACCAGTTGAGATGGAATACAAAGGCGAACCACTTGGTAAGGTTTATGTGATGGATATACTTGT
>JAKQEA010000164.1 GCA_029558715.1 Bacteroidota bacterium | reverse complement strand
CTTGCGGCACCGGGATCACATCCGGGTTCATTACCGTTGCCTGCACCTGTATTATTTCCGCCACCGGTAATCAATCCGCCGTTATTGGCAGGAACAATAGAGAATCCATTGGGTAATACAGCTTCTGACAGATCAGGTTTTATCAACGTCACATCATAAATACCCTGTGGTTTTCCCTGCAGCGGGAAGGTGGCAAATACCTGTGTGCTGTTGGTGTAGTAAACAGCAGAAGCATAGATCGTAGTAGCGCCATTGCTCAGTTTCGCCATCATGCTGTCACGGAAAAGCGAACCCCGTATGCGGATGGTTACGTTACCAATATTGCCACCGGCATTCGTATGTACATTCAGAATAGCAAACGGCAGCTTTACTGCTTTGAGTTTTACATTCTGTACAACCGGATTAGGGGACACACAGCGGTACATGATGTAATACACTGAGTCTGTTACATCCGTCATTACGATTTGCTGATTACCATAGTTGGGTATTTCAAACCGGTAATCGTAATTAGCAGGTGTGGGTACAAAACCACCGCTGATATACATTTCATTCTTCATCGTCAGGGAATCCGGCGTAGTGAGTGTAACGAGTATAGTGGAACCAAGTAAAGAATCAGGTATTCTTAATTTATAATAACGGCTTATTTTCTGCAGCGTATTCAACTCATCCAAATTCATTGGAAGTTCTTTTACTTTTACATATACTGGTGCGGCCGTCATGCCAGTATTATTATCTTCATCCGATTCAATGATATTATTGAGCAGGTCAGTTTTAATAAACATATTATAGTTGCCCTCTACCACACCGGTTACCATCGGCGCCATGCGCACTGTGTCGGACTGCAGCGGGTTCATCAGGATATTCTTATCCTTAATACCGATTAGTACCGCTGTTGAATCCAGTAAACTGCCTGATGAAAGGTAAATACCATCTTTACTATATCCTCTTGCCTGCTCACCTGATGTATTAGTGATAACCCATTTCGCCGTATCTATGGTATAGCCCAGCATCACTGTATCAGGTCTCAGCACATCACTTACAATCAAATCCGATACCGGTGGCGTATACACACTGAGTAAGCTGAAGCCAAGGTTATTGGTGGAATTCGTTTCAATCACAGCATTGTTGGAGTTAGCCTGGCTGATGAGCACATAGTTACCAGGCGTGATGAAAGACGGGATAGTTACCGTAACTGTGTCGTAATAGAACTGGCCGGCCGGTAATACACTTGTCCGGTTGCGGGTAGCCAATAATCTGTCGCCCTGATTGGTATTTACAACAAAATCTGCTGATAGTAATAACCTGTTTTGGAAATTGGTTCCGGGAAATGTTATACCTGTTCCATTGTTGGCAACCTTATAGATTACTGTTACCGGCTGACCTGCTGCAACAGACGGGGGTGCAGATAAAATAGTATCAGTCAAATCGCTGAGCGGCGGCAGTGTTACTGTTATTTTTTTAGCAGCGCCTGATGCTTCCCTGATAAAGTTTACATTATTACTTACAATTTTTTCGGCAGGAATTCTGTTAGAAAAGTTGTTATGTACATATACATAATAATCACCCGATGGCATATAAGGCACGATTGGCGACTTGCTGAATCCAGAATCCTGGTTACGGTTCAAACGTAAATATTTCAGTTGTTCAAAGGCTTTTATATCACCACCGTCAGCCACTGAATCGGCAGAAAAATAAATACCATCATACCATGAGTTATAGTATTGCTGAAGGTTAGGATTATACCCGGTATTTTTTACCCGCCAGTTGATGGAGTAAGCCGAACCTACTGTGGTAACATCCGGGCCGTTTACGGTAGTTACAATATGGTCCACCAGCGGATTAACTAATACTTTGTTTCCACTGCCTCCCACATTATTATTTGTGGCACTGCCTTCATAAGCCCCGGTGTCTGCATTTGCCTTAACAAAGAAATACGCATTGCCATACATGGCGCCGGGGAAACAATTATTGATTTCAAATCCCATCTTCATGTTTACATTTAGCGTATCTGTATAGGCTGTTGCAGGTGCTATCGTTCTTACCTGTATACGTTTACCAATGAAATAGCTGGTGGTGGTGGTGTAAATTGGGCTGCAACTGATAAATACACTGTCTGTCCAGGTACCGGTTGCTGCTCCGCTTCCGTTGTTGATAACAGTATAAATGATCCCGCTGTTGAATATGGTAAATACTGAGTCGGCGGTTTGCACACTGCTTACGATAAAATCAGCAGGAACGGCAGCCGTTACTGCGATGGCAGCAGCAGCGCTGATATTGTTTACATAATTGGTTTCCCGGAAAGCGCTGTCATAATTGCTTTGTACATAGAAATACTTTGTTCCACTGGTGGCATGCGGCATGTTATAATTGAATGTATGCGGAACAGCCGTGCCTACCGGCAGGTCTTCGGTAAATATAGTAGTACCTATTAACTGAGCGCTGCCATCAAAACTGGAAGAATTGCTTATGTAAATTTTGTCCCTGCGAATATGATTAAATACAGTGCCGGGTCCATTGTTCTGCACATTATAACTGATGGCAATAGCCTGACCGCCTGTAGAAGCTGACGGGACTGAAATAGCCGGTACAGAAACATCCGGTCTTTGAATGCCTATTGGTAAGGCACTGCGTTTTATTTGAGGGGTACCGGGATATTCAAATACTGTTTTGGTTGGGTTGGTATATACATATACATAGTAATTACCCGGCTGCAGGGTTGATGGTACGTTAAAGTTGAGCGTCTTTGGAAAGTTAGAGCCCGGATTAATAACATTTGAAACATTGATATTACCATTTGCAATAGCCGGGCAACTTACAAAACTATAAGATGGTGCAGGAGCATCAAGGTAAAGGCCTGAGTTTTCTATACCATGTTTTACTTCATTAATCAATACCGCATTTGATGTATTTAGGTTACTGGAATCTGTACTCAGGTAAACTCTGTCAATCCAATAGCTGCTGCCAAAAACAACGCTGTCTTTTATAACTGCGTTGGCAATTCCGATGCAGTTGGGCCCCGTACAACTAACCTGGCAGGTGCTCATTGTTAAATAATGTCCCCTGTTTTTTTCTATATTATCGGTGAAGCCGTCATTTCTGATATTCCAGTTAATACCAATGGGCTGTGTGGTGCTGGCAGCCGTAACAGGAACGGTAAGGGTATTGACAGTAAGCTTAGGGGTAGGTGTGAGATATAGCTGCAATTGTGCCTGTCCGAGGTTATTATCTGCCAATGCCCCTTCGTAAATGGATGTAGCGGCCGTTGTACCGGCATTTGTTTTTACATATATAAACCAGGTGCCGAAAATAAAGTTGGGGATAACCACACTGGCATTTCGTGTATAAAAACTATCGGACTGTAATTGTGTGTTATTGCTAAATCCGGCATAAGATGTATTGGGATAGTAAGAACCGTTCACTTTGGGAAGGGTTAGTGGTATGGCATTGTTCCTGTCAAACAGGGGGCTTTGTGATAAAAAGACAGAATCAGTCCATATACCTCCGGAGGGTGTAAGCACACCATAGTTCTTCACTTTGTAAGTAAGATTAATAGTGCTACCGGAAAAAGCACTGGCAGTTGTAAACACCGAATCAACCCGCAAATCCGGTGTGGGAGCCAATTGAATATCCATTGGCGCTGGTGCTCTTGCCGTATCATTAGCCACAGTTACCTGCATTATTTTCCAGTTCGGATGTTCGTTATCTGTTATCACATATACATAGACCGGGAAGCTGTAACTAAGTGGCAGGGTAAAATTCAAACTGTTGGTATAGAACTGACCACTGTCAAGTGATGAAGGCCTTATTTTTTTGCCAAGCAATAATGGTCTTCCGTTTGCCGTAAGTGAATTCCATGAAGATGGGCTCCAGTTTGGCGAACCGGCAAAGCTCACAAATGGTACTGTATCCAATGCAAAATAAACACCATCATACCAGGTGGAATTAGGGAATGTTCTTCCAGGCCCTGCATTGGTTACTTTCCAGCTTACTGTAATAGTCTGACCTGAAGTGGCCGAAGCAGGCACTTGTACATCACTAACAACAAGGTCAGGCAATGGAACAATACTGAAATGCTGTATGGGTCCGGCTGTTTGCGAACAGGGATTTTTTGAAACAACCCTCCATTTGTAGGTTGTATTGTGTTGCAGTGAATTCAGAGGCAATGTGTAGAAGATATCTGTAATGTTGGATGCATAAGGTGTACCTGGTTGCGGCAAAGCAGCATCCCACACATATAAATCATACTGTGTGGTATTGGAACCGGGTATCCAGGAAAGACGCAATGGTAATTGCTGGTCAATAGCGCTATCAGCAGGGAGCATACCGGTAACCGGTGCAGGAAGATTAGCGGATGTGGCTATCTGCATACTATACTCAGTCGAGTAAACAGTATCACAACTACTGTTTGCTTTTACACTTATGGTATGGTTGCCCGGTGCTTGCCACTGAACCCATGCTGTGTCAAGATTGGTTGTGAGAATACCACCACCGCTTAGTGTCCATATATAATTGGCACCGGGAATTTTTTGTGCATTGTAACGATAAGTATTCAGGCATGGTGCTGCATCGCCGGTAATGTTATTCATTGTGCTTACGCCGATACAGAATGTCCTGTCAACCGGTGTCGCACCAAAATAATTGAAGTTTCCAATCTGCGATGCACGGACAGTTACCGTACCGGCACCAGTAAGTTTTATTTTATTGCCGCTCTGAATGGTGGCATAGCTGCTTCCTGCAACAATTGAATAAGTGACAGTCAAACCCACAGATGAACTGGCAGTAAGCTGGTAAAGCTGCGGACCAAAAATCATGTCCGGTATAGAGTCAAACGTAATTACCTGGTTTCCCCTGATAACCCGGAATGTTTGCTGTACATCCGGCGCGGGGCTGTAGTTTTCGTTGCCCGGCTGCATGGCCTTAATAACAATATCTCCCACTAATGTACCGCTGCCGCTTATATATAAAGTATCATTCTGTATAAAACCAGGTCCGGAAATTTTCTGAAAGAAAACAGGCAAACCAGAACTTGCCGTAGCATCCAATTTAACTTTTGCTATTGGAGTAAGCACAATATCCGGAATAGCAGGAAAGCTGATAGTTTGCGCTATGGCAGCTGCAGCAAATACTATTGCATTTGATTCGGGGCCTGTTGCACAGGTGCTAACAAACCTTGCTGTATATGTTCCATCCAGTGCGGCATAATAGCTGGGCTGGTTAGCCTGGGTGATAGCCGTTCCGTTTCTGTACCATTGAACATAGGTTCCGTTGGGAAAATTACTGGCTGTAAGTGTGCGGCCAAAGGCAGTAATAACCGGTGCCTGAGTGGGAGGCACTCCTCCTGTAATTACTTCTACATTTTTTTGTTTTGTAATAGTGGAGCCGCCGGGGTTTGATAAATAAAGGGCAATATTGCGGCTGCCTGTACTATTCCATGTTACGGTAGCTACACTATCATTAGTAGTAAGTGTTCCTCCACCGGCGGGCAAACTCCAGTTATAAGTAATATTGCTTCCAACAACATTACTCACCGTATAAATTTTTGTGGTATTCTCACAGGCTATGGTGTCACCCACTATGGAAAAAGAATTGGAAGGCGCCGGTGATACAATGGCTTTCCATATTTCCCTGCCCAGCACAGGATGGGTGGCAGTAAACAAAGCCATATCATTCAAGGCTATCAGATAATCAGGAGTTGAAGTGGTTGTACCGGGATAAAGGTCATAGCCAATAGTCCCGGCATCTGTACCGTCGCTTCTGAAAAATTCAACACCACCACCGGGCATGGTGGCCCTGAAGAATAAATTATTGCCAACAGCTATCAGTTGTTCAGGGCTCGAGTCGCCGGAACCAGTATTTATGTCTTTCACCAGTATAGTACCAGGGCCCGTATTGTCTGTTTTCCAAAGTTCACGGCCATGAACTGTTCCATCATCTGCTGAAAAATATACTACTCCATTTAGACTTGTAAAACCTAAAGGGGTGGACCCCGCTCCGCCAGGAACAATTTCAGTTATCATATATGTTCCCGCCGGCGTACCATCACTTACCCAGGGTTCAAATGAAGTACTGGCTGTAAAAGCAGTGAAGTATAATTTACCTGCTGCTACTGCAAAATATCTTGGATTGGAATTTGGAAAAGAACCGCTGGTTGCAATATTCACAAACAAGGTTGTTCCTGCTGCGGTTCCATCACTTACCCAGGGTTCTTCACCGTTTACGCCATCATTGGCAGGAAAATATACTTTACCATTGTATGCTACCAGTTCATCAATATTGGGTGAGCCGGAACCGGGATTAATATCTTTTACCAGTACAGTGCCCGCAGCGGTTCCATCGCTTTTCCATAACTCACTTCCCAACCCTGTCACTGTGGCCCTGAAAAAAACTATGCCATTTGCGTCTGTCAAAAGTATTATTGAAGGTGAGCCTGTTCCTGCTACAATATCTGCTACCAATACAGTTCCTGCAGCCGTACCATCACTCTTCCAAAGTTCTGCGCCAGTAGTACCATCATTGGCAATGAAGAAAAGCGTATTACCTGATGCCGTTAATAATGTCGGACTTGACGATGATGTACCCGACCGGATATCTTTTACAATTACGGTACCTGCTTCAGTACCGTCTGTTTTCCAAAGTTCAGTACCGCTTGCGTTTGTAGCGGTAAAAAATATTGTTCCATTTACATTAGCAAAGTTGGCCGGGCTGGAACTGCTTGTTCCGGGATTGATATCTTTTAGCAATACAGTACCTGTTGTTGTTCCATCTGTTTTCCAAAGTTCAATTCCGTTTACTCCATCTGCGGCCGCAAAAAAGACAGTATTCCCTTCCCTGACATAAGGTCCTGGATTACCCTGATCTGTTGTGGTATTAATATCCTTAATGAGTTTTGTACCTGCATCGGTACCATCAGATACCCAGGGTTCACGGCCCGAAGCAGTGGAAGGCACCCCCGGTAAAAGACCGTTATGTTGGAACAATAACTTATTTCCTAAAGCATATAATGTTACATAAGTACCGCCGCTGACAACGGAAGTATTTAAAGGTAATGTTCCTCCGTTGGTACCGTCGCTTTTCCATAGTTGTAACTGAGTGGAGGATGTGGCCGTAAAATATAGAAGGCCATTTACATTTGTAAGCGAGACTGGCGAAGACGAACCTGCTCCCGGATTTATATCCTTAACCAGCACTGTTCCAAGCTCAGTTCCATCGCTTTTCCATAACTCCCTTCCTTCTATACCAACAGTTTGCGCTGAAAAAAATAAGGTGCCGTTAACGTTTACCAGGTTTGTTGGTGACGAATTGATACCGCCGGGCATCACATCTTTTACCATGACAGTTCCTGTCGAGGTTCCATCCGTTTTCCAAAGTTCAACATTGGCAACAGGATCGGTGGCAGTGAAATAAACAGTACTGCCGATTACAGTAAAGCTACCCGGGTTTGATGAATTGGCACCGGGGTAAATATCTTTCAGTAAAATCGTACCTGCTTCTGTTCCATCAGACAACCATATTTCAGTACCTGTGCTGCCATCATTACCTACAAAACAAAACTGGTTGCCTATTATTATGAACGGTCCGTTACTACCTGAGCCGGAACCAGGGTTCAAATCTTTAATTATTACTGTTCCGGCGTCTGTTCCATCTGATTTCCAAATTTCCTGTCCATTCACAGCGTCTATTGCACTAAAAAGCAGGATACTGCCAAAAGCAGTCAGATTCTGGAATGTTGTGTTTGCTGTACCTGCATTAATATCTTTTGCCAAAACAGTTCCTGCAGTAGTGCCATCACTCTTCCATAGTTCACGGCCATTTGCTGCTGTGATTGCTGTAAAAAACAATGTACCATTTACATTGACAAAGTTCTGCGGTGTGGATGATGCAGAACCGGTATTAATATCTTTAACCAGTACCGTACCGGCATCCGTTCCATCCGATTTCCATAATTCACTTCCCGAAGCTGAAGTGGTAGCTGAAAAGTATAACACATTATTAATAACAACTAAATTAGCCAGGGTAGTACCTGTGGTTCCGGGATTTATATCTTTCACCATTACTGTACCGGCTGATGTTCCGTCTGTTTTCCATAGCTCATTACCATTGGCTGTAGTTGTTGCTGCGAAGTATAAAAATCCATTCATCTCTACCAGTGTCGCCGAACCTGATGTGACAATACCGGAAATACCCGGGTTAATATCTTTTACAAGAGATGTTCCCGCTTCGGTGCCATCTGTTCTCCAGAGTTCATGCCCGTTTACTCCATCATCTGCAGTGAAATAAGCAAAGCCATTCATAGTTACAAAACTGTAACCTGTAGTTGATTGCGAATGTAATGTTGCTGCTCCATTAATATCTTTTAATACCTCCGGTGTTTGTGCAGATGCATATACAAAAAATAAAACAGCCATCAGTAAAGACAGTGTCTTCAGCTTAAAGAAACAACATAAGGTGGCTTTTTTCATACCAGTCAGTTAGTTCGGATATTTCTTATAATTATTTACATACCGCTGTATTACTGACAGCGATTTATTGGCTACTAAGTGAAGAGCACCGGAACTGGTTTTTACAGAAGAGATTGCGGGACAACTATTGTAAATAAAAATTACTTCTGCGGCACCGCCTATAATCCATTTGGATTAGATTGGAATTATCAGTCAATTCCGTACTTTGAAATGAAAATCTTTTTTTGAAAAGGCTGATTTATATAAAGTTGTTCCTGTTAGCGATATTAAGCTGCAGCATGTTGCTATCACAACAACTAAGCCGGTATAATACATTCAGTTATAACGTAAACGAAGGGCTGCTGCAAAGCACTATCGGGGAAATTGCATTTGATAAAAACAATTTTTGCTGGATTTCTTTCCCTAACGGCATACAACGGTTTGATGGAAAGAATTTTTTTACCGTTCCTTTACAGCCTGGTCTGGCGGATAACAAACACTGTGATTTTTTTAAATGCAGTAATGATGTCTTACTGGTAAGCCACTCCCGTGGCCTGAGCCGGTATGAAGCAGATGGAAATAAGTTTACCGCGGTATATACCTATGAGGCAGGGAGCAAATCCCCGGCTCAGTTTATTGGCGAAGACGAAAGAAGCATTTATATATATACACAATCTGCTGAAATTATTGGTATAAGCCTGAAGGATTATTCAGTATCGTCCCGAATAAAAACCGGGTTTCCCGATTACGGACCCAACTCTGATTACAGACCTTCAATTGGTGATAATATAGCCGGTCATAAAGCAGTTTGGAGAATTGCTGAGTTTATTTACCTGTGGGACCTGAAAAATAAAAAACTGGTAGCAAAATCACCAGCCATTGCCAGCCTATCCTCATTTTTTCTGCATTTGAAAAATGAAAATGAAGTCTATTATTATACATATAAGACTTCCGACGCCTCCATTGAAATTTATAATTTCGCCACACACAGTAATAAAACCCTGCCGGTAAGAATACCTCTGAATGGATATATTGGCAGGTTTTGCATCTACCACTGGGGAGCAAAGACGCTGGTTTCACTGAATGACCGCTTATTTGAAGCCGACACCTCAGGGCTGAAGCTGATGTCAGAGATAGTGGATTTTCAAAACCAGCCGGTGGCGTTGAATAATCCCATTGCCGGTATATATGAAGATAATTTTGGAAATCTCTACCTGCAAACAGTTAGCGGAGGAATCAGAAAAATTATCCGCAACAACTATCCGCTTAAATATTATAACAATGGGGAGGCTAAAAAGAATTTTATTATGGCAGTGCTGCCGGACAAAAGCAATAACAGGATCCTGGCCGGGGCAAGGGGTAATGGCATACTTGTTTACGATACGCTGCAGCGTTTGCAGAAACATATAAAATTTATTACCCGGACCGGGGCAGTAGCTTCGCCAAATGCCATTCTAAAAAAGCCAGATGGCAATTATATCGTTTTTGCACAGGGTGAGAAGAAGGTGTGGGAGCTCAGCAGTGATTTATCCGGAATTCGCAGTATCCCTATTACAAGCAAACTCCCGAAAACGAAAAGCGGGGCCAACTATTTCTCAGACCATTTAATGCAATCTGACAATGGGTCTGTTATTCAGCAGGAAACAAATCTCTTCAGGGTCGGCTTTTATCCTTTAACCGTGCAGGAAGAGAAAATTACTGATGGTTATACAATGGGTGGT
>JAKQEA010000091.1 GCA_029558715.1 Bacteroidota bacterium | reverse complement strand
AATGCGGTTAATACTAAAATTTGCGTAGTTTTACTCACTACCGATACCCGGTAAGAAAAAACAACCCAATACCTCATGACCGCTCAGCAAATAAAAGTAGCAATCGCCGACGACCACAAGATCTTCCGTGATGGAATCCGCATGGCGCTGAAAGAGAAAGATTACCTGAAAATACTCTGGGAAGCCGAAGATGGTAAAGACCTGATGCATAAACTGCAGCTAAAGCAGCCGGATGTGATATTAATGGATATCCGCATGCCGCATGTGGACGGTATCAATGCCATCAGCCTCATCCGCAAGGAGTATGAAAACATCAAGATCATCGTACTTACTATGTATGATGACCAGGAGATGATCACCAAGATGATGGAAATGGGTGCCAATGCTTATCTTACTAAAACAACAGACCCCGAAGAGATCTACCAGGCCATCCTTACCTGCATGAATGATGATTTTTATTTTAATGAGCTGGTGAATAAAGCTGTGCTGCTGAAACTGCAGCATAAAAAAACGGTACGCCAGTTTTATCCCAACCCGGTCAAGCTGTCTGAAAAAGAACTGCGGATATTGAAACTGATAGCAGATGATAAAACAACAGAGGAAATTTCCAAAGAAGTATTTCTGAGTCCCCGCACTATTGAAACCATCCGGCAGAACATGAAACAAAAAGTAGGGGCCAAAACTATTGCCGGACTGGTAATGTATGCCACCCGGAATAAATTGTTAGAATGATTTTGGCCGGGCTTGCCCGGTTTTTTAATGTAAGAACTCTTCTATTACATCAACGATGAGCAATATCAACGATACTTTTTTTGATGGTCATTATAAGGAAATATGGAAGACCCTTATTCCCGGTGAATTGACTGTGAAAGAAATTGATTTCATGGTTCCTCATTTTGGCCTGCAACCGGGCAGTAAAGTACTCGACCTGATGTGCGGATATGGCCGTCATGCCATTGCACTGGCCAAAAAAGGTATTGCGGTAACAGCTGTTGATAACCTGGGCGATTATATTAATGAAATAAAAGCAACAGCAGCGGAAGACGGTTTGCCATTAACGGCAAGCCAGCATGATGTTATCAGTTACGTCATCGATGACCAGTTTGACCTGGCCATCTGCATGGGCAACAGCCTGAACTTTTTTAATGCAGCAGATACAATAAAACTGCTTGCTAATATTGCGGCACACCTGAAACCAGGAGGTCATTTACTCATCAACAGCTGGTCTATTGCGGAAATTGTTTTCAGCAAACCTGTTTCAAACAGCTGGAGTAAGATAGGAGAGTATAAATTTCTTTCCGAACTGAAACTTTATTTTCAGCCAACCAGGATGGAAGTAGAAAGCATTATGATCGCTCCCGATGGAACTGAAGAAACTAAAAAGGGTGTGGATTACATTTACTCACTCAATGAAATGGAAGCCATGCTGAAGCAAGCCGGACTGCAATTAAAAGAAGTGTACAGCATCCCCGGTAGGAAAAAATTTACAGCGGGAGAACCAAGGGCATATCTCATTGCCGGAAAAAACCAGTAAATAAGGTTGAGGATGGTAAATAAAAACCCCGGCGTTATGAGGACCGGGGCTTGATGTTACTGTTATGAAAAGAAAAAGATTAATAAGCGTTGTGTTTCATAAGGACAGGGTTTAACGGTGCTCAGGTTTTGGTTTTTTCAGCAGGGTATTGGATTTATAAAAACGGGACCATATCAAAAGTAGAAAGTTGATTGTCGGTGAAGTGTTTCCCGATGAAGATCGGGTTCGGTTTTTCAAGGGATTTGGAAATAACTTTCTGGACGGTTCTGGACATTGGATGAGATAAAACAGATCATCCGTATCAATCAACTTTCTGTGACAAAAGTATATCCACAGGTATATGTTAACAAGAGCATAACTGCCCTATTTGCAACATTCGGTATTTACTGCTGCTGAAGTAATTTTTCAACAGGTGAGTCGTAAACATTCGTTTCTACTGGTACTTAGCGGTAGTTTCCACAAATTTTAAATCAAGTACTTTCCCTATGGTATATATTGCAGGAATTTTCCAACTTGCAGCATTGAATAAATACTTTAATCCAATAATTATTTTACTAATTACTACATCATGAAAAACCCAGACACTAACTCCGTAATCAAAGTGGCCATTGCTGACGATCATGCCCTGTTCCGCACTGGTATCAAAACAGCACTGCAGGCAAGAAAGGATATACAAATGGTGGCAGAAGCAGAGAATGGAATGCAACTGCTGAACCTGCTCCGTCATATTCAGCCGGATGTGGTGTTATTGGATATACAGATGCCAATTATGGATGGCCTGACAGCTTTACCTGAAATAAAGAAGCTTTATCCTGATATTAAGGTGATCATGTTATCTTTCCTTAATGACCACTCTGTTATTTCTAAAATGATGGAAATGGGTGCCAACTCCTATATAACCAAGGAATCCGGGGCAGAGCTTATATATGAAGCCATCAAAGGAGTGTATGAAAATGATTTTCATTTTAATGATCTGACCAATAAAGCATTGCTGAGCGGCCTGCGTACCAAGCGTACCAACGAGTCTTCCATGCCGCAGGATGTGCAGCTTACTGAAAAGGAGATCACTATCCTGAAACTGATGTGTGATGAGAAAAGCACAAAGGAAATTGCTGATATCGTGGACCTGAGTCCCCGTACTGTGGAAGCTATCCGTGATAAGCTCAAAACAAAAACCGGTACCAAATCAATGGCTGGACTGGTGATGTATGCAGTGAAGGCAGGACTGGTAGAGCAAGCATAATTTTTCATGGCAAGTAAATATGGCCATCCGCCGGCAGGCAGATGGCTTTTTTTATTTTACCTTGGCAGCTATGTATATAAGCTTGAATGGAAAAATGGTTAAGGCTGATGAACCGGTATTCCTGTCTTCCAACAGGGGGTATCGCTATGGTGATGGGTTATTTGAAACGATCAAAATAAAGAATGGTAAGACCCTGCTTGGTGAGTATCATTTTGAAAGGCTGTTTTCAGGATTACAATTGCTGAAATTTGAATTACCCGGGTTGTTTACCAGGGATAACCTCGTCAAAGGGATCATACACTTGTGTGAAAAGAATAACTGCTCCTCGCTGGCAAGGGTAAGGCTATCCGTATTCAGGGGCAATGGTGGTTTGAATGACGGGGATACTATGGCCTCTTATCTTGTAGAGTGCTGGCCATTAAATGAGTCGCAAAACAGGATAAATGAAAATGGATTGGTGGTTGATATTTTTCCCGATGCCCGCAAGAGTTGTGATATTTTTTCCAACCTGAAATCTGCTAATTATCTTCCTTACGCCATGGCAGCCAGGTTTGCAAAAGAGAATAAGCTTAATGATTGTTTTGTATTGAATTTTGCCGGCCGTATTGCTGATTCCACGATCGCCAATATTTTTTGTATCAAAGACGGCGTAATTACTACTCCGGGTTTGAGTGAGGGATGTGTGAATGGTGTCATGAGGCGCCATCTACTTGCAGCATTGAAAGAAGCCGGCTATGATGTGAAAGAACTGGCAGTTACTGATGAAGACATTGAAATGGCTGAAGAAGTATTTCTTACCAATGCCATCAGCGGCATCAGGTGGGTAAAACAATTTCGTCAAAAAGCATACTCCAATCAACAGACGACGGAGATTTATAACCGGTTTGTCAAAACAATTTAAGCATAGGCTTGTTTCCATCTTACATGAAACCCATTGTCAATATTTTTTGGTTCAGAAGAGATCTTCGACTGTATGATAATGCCGGTTTATATCATGCCCTGCGGGGTGATCGTCCTGTGCTGCCCATTTTTATTTTCGACCGGAATATCCTCGATGAACTGGAAGATAAAACTGACCGTCGTGTTGAATTCATCCATCTTGCTTTGCAGGAAATACAACAGCAATTAGTACAACTGGGTTCTTCGCTGGATGTACTATATGGTAAACCGGTTGATATTTATAAGGAGTTGCTGAGAGAATATGATGTAAAAACCATCTTTACAAATCACGACTATGAACCCTATGCCAGGGAGAGAGACAGTTCTATTGAAAAGCTGCTAAAAGAAAATAACACTGGTTTCTGCACATTCAAAGATCAGGTAATATTGGAAAAAGACGAAGTGCTGAAAGATGATGGCAAACCTTATACTGTATTCACTCCTTATTCAAGAAAATGGAAAGCTGTATTGACTGATTTTCATCTGAAGCCTTATCCCATTAAAAAGTATTTTAAAAATTTTTATAAACAACCGGAGAGGAAAATACCTGCATTAAAGGAAATGGGCTTTGAATCTGCTGGTTTGTCATTTCCTGGAAAAGAATGGAAGGGACAGGTTATACGGAATTACAAAGAGCAAAGGGATATTCCATCTGTACAGGGCACTTCCCGGTTAAGCGTACATCTTCGTTTTGGGACGATCAGTATAAGAACACTGGCCGCTGAGGCAGGAGCATTAAATGAAACTTTTTTGAATGAACTCATCTGGCGGGATTTTTATCACATGATATTATGGCATTTTCCAAAAGTGGTCGGTCATGCTTTCAAACCGGAGTATGATAAGATCAGGTGGCGAAATAATGAAAAAGAATTTAAGGCATGGTGTGATGGGAAAACAGGCTATCCTATTGTGGATGCGGGTATGAGAGAATTGAATGCAACTGGTTTTATGCATAACCGGGTGCGGATGATCGTCGCTTCTTTCCTGACAAAGCATTTATTGATTGACTGGCGATGGGGTGAAGCCTATTTTGCAAAAAAGCTGCTGGACTTTGACCTGGCTGCTAATAATGGCGGCTGGCAATGGGCAGCAGGCAGTGGTTGTGATGCGGCACCTTATTTCCGTGTTTTTAATCCATACCTGCAAACGAAAAAATTTGACCCTGAATTAAAATATGTAAGGAAATGGGTGCCTGAGTTTGAGGAACTGACTTACCCGCAACCAATAGTGCAGCATGAGGTGGCAAGAAAAAGATGTTTGGAAGTGTACGGCACTGCACTGAAAAAATAATCTAGTCAAATCTCGGGTTTACAAAATTGTTAAGCCTGGAGCCAAAGCGATAACTGATCCCAAAATGAGTAAAAAAGTTATATCCCGATGCCAACTGCCTGCGGCGTGTAAGTACTTCCTGTGGAGTGGCGCCTTCTTTTGGTAAAAACAACTGGTCACGGACGATTGAGCCGGAAGAATATACTGAGAAAGAAAGCCCGCCGGTTATTCTTATTTCCAGTTCAATATCTGCCTGCAGGTTTAAGAATTTCCAGTTATGAAAATAGTTGTGGTATTCTGTTCCGATTTCAATATTTCCCCATTTCTGGTTCACAGAAAGTTTTGCTTTTAATGAATGTCCATACAAGGTTTCTTTGGTTCTGTCATACAGTGTGGTATCAATATACTGGTTACGTCTTGCATCCACGATGTATGAGACTGTCAATGATTTTGTATTTACCAGTTTGTAGGGAAAAATGTTGTACTCAATACCTGTCCTGAAAATTGACCTGAATTTATTATTAGAGAATGTATTTCTTGAAGCACCGATTTCATAACCCCATGACCAATGGTCTCCCAGGCTTTTTACAAGGTATTGGGTGAGGTTATAATTGTTATTTTTGTTTACAAACTTTTCGATATTACCATTGCCATCATCGTACTCAAACTGTGATTTATTTTTTCCACCATTCATCTCGATGCCGATTTTTATGTCTTCAGTGATGCGGTTAGCCGAAAGTCCACCACTGAAACTGGATTCATTATAAACTGCATCCATGCTTAATGAGCCAAAAGTTTCTACCCGAAACACCCAATAATTCCACGGATCTTTAACCTTAGTTTCATGTCTGCTTGCAGCATCCGGTGGTTTATCTGATTTCATTTTTATATCTACCAAATCTGCCGTTTTGGTACGGGCAATGTAAGGTGTAAGGCCAAGTTTCAGGTATTTCAGCAACAAGGCCCGTTCTTCAAAATCAGTATTGTTGGGTTCATTGATGAAACGCAGTGTATCCCGCATATCTTTAAAAACATTCTGGCCAAAAAAGATAAGCTGGTATTCATCACCACCTCCACCTGTGTTCTGATCATTAATAAGCACATGTACATCAGCCGCCAACCGGTCAAGCAGGAAGTCAACAATGTTGATCTCTGACCTGATAAAAGTCATATCGCAGCCGGACTGGCAATCAATAAACACTTTCAACCTGTCGGGATATTTAATTTGTGAACCGGCTTTTGTAAAACCAAAGAAGAAAAAAAGAAAGAAAAGGACAAGTTTTCTCATGGAGATTATTAGGCATGCAAGGTAATAGTATTAAATCTTTTTTTTGTCTCCGCCTTTACGAAAAAAGAGATTCCCTTTCGAGAAATCCTGAATTACCGGATGTAAAGGTTCGTTTGTACACTTCAAACAGGGCAAGGATCGCATTTTTACCTTCCTGACCAAGATCTTTTGTGTACCCGTTTACATAAAGCTCAATATGCTGACGCATCACATCCTCATTCATTTCCTGCGAATGTTGTTTCACATAATCAGGGATCAGCGGATAATTTGTAAAAGCAAATTCCAGGCTCTTAAGGATCAGCTCATTTACTTTCAATGCGGCAGATCTTATTATGGATTGATTGATAGCAATACCTCCTAATGGAATAGGAGATTCCATCTTTTCTTCCCAGTACTCACCAAGATCTTTTACTTTATGTAAACCTTTTTCCCGGTAAGTGAACCTGTTTTCATGAATGATAACACCCAGGTCTGTTTCTTTATTTATCAATGCCTCTTCAATATCGGAGAAAACCATAAATTTTTTATCCTGTGCATCCGGGTAGGCAAAACTGAAAAGGAGGTTGGCAGTTGTATTAGCGCCGGGAAGAGCAACAGATGCCTGGTTGATTTGATCTGTTGTCAGCTCCTGTTGTGAATCTGTAATAAGTAATGGACCAACGCCTTTACCTAAGGCACTGCCTGCGCTCAGTAATGTGTAATGCTTTAAAGAGCTGAAAAAGGCAGGAAAACTGAGTTTGGTGATATCCAGTTTACCTTGCAAGGCCCATTGGTTAAGTGTTTCCACATCCGCCAGCACTGTCTCAAACTCAAATCCTTCTGTATCAATTTTATTATTGACGAGTGCATCAAAGATGAATGTATCGTTGGGGCAGGGAGAAAAACCAAGTGTAAGTTTCATAAGCTTTCTAACAAGCGGATTAGTTCATTGTTCAGGTTAATAATTGATTCCTTCATGTTCCAGTTCTTCTTATTTCTTTCAGCAATATAGTTGCTGACACTTCTTAATTGTATAAAAGGAATTTTTTCCATCAGGCATACATAATGGAGAGCAGCTCCTTCCATGGATTCAACAACCGGGCTAAAAGAATCCTTGTAAAATTTCATTTTTTGCTTTGAAGTAGTGATCTCGTTTACAGAAATACCCTTTACCTTTTTCAGTCTTACTTTCTTTACTATTTCATTGCGGTTGATAAGCCACCCTTTTGAAAAAGGATATTGATCCTGCGGTACCAGTTTAAGGTCAAAAAGCGTTTTTAATTTATCCAGTTCTATAACACTCTGGTCAGCGATGGCCTCTTGTTTTACCATTACTACAGAACCAAGCGGAATGCTGGTATCGAAGCAGCCGCTCACACCAGCCTGGATAATAAGATCCGGTCGTTTGATGGTCAGCTGTTTTGTTAACGAATACGTTGTAGCAGTAAGACCAATACCGGATACAAGGATATCGGCCAATATTTTTTTGGATAAATTACCTGGTATCCTGTAGTAATTCAGAAAAGGAGTGATTTCCAGCGGAGTAGCAGCCACTATCAGGCAGTTTGTCATACGTTGCCCGGTTAATTATTCCGGTTACTTTGCAGCAAGTTAGTAAAACTATCTTCTATTTTGAGCCCCCGGTGAACCTGAATTGACTTACTTTTGCCGCCTGCCAGCCGTATGGTATGGTCTAACAATCTCTCCGCCCAATGCTGTGAGGGATCTAAAAAGTAAAGCATGGTTTACTTAACCAGAATTGAACATTTTAACTCGGCCCACAAACTTTATAACCCCAATTGGTCAAAGGAAAAGAACGATGAAGTATTTGGCAAATGCGCCAATGAGAACTGGCATGGCCACAATTTTGAGTTGTTTGTTACCATCAAAGGGGAGCCTGATCCGGATACAGGGTTTATTTTCGATGCCAAAAAACTGGGATCTATCATCCAGGAAAAGATTATCGAAAAGCTTGATCACCGTAATTTAAATATAGATGTTGATTTTATGCAGGGCAAGCTTTGTTCTATCGAAAACCTGGTGATTGGAATATGGAATGAACTGGTGCCACACCTTCCTGCTGCCGCTCAGTTACATTGCCTGAAATTGGTGGAGACTTCTAAGATATATGTAGAATATTACGGGGAAAAGTAACCGGCGAACAATATTCCTTCGTTTTTGTTTTTAACTGTTACAGGTTAGCTGATATATTTTCTTAAATTGTAGTATGAGTAAAAAAGTGGCAGTTTTCAGAAAGGAAAGTTTTAATGCTGCTCATCGTCTTTTCAACCCTGATTGGGATGACAAAACGAATAATGAAGTCTTTGGTAAATGTGCATTACCACATTACCACGGCCACAACTATGATCTGATAGTGAAAGTGGTGGGGAAGCCGGATAAGGAGACAGGATATGTTATGGATATGAAAGTGCTCAGCGATATCATTCAACGGGAAATAGTAGAGCGGTTCGATCACAAAAACCTGAATCTTGATACAACGGAATTCAAAACGCTCAACCCGACAGCAGAAAACATTGCTGTTATCATATATAAACTATTACGTCCTCATATAGATAAGAAACTGGAAATGCAGATCCGCCTGTATGAAACACCCAGGAATTTTGTAGAGTATCCCGTTTAAAATTCAAAACTTATTCGAATGGCTTATAAAAAAACAGAACAGTATGATGAAAAAGCAACCAGTGGGTTGATCAAAAGTTATAAAGAAACTATTGCTTTTTTGGGAGAAGATCCGGAAAGGGAGGGTTTATTAAAAACACCTGAAAGAGTGGCAAAAGCCATGCAATATCTTACACAGGGATACCAGTTGGATGCTCATGCAATCCTGAACTCAGCTAAATTTCATGAGGATGTGAGTGAGATGATTGTAGTAAAGGATATAGAATTGTACAGTATGTGTGAGCACCACATGCTACCTTTCTTTGGTAAGGCGCATGTAGCATATATACCCAACGGGTGGATAACGGGATTGAGCAAAGTAGCAAGAATAGTGGATGTATTTGCCAGGCGATTGCAGGTGCAGGAAAGGTTAACGATACAGATAAAGGATGCAATAAAGGAAACATTGAATCCGCTGGGTGTGGCCGTTGTTATCGAAGCACAGCATTTATGCATGATGATGCGGGGGGTCCAAAAACAAAATTCTGTTACTACTACTTCTGCTTTTGATGGGGAATTCCATAAAAATTCCACCCGAAGCGAATTTATGAAACTGATAACAGCCCGTCTGAGCTGATTCTGAACAATATTTGAGTAAATGCCACAAAGATTTTTCTAAATAAAACCTTTATGGCATTTTTGTTTGTCATAACTGTAAGCTACCATGAAACATGCCTATATTTTTCCCGGCCAGGGATCCCAGTTTCCCGGAATGGGGAAAGAGTATTATGAGAATAGTGCCTTTGCCAAAAAATTGTTTGAACAAGCCAATGAAATTTTAGGCTTCCGTATTTCCGACATCATGTTTGAAGGAACAGACGAAGACCTGAAGCAAACAAAAGTTACACAACCTGCTATATTTCTTCATTCAGTTATTGCATATAAAAGTATAGAGAATGCGAAACCGGATATGGTGGCCGGTCATTCATTAGGTGAGTTTACAGCGCTGGTAGCCAACGGAACACTCAGCTTTGAAAATGCCTTACAGTTAGTATCGGTAAGGGCAGAGGCTATGCAGAAAGCTTGTGAAGTGAACCCTTCTACCATGGCGGCTGTGTTAAACCTCGCCGATGATAAAGTGGAGACTATTTGTGCGGAAGTACAAAATGAAACTGGTGAAATTGTAGTAGCTGCCAATTATAATTGTCCAGGGCAATTAGTTATTAGTGGAACAAAGAAGGGAATAGATATAGCTTGTGAAAGGATGAAAGCAGCCGGTGCAAAAAGGGCCTTGGTATTACCGGTAGGAGGAGCCTTTCATTCTCCGTTAATGTTACCTGCGAAAGAAGAATTGCAGGCAGCAATACTTGCTACAAAATTCCATGTACCCACCTGTGCTATTTATCAGAATGTAGTAGCTAAAGCGGTGATGAATAATGAGGAAATAAAACAAAATCTTATTGATCAGCTGACCGGTGCGGTAAGGTGGACCCAAAGTGTGCAGGCCATGATAGCAGATGGGGCCACAAAATTTACCGAAGCCGGGCCTGGAAAAGTGCTGCAGGGACTGGTTATGAAAATTAATAAAGAAATGCAGGTGGATGGAGTGAATTAAAAATAAACCCCCGGAAGAATCCGGGGGTTTTCCTTGTATGAAAAATGCGAGAGTTCAAAACTCTTTCCCTGATTATTGTTTAATTACTTTCAGTGTCTCTTTATTATCAAGCCTGATCAGGTAAATTCCGTTCGTGTACCTGCTTATATCGACTGTCTGACTTTGGGCACTGATCTTTATACTTTCTATCAGCCTGCCATTCATATCATATATTGAAGCCATGGTGCCAATCAGGTTCTTATCACCAACTGTGATGGTAAGGATCCGGCTTGTCGGGTTAGGATACACAATCGAATTGATGGTTGCTGTCTCTTTATATGTTAATCGTACAACAGCAGAGTACCTATAGTTATTATCAAGGTCCACCTGCCTGAGCCGGTAATACATCACGGAACTGTTCAACTGATCAATATTCCTGTCAGTGTAATCATAGGTGCTGATACTGCTGCTGTTGCCTGCCGCAGGCACTGTACCAATGGCTGAAAAGTTAATTGCATCCAGGGATCTTTCCACTTTAAACTCTTTCGAATTTTGCTCACTGGAAGTAGCCCATTCAAGTATATTATCCTTGTTGTGATTATTTCCCCTGAAGTATAACCAGTTAACCGGCAATGTTGCCCCGATAAATGTGTTTTTAATTTCACCCGGTCGCAGTACTTCTGTATTACCCACACTATCGGTAGCCAATACAAAGAAATAATAACGGATATTAGGTGCAAGGGTGAGGGTGGTGTCTGTACGGGTGATACCGCTTTTCAGGATACTGAAATTAATTCCGTCATTAGAAATATATAAGGTAAAGTAGTTCAGACCGCAACCGTTTGTATCATCTGCGCCTGACCAGGTAAGTGTGAGCGGATTGCTGCTATTGCCCGGCAGGTTACCAAGCTGGCTGGTTGGTGGTAATGCATCAATAGTATTCTTTTCGATATTGGTAGGTATCGTATCATTAGCATCAAATACGATATCTGCCCTTGCCAGGATACTGTCTAATGTTTGTGCTGTCGTAACGGGTTTGATGCTGAAGTTCACAAAGCCATGTCCATAGGTTTGGTTCGTACTGTCCTGCAGCAACAGGAAGCCTTTCAGCGGATCAGCCGGTGGCAGGAAGGTAACCGGGTCTATTGACTGAAATTCCCAAAAAGCATAGTTGTTCACCACATCATAACCTGCAATGATATCGACATATAAGCCAAGTGAATCACGGCAATCCAGTCGTTGATAATAAGAAGCAGTAGCAGGAGGTACTGTGAAGGTGAGACTGTTGAAACCAAAGCTGCCGAGCTGAAATGTTGCAGCATCCATTTTTTCATGTACCGGCACCACCACCTTTACATATTTGGCAGGAGCACTGGCAGAAATATCATTTTCAAATGTTACTGTATAGGGTAACCTGTCGTTAATACTCACCCAGCTTTTATCTGGCACACCATCGGGCCCGATGATCTCGTTGGGATCCCAGGATGAAATGGCTTCGGTGATTGCTGAAGCAGCACCTGCTGCACCAGGATTTTTTTGAGTGCCGCCGGCTCCATCCGGTGGGCAAGGATCATTGGAGCCTCCGGGTTTAGGCGCTTTCCAATGGCCTCCGCCTCCCCGGGAACCTTTGGCCTCCACTTTTGCTTTAGCTTCCCAGTATTTATCGGAGTGATATTTCATCATATGACGATTTGCTTCTTTTGGATATTGATTAAAATCAGCTGTTGCCAGCACATCTACCAATGGTAAATCAATACTCTCCCCGGTTTCGGCAAAGGACTGCATTGTAGCTTTTTGCCAGGCCATATTAGCAAGGCTGTATAAGGCGAGACCACCAGCGACGGAAGAGAAAATACCTCCTGCCCCTGCTTTTGAAACAAGCGTTCCGGCCGAGAAAGTACCAAATGATTCAGCTGCCCCTGCAAGTCCAAACTGTAGAGAAAATCTTAAAGCAGCTCCTCTTGAAACAGGATTTGAAAGAAATGCATTAGCAATATTTGTAAGCGCATAACCTACTCCTGTGTGAAACAAAAATCTCCCGAAGACATATAATCCCATACCAGAGTTAAGTGCTCCGCTAAAAGTACTGATGGCTGCATCTGTTTTTTGTCCGTCTGTTGCACATGGATCTCTCATTTTATTATAAGATCTTATAGTTCCTACGATGTTTATAGGAGTTAGAATGAAACTAAGTCCTGTAGAATTTAATATTTTAAGAGTTCCGTTATAAAACTGACCACCTAATCCTAACTCTCGTGTAAATTCACCTATTCTCACTATATGTCCTCCTTTCTGACTTCTTACTATGTATTCCTGCACAGGGGCAAGCATTTCTGGAAGGAGAGGTGAAATACTATTAGCATTCCCAACCGTATTTCCAGTATAATCTATAAAGTCATCCAGTCCAAGCAGATCTATCCCATTCGCGGGGTTGTTATGCACATACTGGTACATACCCATACCATCTGCATAGCCGATCAAATCCCTTTGATTAAATAGTCCTGTTGAAGGATTATATTCTCTGAAGAAAAATTTATAACTGCCAGTGGCGCTGTCATACACCTGGCCTGTAAAGCCAAAGCGGTTGCCTGCAAGAGAACCTGCCAACGAGTTGTTCAGCGAATCATAAATGCTCATTTTGCCATATACATCATAGTCGTATTTCTCAATCAGCCTTCCCTGCTCGTTGCTGATAGCTTCTACAGAGTTCATTTCATTCTGGTGGTAGTAGTAGCGGTTATTGTTTTTTTCGTTCAGCAGCGGGGTAAGAAAGCCGGCAAAAATGGTTTTATTCAGGATACTGTTTGCATTATCCCTTTCTTCAATAGCCTTCATGCCCGAAAAACTATAGTTCAGGATATTTCCATTCATATTTTTTTTCACTCTTCTGTTCAGTGCATCGTACTGGTAGGTGAGAACATTTACGGGTGATGAAGAGTCTTTAATTAACCTTCCTTCTGCATCATATTGTTTATAAAATTGCCCGTCATAAGTCAGGTTGCCATTATTATCGTAAGTAAAGTTGATGTTTTGTGTGCCATTATTACTGTTGACGAGCTGGTTCAGATTGTTACTTGTGTAAGTTGTGTTTATGCCATTCAGGTTTGCTGCTGTTCTGTTTCCGAGAGCATCATAAGTGTAGGTGTTTTCAATAACCGGAGGATTACCGATAATGCCCCTTTTGTAATTGGTAAGCCTGTGTCCATTATCATAGATAAATTGTTCTGACCTGCCCGGATCATTCAGCCGGTTAATCGAAGTCTTCTGTTGCTCGTTATTATAAGAGAAGCTGCTGTTTTGTATGGAAGCTCCGACAGTTGAGATGCTGCTCAGCCGGTTGGCAAAATCATACTGGTATGAGGTAGTAATACCGTTGGCAAAAGTTTTTGATATAACCTGGTCGAAGTTGTTGTATTGGTAGCTTACCTGCACAACATCGTTTATTGAAATGCTTAGCAGGCGGTTGCGGCTGTCATAGCTTTTTGTAACCATGGTGCTGTCGGGGTAAACAGTGGTTTGCGTCCTCCCGGAAACATTGTAAGAGTAATTAACCGTTCTGCCACCATATGTTTCTGATATGATGCGGTTCAAAGCATCATAAGCCAGTGTTACAGTGCCGCTGTTGTTGGAGGCTGTTAATAAACGGCCAAGAGCATCGTAAGTATAATTAAAAATATGCCCGCCGGGCAGTGTTTTTGATACAACTCTGTTCAACGAGTCATAAGCAAAGTTAATCATAGTGCCATCTGTCAGCCGCTTTGCAATCATGTTCCATTTTTTGTCGTAGGTATACTCTATAAAGCGTCCGTCAGGGTAAGTGGTACGCTTCACCCGGTTCAGGCTGTCGTAAGTATAGTTGGTGATATTATTATTCTGGTCTTTCAGCGACACTACATTTCCCACAGCATCGTAGGTGCTGGTAACCGTGTTACCGTTATTATCTGTTGCTGTTTTTATACGATCAAGGCTGTCGTATGTATAAGTGGATGTAAAACCATTCCGGTCTTTTACAGAAATGATATTGCTGTTTTTATCGTAAGTGAGCTGGTAAGTATTGTTCAGCGGGTCGGTTACTTTTTTTATACGGTTCAGGCTGTCGTATTCAAACGTATGTGTGGCACCGGCGCCGTTGGTATAGCTGCTGACATTACTGTTAATGTCATATGTAAAATTCAGGATGTTACCCGTAATGTCGGTAACAGAATTTACCCTGTCCAGTACATCATATGTATAGCTCATTCTTTGCCCGTTGGGCATATTAATGCCCGTTATATTTCCTTTGGCGTCATATTCGGCAGTAGTAATATTGCCCTCATGGTCGGTTACTTTGTTCAGGCGGTTGCGGTTGTCGTAGTCAAATTTTGTAATACTGCCCACAGCATTGGTGATGGTTTTCAAATTATCCATCGCATCGTAAGTGATAAAAGTTTTTCCGCCTTTGGGATCCGTCATTTCTACCGGGCGGTTGCTGGCGTCATATGCAGCGAGGCTTGTTTCATTGTTTTCATTGATAAAGGAAACAGGGTTTCCTGCGTTGTCATAATTTACCTGGACATTATTATTAATGGGATCAATAATTTTTTTCAGCCTGTCCAATATGTCATATTCCAGGTTCCTGGTATTTCCTCTTGCATCGGTGAATGAAAGTAAGTTACTTCTTGCATCAAATCCCAGGACTGCCGTATAGCCATTAGGCCCGGTTACATTTGTGGGGTTGCCATATGTGTCATAGTTATAAGTAAATGTATTGCCTTTAGGGTCGGTACTGCTAATGATATCGCCGTTGGCTACATACGTGGCGGTATATACAAGATTTCCTGGTTCTACCAATTGGATGAGATTTCCTTTAAGATCGTAGGACATGGTGGTGGTGAACCCTTTCTCATCAGTAAAACTGGCTACTTTATTATAATCTGTTGTATAAGTGTATGTGACAGTATGGTTCATTGCATCAGTCATGGTAAGCATATTTCCCCTGCTGTCATAAGTGAAAGTGGTTACATTTCCTTTTGCATCCGTTTCTTTTATTTTATTTCCCGCTGCATCAAATTCAAACTTCATATTGAAACCGCAACAGTTGCCAGAGATCCCGCTGAGCCATCTTTTATCTTCCTGTTTTTTGAATTCGTATTTGGTTACCTGGTTGTTTCCCGATTCAAGATAATCTGTGACGAGGGTGGTAAGGGTAGCAGTATCATAACTGAGACTTATTCTTTTATTGCAACCTATTAATTCACTGATGGCAAAATTGTTGAAGTAAATAATATCTACTTTATTATTGTTCTTGTCAGTAATTGCTTTCATCGGTCCATTAACGAGATATGCATATTTATATGTATTGTTCAAAGGATCCTTTACCTGTATAAGGTTACCGGCTCCATCATATGAATAAGTGTAAATACGGGCTGGGGTGGTTATGGCATCGGTTAATGTACTCAGTTTGCCATTGGTGTAGGCCAGGGTGATACTTTGTCCGGCGCCATTCACCAGCGAAGTGAGTAAGGTATCGGTATAACTGAAATTGATAAAGTTGCCATTCGGCTCTTCCATACGGGTGATCCGCTTGTGAGTACTGTTATCAAAAAAGAATTTGGTCCCGTCTGTTTCAGTAATGCGGTATTTGCCGGGCTCATATTCAGTAAGTGTATTAAAAAATCCTCTTGGTGTAAGAAATGAACCTCCGCCAGCTGCATAGTAAACATCTTCTCTTCCGTCACTCCATACTATGGCTTTTGCTCCGGCTGTATCATTTTTGTACCTGATATTGTAATTAAAACTCCAGCCATTGCCATACCCATCATTTTGTTCAAAATTGAAACTGTTATAGTGAAATGTAATATTCAACGCAAAACCTCTTGCTGGAATATACAGGTCGTTGCGGGTAAAGTAAAGATTACCAGTTAACGTATTCACCTGCAAACCCATCGGCCCGGTTTTGTTGGGGATGTTGATATTTTGTGCTGATGTCTCAACCGTTAGGGGCAACAGGAATATTAACAATGCTCTATATTTTTTGATTATGCTTTTCATACTCCAGTTTGAAAGTGAGCGAATCATTTTTTAGTTTTTTACTTTATAGTAAAGTTGATATATGTATGTCCCGGCATATCTGGCGGAGTTTTTCCATACACGGTTATTGTTCCGGTGGCGCCAGCCCTGATGATACCCGGGGGTCCACCGGGTTCAGTCAGTTCAAGGTGTAATGCCGTTGTTCCGTTTGCAAGGCCAGCCTGCGTAAGCGCCATCAGCACTTCTTTATCATTATAGAGTGTTCTTGTTTGAGCCGGCACATCAAAGTTGGCAGGGTTGGCATAGTTTATCTGGATTACAAAGGGCCAGCCAACAAATACTTTTTCCGGAACAATTACTTCTGTTACCAGCAGTGAATTCAATCCGCCCGGTGTGCCGGGATCACAACCAGGCTGGGTGCCGCTTCCGGTTTGCCCGGTATTATTACCGCCACCGGTAAGGATACCACCGTTATTACCTGTGGTTATGGTAAATCCGCCCGGCAGTGTTGCCACAGCAGAATCTGGTTTTATCAGCGATACATCATATAGCCCCAATGGCTTGCCCAGCAGGTTGAACGTAGCAAATACAGTTGTACTGTTGATGAAGTATACTATGGATGAGTAAATAACAGTACCTCCATTATTCAATCTTGCTACCATATTATTGGTAAACAAAGAACCGCTGAGCTTTACTGTTACATTCCCGATATTACCGCCTGAATTTGACTGCACATTCAATATAGCAAATGGTAGCTTCACTGCATTCAGTGTTATATTTTGTACCAGCGGATTAGGTGATATGCAGCGTACGGCGATATAATAAACCGAATCAGTCACTGTTGTCATTACTATCTGCTGGTTTCCATAGTTGGCTGTACCAAACCTGTAATCAAAATGTGAAGGTGACGGCACATATCCCAGTCCGATATACATTTCATTCCGCATGGTCAGTGAATCATTCGTTTTCAGTGTAACCAGTATGGTAGATCCGTTCAATGAATCAGGGATCACCAGTTTGTAATAGCGGGTAAGTGTATGCAGGGTATTGTTTTCAGTAATGTTCAGTTTCAGCTCCTTTGCTTTCACATAAATACTGCCTGCAGATATACCGGTGTTATTATTCTTGTCAGTTTCGTTGATGTTATTGAGCAGGTCTGTTTTAATTAATACATTATAATTTCCTTCAATCACACTGGTTACTATTGGTTGCATGCTGATAGTATCCCTGTCAAGAGGTGGCATATTGATAGTCTTGTTCTTTATACCGATTAATACAGCTGTTGAATCAAGTATTGTATTATCTGAGAGATAAATACCGTCTGAAGAAATACCTGTTGCTGTATTGGCTGACAGGTTGGCAATAACCCATTTAGCCGTATCAATACTGTAACCAAGCATAACAGTATCAGGCTTCATCACATTTTCAACAATCAAATCTACTGGCTGCTGTGTATACACGGTTACGTAACTAAAGGCAAGATTATTTGTATCGTTTACTTCGTAAACTGTATTGAATGCATCGGCTTGTGCAATCAGAATATAATTGCCCGGAACGGTATTAATGTTGAGCGTAAAACTCATGGTGTCATTCATCGATTGTCCTGGTTGTAGTACGGTGGCGATATTCTTTGCAGAAAGCTGTACATCACCACTGTTGCCGGGAATGAAGTCACCTGATAACCACAACTTATTGCTCCAGCTACCGGGATAGGTAGGTCCTGCGCCGGTATTGGTTATTTTATGCACTACAGTCATGGGCTGACCTGCCGGAGCTGTTAAAGGTGCTGTAATAATAGTGTCAGTCAGTTCAGGGAGCGGCGGTTGAACAACATGTATTTTTTTTGCTGCGCCTGAAGCATTGCGGATAAAATTGCTGTTATTGGTAATTACTTTCTCTCCAAGAATATAGTTTAGCCAATTTGTTTTTACATATACATAGTAATCGCCGGCAGGAATATTTGGAGGTATAGCGTTTTGTGTTTCTGTATAACTCTGGTTGCGTTCTAGTTTTGTAGATACAAAAAACTGGCTGGCCAATACATCATTATTGTTTTCTATAGAATCGGGTGAAAAGAAAACAGCATCATACCAGAACTGATAATAGGAGGGGCCTGTATTATAGCCGGTATTCTTAACTGTCCAGCTTGTGTTATAAGGTCTTGCTACAGTGACTGTATCCGGACAGGAACCAGTTGTCACAATATGATCAACCAGCGGATTTACCAGCACCTTTGCACCGGAGCCCGTTACATTATTATTGCTATTGGCCGCTTCATGCACATTACCATTGGCATTTGTTTTTACAAAGAAGTAAGCAGTAGAATAGGCAGTTTGAGGAAAGCAAGGGTTGATATGCCAGCTGAGCGACATACTTACATTGAACGAATCAGTGTAGCTGCCACCGGAGGTTACTATTTCATTATGCTCTCTTTTTGCAACAAAATAGCTGGTTGCCGGATTGTAAGTGGCATTGCAACTGATGAATATACTGTCTGACCAGTTGCCATAAGTACTGCCGGGGCCATTATTGGTTACTGTATATTTTATTTTCGAGTTGTAAATGGTGAAGATTGAATCGGCTATTGGAACGGTAGTTACAACCAGGTCGGCAGGTGTTGGATTCAGCACATTGGTGACTGCCGGTGCGCTGATATTATTACTATAACTGGTTTCCCTGAATGTACTGTCAAAATTGGTATGCACATAGAAATACCTGTTTCCGGAAGCGGATGGTGGAATAGTGTAGCTTATTGAATGCGGTACAGGTGTGCCGGCAGGTAAATTTTCTGTGAATGTCTGTGTACTGATAAGCTGTGCTGAGCCATCAAATACTGCAGAATTGCTGATATAGATTTTGTCTTTGCGAATAGCATTAAATACTGATCCGGGTCCATTATTCAACACATTATAGTTTATAGTAAGTGACTGTCCGGCATTGGCTGTGGAAGGAATAGTTACTGATACTGTTGCATCCGGTCTTTGAATAGTAATTGGCAGTGTACTTCGCCTTATTTGCGGAGTACCGGGGTATTCAAAAACAGTTTGTAAAGCATTCGCCCTGACATACACATAATAGTTGCCGGGTTGCAGATCAGCAGGTATCACAAAGTTCAATACGACAGGATGGTTTGTACCCGGTCTTACAACATTTGATGTATTAATATTTTCAGTTGAAGGATCCGTTCCGGTGGTAACACATTTTATGGACGGGGCAAAGTCTGCACCAATTCCGCTGTTTAATATGCCATGAACTTTTTCTCCAACCAGCACTGCATTTCCATTAATGCCGCTGGGGTCGGTGCTCAGGTAAACCCTGTCAATCCAGTAGCTGGAACCAAAACCGATGCTGTCGCTTAACCGAATACCTGTACCTGCTGTTCCGGGCAGGCTGCATGATCCAGAAGCAATATAGTAATGCCCTTTATTTTTTTCCAGGTTATCATTGAAACCGGTATTGAGAATATTCCAGTTTACACCTACCGGCTGTGTAGTACCGGCTGTAGTAACTGGTACTGCCAGGCTGTTGATGGTAAGTTGTGGGGTAGGGGTAAGGAATACCTGTAGTTGCTTATTGTTGATGTTATTGTTGGCTAAAGCCCCTTCATACAAACTGGCAGTGCTATTAGTATGAACATAAATAAACCACTGGCCTGAAATAAAATTGGGGATTACTACCTGAACTGATTTTGTATATGAGCTATCAGCCAGTAATTGTGTGTTGTTTAAAATTGCCACATCCGATGCGTTTGGATAATAAGTACCATTAGCCCTTGGAAGTTTTAACAGGATAGCATTATTTATATTGAAAATGGGACTCTGAGAAATATAAATTTTATCTGTCCACTGGCTGCCCGTTGGTGTCAGCACTCCATAATTTTTTACTTTGTAAGTAACATTGATGGTAGATCCTGAAAAAACAGATGCCGGAGTAAATACTGTATCTACCCGAAGGTCGGGTGTGGGAGATAAGGTTACGTTAATAGCGTTTGCAGCCCTTGCTGTATCATTTGCCACAGTCATTTGCACTAATGAACTGTTAGCCGGAAAGTTGGTAATTACGTAAGCATATAAGGGCTGGCTATAATTAATGGGCAAAGTAAAATTCACTGAATTGTCGTAATGCTGTCCACTATCCAGGGAGGATACATTATTCCGGGTAGCGATAAGTAATGGCCTTACAGGGAATTCCAATTGATTCCAGGCAGCCGGACTGGTATTGGGCGTAATGTTAAAATTAGGTATGGTGTCAAAAGAAAGGAATACGGCATCGGTCCAGCCCTGGTTGGTGGCCGTGTTGCCGGGTCCATTATTGGTAACTCTCCAGTTAATAGTTATCGTTTGTCCGGAGAAGGCAGCTGCGGGGGCCTGGACATTGCTGACTATAAGATCGGGTAATTTCTTAAGCCTGAAATGCTGAATAGGTCCATCAGTTTGCAGACAGGCATTTTTTGAAACAACTTTCCATTTATATGTTTTATGATATAGTAAGGCACCTTGTGGTATAATATAGGATACATTGGTCATATTGGCTGCATACGGAGTGGTTGGTTGTGTCGTAGCTGAATCCCATATATATAAATCATACGTCAGTGCATTGCTGCCCGGCAACCAGGAAAGATTTAAGGGCAGGGTTTGATCTGTTGCACCATCTGCCGGCAGCATGTTAGCGACTGCTCCCGGGGTAACTGCTGTAACTACATTAATCAATAATGAATCGTTTGCTGTTGATGCACCACAGGGCCCGGTGGCAGACACTATCAATGTATACGAACCTGCGCCGCCCCATGTAATATTTACTGTATCAGCGATGGATGGGTAAGTAGTACCGTCAGATAAGCGCCAACTGTATGTAAGCCCATTTACTTTATTAATCCGGTAAGTTGCTGACTGACCGGGGCAAACAAACTGAGGCCCTGCAATCGTGGCAAGCTCAGCTACTCTTACACAGAATGTTCTGTTAACAGAAGTGGCTGCCAGGTAATTAGTATCACCATTCTGATTGGCTGTAATACTAACGGTACCCAGCCCGGTAAAGGTCAACTGGTTTCCGGCCAGTGCAGCAGGACCTGATAATAATGAAAAGCCAACAGGTAAACCAGAACTTGCAGTGGCATTCAGAACAAGCGGTGCAGATCCAAGTACCTGGTCTGTTATTACCGGGAAACTGATGGTTTGTGCAGCTTTATCGATAATGATATTCTGGATTACAATAGCAGCTGTATCATACACATCATCTCCTTGTTGTGTAGCCCTGATGGTGGCAGTGCCGGTGGTTGTAATAGTGTAAGTGTTTCCGGATAAAGTTCCCGGTCCGTTTATCAAAGCCAGAGAAACGGGAAGACCTGATATGCTTGTTGCAACAATGGCAAAAGCGGAGTCACCATAAGTTTTATTTGGTATAGCAGGAAAATTAATGGTTTGCGGAATGGAATTGGCCGCAAAAGAAAATGAATTAGAAGCGGGTCCTTCTCCACACAGATTATAGTACCTGACATTATAGGTGCCTGCAAGAGATGCATAGTATGATGATGCGGTAGCTCCGCTGATTAATGTATCGTTTCTGTACCATTGGTGGCCGGTTGCATGCTGACCCGTATCCGGCGCAGTGGCATATAACCAGCGTCCTACCTTGGTTACAATAGCAGCAGCTGAGGGCGCCGGGTAACTAACTGTAATATTTCTGTTTGCTGATGGCCCGTTACCACATTGATTGGAAGTAGATAATGTAATTGTTCTTACTCCGGGTGTTGTCCATGTTACATATGCGGTATCTTCATTGGTGGTAAATGTGCCGCCACCACTTAATGACCAGTTATAGTTTACACCTGCTTCCCGCTGGCTCGGGTAGTATTTATGTATTCCGGTGTTTATACAACCTGTTGCCGGCCCTTCGATTGTAAAATTAACTGAAGGAATAGTTTTTATATGCAGAGGTTTTGTATTGATACTGGTATCAGGAGGAGCCGTACCGGTTACTCTTACACGATAAGCTGATGACAGAACTGTGTTAGCAGGAATAAATGCCACAATACTATCTGAGTTAGTTGTACTTATCAGGTAGCCGATATTCAGCGAATTGTTAAACGAACCAGCGCTATCAGATAACTGAGCAGTAAATGTATTAGCAGGGAACATCAGGGTATCCACGGTATAATGTACTTTGAAAGAAGAACCGCGACATACTACTGAATCCATACTGGTTATAGTGATTACCGGAATACGGGGTGGTATTACATAACCTAATGTGATGGGGCCAAAAGAGGAAAGAGTATCCTGCGATACTACATAGGCTTCATGCAGATTTCCGCTTACAGTAAAGGCGCCGTTATTAATCCACTGGCTGCCATTCCAGCTGCTGGTACGCAAACTATAAATAGAAGAAATCTGCTGACTGCGGGTACTGTCATATTGAAGATTTACTTTCACATTGCTGGTTCCGTTATCCCTGTTCAGTATCCAGTATTCTTTACCGGATACAGCGGTAAGTGAAGCTGCATGCAGTGATGTATCATATCCTGCAGCAGAGGGATTAACCTGAAAATATTGTGCTGTAAACGCATCGTTTACTTGTGCTGGGGCTGTGGCTAATGTTAATAACGCTTTTTTCAGGCTATCACCCACTGCAAACGTAAATTGATCATCACCAATTTTTTTAAGCGGCCCCCATACCCAGCTTTCTGAACTATGACAGTTAATGGATGCATTATCTTCTGCAATGAGCAATGCAGTTGGACTGGTTTTAATCAGGCCGCCACTAAGGCATGCTGTACCCCGCAAGAAAATATCATGTTCTGGTATAATCAGTTGCGCTTTTGAGAATTTATCGGTGTACAGATTATTAAACGAAACAGGCACTGTACCAAACTGACGAATATGTGAGTTACTACCACCGTTGAAATTCACACTGTTCAGGTTAATCAATGATGGATTAACATTAGTATTCAGGTTAAGATCTCCGCCAATATGCAGGGTGCCGCCTGTTCCTGCACTAAGATTGGCAATTGATGTATAAGCAACGCCAAACGATCCTGAAATATAATCATCACCTGAACTTGAAACAAAGGTATTGGCACCGGGTACCTGGCTGGTGCCAAAAATGGTAAGGTCATTATTGAATTGATTACTGCTTATTTCAGCAAGCCCGGATCTGTCGATACTATCAATTAAAACAACATTTCCGCTAAACGTATTATAAGCAAAGTACAGGCTGCCAAAATATTTGTCAATAGTAATCGTAGAATTAGCCTGGATACTGGCATCAAAAATATATGGATCATTGATTTTATTGAATTGAATGGAATTAGCGTTATATATATCGCCATCATCAATATACACAGTGTCTTTGCAAACAAGATTATACCCGTTCATTTCAAGAGAACTACCGCTTTCCATAATTAAACCACCTGTGGAAAGACTACCGTTTGCTTCTGGATTGTCAGGAACCCCGGATGGTATATAAACTTTGTCACAATTTCCCGGAACCCCGATAGGGCTCCAGTTATCCGGATCATTCCAGTCAGTTCCGTTGGTGCCTGTCCATGTTTTTAATACGCCGCTTGTACAACCCGGTCCGCAACCTGCCTGTATTTCAGCTATGCTTGTACAGCCCGGTGCATTGTTTTGTACAACACCAAAACCTCCGTTATTAAGATAGTTACATACCGGATCAAAGGAACATACAGATAATTGGGGATTGTTTTCAATTTGAATGCCTTCGGTATTGTTATCCTGTATATCCAGGCTGTTATTAAGAAATGCCAGAGAAGTAATTATTGGATTTTCATATATCCGTAAACGCCTGCCAATCGTAACGATATTGCCCAGACCGGCGAGGTTTGAAAGCTGGTTATTGCCATGAAAATCAAGATCACCATTGCTTATGGAGGTAATATTGCTTAAAGCACTTATATCAGTAAGTGCATCGTTTGCCCATAAAGAAATTCCGCCCGGAACATCTCCCGAAACCTGGTTAAACCCGTTGAGTGTAGTAAGATTGGGGTTTAACCAAAAATAAAAGTTTGAGCAGCCCGTAACATTATTTAATCCTGCCAGCGATGTTAAACCAGTGTTGATCATCCATATCGTTCCAAGATTGGTGGTAGTGAGATTATCACTTAAGCCAGTGAGCGAAGTAAGATTATCAAGGCCGGAAAACAAAAAACCGTATACAGATTCGAGATCAGTCAGCCCGATAGATGTAAGGGAGGGAAGAAATTCAAAACGCAAATAACCATTGATAGATCTAAGGTTTGTTAAACTACTTAAACTTACAATAGGGGAATGGCGTAAATCAAGATAACCATTCATGTGTACTACAGTTCCAAGGCCGTTCAGGCTTGTTAGTGAAGTGCTGTCAATTAAAACACCACCTATGGTATCGATAGTATTACTTAACCCCGCAATGCTGTTTAACGCAGGGAGTTTATTAATGATCACATCTCCCAGGCTGATCAGGTTGTTCAGTCCTATACTTGTTTGCAGAAAATTATATTGCAGTTCCAGGGTATCGCCTAATGAAACAAGAGCTGATAAGGCAGCAAGAGAAGTAATGGAAGTATGAGAAATTTTTAAGTTTTGTGATATACTCACAATTTCATTAAGCGAATCGAGTTGTGTAATGGCCGGACTGGCACCCTGCCCGTTAACTTCTAATAGCTGAACAGATGTACATCCGGGATATAGTATCTTGAAACTATCTATCTGTGATTGACGGGTAAGCAGGATAGTATCACAAGTCGCTTCTATCCGGTGCTGTACCGGAGTATTGCCAAAGTTGTTTGCAGTTGAGCTGGCCCACTGGGGAATTACTATTTTATTTTCAAGTGCTGATATATTCACTTTCTGAGCAGGGTTTCTTTGTGCAATGACAGTCAATGGGTTTACTGCTACCAGTAACAGGAAGAGGTAAATAAATCTTGTCATCAGTCAGTTTTTTAGTGTCATGATATCCTGCGGTTAGCAGGATAACTCAATAGTTTATAAATCAAAATGAGGAGACGGGTGGTTATTGAAGGATGGATTTCGACACTATAAAAATTGTATTTACCGGGGTAGCAGAAAATACTTAATTTGTAGTAGGCTCCTTTTTATAGTCCCGGTTTATTTTATTTTTAGGTCTGCAACCTCGATGAGTTATAGAAAGTATCATATTATCCTGATTATTACTCTCTTCCCGGTCTTTGTTAATTCGCAGACCCGGACAATAGATAGCCTGAGAAAGAAACTTTGGGTAACCAAAGATGAAAGCAACCGCCTGGGTATACTACTTTCTTTGTGCGATGAATATCAAAGTCTGAACAGGGATACATTATATGCATACGCAATCGAGGCAAGGGATTTAGCAGCAGTGCAAAAGAATAAAAGACAGGTTAGCCTTTCGGCACTGGCTTTGGCTAATGCATATATGCAATGGGGCTGGGTGGATAGTGCACTGGCTTTTATTGAACCCCAAATTCCGCTGAATTCCATAACAGATCCGTCTACAAGGGATATTTATTTTAAGTTGACCCGGCAAAAGGCAATGTGCCTTGGCAGCAAATCTGATTTCGAAAAAGCCCTGGCTATATTTTTCCCCTTACTTGGTGAGGCTGAAAAATATAAGGACACATTAAATATGGGTGGTATTATGAATACAGTTGGTTCCATTGCCATAGCGAGGGGTGAGCCGGAAGAAGCATTGAAATGGATTCAAAAAGCGATTACTTTTTCTGCAGCCGGCTCAAAATATAATCCTGTACTAGCGGCTGTTTATGTAAATGCAGCAAATGCTTATGACCGTATAGGGAAAACAGATTCTGCATTTTATTACATTCAGAGAGCGATGCCAATCTGCAGAAAACTTGAAAACCTTAATTACCTGGCTACTGCTCTGCGGGTGCAAACCAGCGTCATGACCAAAAAGGGTAAGCTGGATGAAGCTGAAGCATCATTAAAGGAAATGATTAATATTAGAAACTTAACCAGCGGGGGTGGTTTTTTTGTAGATGATAATCTGCAACTGGCAGATTTTTATGCGAATACGGGTCAGTTGGATAAAGCCATTGCTTTTTGCAGGAAACAGCTGCAAACAGGAAATGTTTATGATACGGCAGCAAAAGAGTCTGCTACTTTTACTAACGACCCCAAGATGCGATTAGCTTATTTCCAGGCTTTGTCAAAATATTATAAACAGGCCGGGATGTATCCTGAGTATCAGGAAACACTGGAACAGCTTATAGCAGCAAAGGATTCATTTTATGAAGCCAATTCAGCACAGGCTATTGCTGATGCTGAAGCAAAGTATGAAGTGCAGAAAAAAGAAAATACTATTCTGCAGCAGAAATATGGATTGCAGCGAAAGAATTTTTTCATGTATGGATCATTGGGATTGCTGGCAGTGGCACTTCTTACTGCTTATTTTATTTTCAGGGATTACCGGCGCAGGCAACAGTTGAAAATGGAACTTGCATTGGCTGAAGAAAAGAGAAATGCGGCTAATGCAGTAAAAGCTGCTGAGGAAAATGAGCGGGTAAGGATTGCGGCTGATTTACATGATAACCTGGGTGCTTATGCTGCATCCCTTTCCTCTAATGTGAATTATATCCAGCTTTCCGGGGCAGATTCAGCCAGTAATAATGCCTTCAGGGAAATAAAAAACAACTCTACGGCCATCATTTCAGAGTTGAACGATACTATTTGGGTATTGAAGAAAGAAGCTTTATCGCTGACAGCTATCAGTGACAGGTTAAAAGTGTTTGTAAGCCGGATTCATAAAAGTTATCCTGATATAAACATCGAAGTGATAGAAAGCATCGGGAAAGATCACCAGCTCCCTTCTTCGCAGGCTTTTCATTTATACAGGATATTACAGGAGGCGGTAAACAATTCATTAAAGCACAGCAAAGGAAAAAATGTTATTGTAAATATTATTGCCGACAATAACTGGGAAGTGACTGTAACAGATGACGGCATCGGTATTGATTATTTGCAAAGCCTGTCTGCCGGAAATGGGTTGACCAATATGAAAGAAAGAAGCAAGGAGGCAGGATGGAACATTAGCTGGAAAAAAGCCGGGAGTGGGGGAACTGTTATGAAAGTTTCACCTACTACAAATTGATTATTTTTTGCTGAGCCACACATCTCTAATTTTATAAGCATATGAATTTTACAGTAGCCTTGACAGAAGATAACAGCATCAACAGAAATACCTTTCTCCAGAAGATACAGGTACTGGGAAATATGCAGGTGGTTTTTGTGGCAACCAACGGGCATGATTGCCTGGAGCAATTAAAAGGCCTGCCCCAGGCTAAAATACCACAGGTGATATTTATGGACCTGGAAATGCCGCAACTGGATGGAATTGAAACGATCAGGCTCGCTAAATCATTATATCCGTCTATTCATTTCATTGTATTAACAGTATTTGATGATGATGAAAAAATATTTGAAGCCATTAAATCGGGGGCCTCAGGTTATTTATTAAAACACGAACCAGCAGGTGTTTTGCAGGAAGCTGTAATGAATGTACTTGAATACGGTGGCGCCCCGATGAGTCCTGCGATTGCGAGAAAAGCACTGCAACTGATGAGCCGCTCTTCTATAGACTCATCAGCTGCGGATAAAAACCCCTTACCTGAAATGATCACAACAAGAGAAGAAGAAATACTAAGGCATATGGTGAATGGATGGGATGCTAAAAGGACGGCTGCAGAACTTAATATCAGTGTGCTGACTGTACGTAAACATATTGCCAATGTTTATGAGAAACTGCATGTACAATCAAAAGCAGAAGTCATCAGTTTGGCACATCAGCAAAAATGGTTCAATCATTAAACATAGATAGAACAATTGACCCACTCAGCATCAAAGTCGGCATTATATTTTTTATAAAAATTAATAGCCGGTTCATTCCATTCAAGTACTTGCCATACAATTCGCTTAAACCCTTTCTCTTTAGCTTCCACAATCAGGCGATCTAATAAAAGTTTGCCAATACCTTTTCCCCTCGCTGCTTCAGTCACTAAAATATCTTCAAGGTACATAGCCTGCCCTTTCCAGGTGGAGTAGCGTATATAGTATAATGCAAAGCCTAGAACCTCACCCCGATCCTCTCCTTCAGGAGGGGGAGCCTCTGCTACAAATGCCCACCAAACCGGGTTGCTGCCAAACCCGCTTTCTTCAAAATGCTCTGCCGTTACAGTTACTTCTTGCGGAGCCTTTTCATATAAGGCCAGTTCTTTTATCAATTCCAGTAATCTGGGACAATCTTTTTTAACAGCCCTCCTGACTTGGATGCTCATACTGTTATTTCCTTTTTGCTTTAAAAGTTCCATTAGGTTGAATGAAGCTCGCCGAAATAATTTCTCCTTTTTCGTTTTCCTCAAATTGTACACTATACCCGCTCAATATCTTTAAATTGAATTTATGTTTATCAACTGGAACTAATTCATATTCAGGCTGCCCCTCAAGAAATGCAAATAAGGTTTTATCTCCTTTGATATAAAACTTAACACCGTTTCCGGGAGCAAATTCATAGTCGCCGGTATATTTGGTCAGTTCATCTTTGGTTAATTCCTTTGCTTTTTCTTTCCTGGTGAATTCAATATCCTTCAATCCTCCCTGCAGGGGTACTAATACTGAATTGATTTCTCCGGCAGGATTCATCTGGTATTGAATCTTCAGGTTTTCTGTACTGCTGGTATCAATACCGTCTGTTTTATCTATGGGAAGAGCTTCGAATACATCATAATGATAGTGACGAAGCCATGCATCACCATTCGGAGTTAACATGATCAGTGAATCGTTCCTGTTTATTACTTCAAAAGTCCCATATCCCGGATGGTTGAACTGGCCGGTATAACTTTGCTTATCATGAGAGGGCTTTGTACCTTGTTTTTTGTTGCTGGTTAAACTTTTCTCAGCATCTTTAGCGGCTGCTTTTGCTTTTTTCTGTGCTTCATTGGCTCTTCCGTTCCAGTCAATGGGTTTCAGGTTCAATAAACGATCTGCGATTGTATTCCGGACGATACCCGGAATGGCCGAACCATTTTGATTGGCAAGTACAACGATTCCAATACTGTCTGTTGGGAAAATGGTGGTGCTGGCAGAAAACCCGTCAATATTGCCACCATGTTCTACCCGGTAATGGCCACGGTAAGAAACAATCATCCAGCCAAAACCATAGTTAGCAATATGTGCATCCGGAATTTCTTTATCCGGCAGTCCGCCAGACATTATCATTTGGGAACTCATTGCTGCTTTAGTATAAGCTGGAGGTAACACTTCTTTACCATTGAATTTACCAGCATTGATCCATGTTATTACCCAATTGCTCATTTCGTTGACACTGCTATTGATGCTGCCTGCCGGTCCCATGGCATTAATATTATAGTAGTCAAGTTTTTTGATCACACTGTCTTTATAAAGTGTATAACCCAGGGCGGCGTCGTTGCTTTTTTGAAGGTCAGCAATAGAAAGATTTGAAGTTTTCATTCCCAGCGGAGCGAATATTTTTTCCTTGATATTAGCTTCCCAGGATTGCCCGGTTAGTTTTTCAGCGATCATTCCCTGTGTAAGGAACATGAAGTTGTTGTATTGCCATGTTTCTCTTATTGCAGCAGTGGGTTCCTGGTATTGGATACGTTGCAGTAAACTATCTCTTGATGAGGTATTAAAGAGATACCAGGAATAATCATGTCTTGGCAGCCCCGTACGGTGGCACATCATATCCCGTACGGTAACCTTGTTGTTCAGGTCATCATTGAAAAATTTTAATTCAGGCAAATAGTTCCTTGCGGGTTTGTCGTAGTCCAGTTTATTGTCTTTATTCAATAGCCCCAGTAAGGAAGAAGTAAAGGCTTTTGTACAGGAACCAATAGCAAACAATGTATTAGGAGTAACAGGTAATTTCTTTTCATAATCACGGTAGCCAAACCCCTTTGCATATATAATTTTATCCTTTTTAATAATCGCTACCGCAAAGCCTGCCCCCTGTCTGTCTTTTAATATCCTTTCAAAAACAGTGTCAATTCCTGCCAGGGGGTCTGGCTGTTTAACTGGTTTCTTTTGTCCGAAAGAATTATTGAGGAGCAGTAAGGCGAAAAATAAAAATAACTGTTTCATTGCTGTATGTTTTTAATAGTACTTTATAATGCTTGTTCGAGATCTGTAATAATATCCTGTAAATTTTCAATACCCACATTCATCCGTATCAATCCATCTGTGATGCCATACTTTTCTTTCTCTTCTTTTGGTACACTGTAGTGTGTCATTGATGCCGGATGGGAGAGAAGAGTATCGCAGGTGCCTAATGAAACTGTCCGCACACACATTTTTAATTTGTTCATAAAGTTAATACCCGCCTGCAAGCCTCCTCTTAATTCAAAGCTCAGCATAGCCCCCGGGTGACGCATTTGCTTCATGGCTGTGTAATGATCAGGATGATTGCTTAATCCTGTATAGTTTACTTTGGCAACTGCAGGATGTGCTTCAAGGTAATGAGCTACTTCCATGGCATTGTGACAATGACGTTCCATTCTCACTTCCAAAGTTTTTATGCCCTGTATCAGTAAGAAGGCATCAAAGCTGTTTGAATTGCCTCCAAGGGTCCGGTGAATTTTTGTGATCCTTGTTTTCATTTGTTCAATGTCTCTGCCAAGTAAAATACCTCCTATAGCAGTACCATGTCCGTTTAAGAATTTAGTAGTGGAGTGAACAATATAATCAACTTCATACCGGAATGGTTGTTGCAGGTAGGGGGTGGCAAATGTATTATCACAAGCTACCACCAGGTTATATTGCTTTGCCAGGGCACTCAATTCTTCTATATCCACACATTGAATAGTTGGATTGGCTGGTGTTTCGAGGTACATCATTTTAATGGCTTTATCAGCTTTAATGATGTCTGCTGCTTTTTGCAGATCCCTGAGGTCAGCAATAATGGCTGTGATACCGAATGAAGGAAGAATTTTTGATACCAGTTCTTCGGTACCGCCATATAATGAAAAATGAGTGATGAGCTTATCTCCTGGTTTTAAGGCAGACAGCATGAGGGTGGAAATGGCAGCCATGCCCGAGGCATGCAGAATGCCTTTTGCTTCTTTATTCAATCCAAATGTTTCCAGCGCTGCAATCTTATCTTCTGCTTCTGTCATGGTCGGGTTGCCCCAGCGACTATATATGTATCCCTCTTCTTTATTGTCAAACCGTTTCATTCCCTGCTCAGCAGAATCAAAAACATAAGTGCTGCTGGCATAGATCGGAACCAGGTGGGCATAATTCGGATCCTGTTTGTGTCCGCCATGTATGGCCAGTGATCCCCATCCTGTAAGTGGAAAACTTTTATCCATTATCGGGTTTTGAATTGTGAAATTTGAGCCTGTTCAAAAGTAACTGATTTAATTTTTATTGAACTACTGCATGAAAGAACTCCTGAAGCAACTGGCTGCATACAATGTTTGGGCTAACCAGCGAATTACTGACACTGTCCTTTCTCTGCCTGAGGAGAAACAAAAGGCGGAGATAGCCAGCAGTTTTAACAGCCTCCATACTACCATCCTGCATATCTGGGATGCTGAAAGTATCTGGTGGCAACGTATGAAATTGCATGAAAGGTTTGTGCGACCGAGCGATAATCCAAAAGGCTCTACCCGTGATGTGATTAATGGCCTGATGAGTCAGTCAAAACTATGGGAAGGATGGGTAAGCAATGCCAGTGAATTATCACTGGATCATGTATTCCAGTATTACAACAATAAAAAAGAGCCGGTTAAGATGCATATCTATCAGATGATATTACATGTCTTTAATCATAGTACTTATCACCGCGGTCAATTGGTCACTATGCTACGGCAATCAGGAGTAGAAAAGCTGCCGTCAACTGATTTTGCATTGTGGGTACGCAATAAGAAATAACTGCTTAATATTTTCTCAACTCCGGGTCACGGTTACTCCAAAAACTGATGATCAGGGCAATACCCAATGCAATACCTGCTACCTTCAGAATAAATACAAGTATATCTTCCCTCACTTCCTGGTATACAGTTGACCTGTCCAGTATTAAAAAGATGAGTGGAACTAAAACAAGATAAAGAAGGAATAGCCTGAAAACCTTATTCCAGAACTTTTTGTTGGCACGGCGTCGGCTTGACATAAAAAAATAACTGCTGATCAGTAAAGAAATATTGAACCTTATAACCAGTGAAAAGATAGTTGAAATTATCTTTTAAAACATCAATAGATCATTAATTTTTAGGATCATAGGCCCATTTCACCCAGGTGGCACCCCAGGTAAATCCACCACCAAATGCAGCCAGTACAATATTGTCGCCTTTCTTCAACTGGTTTTCCCATTCCCACAGGCAAAGAGGAATGGTAGCTGCAGTAGTATTCCCGTATTTCTCAATATTGATCATTACTTTTTCTTTTGGCAACCCCATCCTGTTTGCCGTAGCATCAATAATGCGAAGATTGGCCTGGTGAGGTACCAGCCATGCCACATCATCACCAGTCAGGTTATTTCTCTCCAACAATTCAGCACTAACATCGGCCATACCCTTCACGGCAAATTTGAATACAGCCTGACCTTCCTGGTAGGCAAAATGCTCCTTTGCCATTACGGTGTCAATACTGGCAGGCTTTAATGAACCGCCGGCTTTCATATGCAGAAACTGGCCACCACTACCATCACTTCTGAGTATGCTGTCAAGTATACCATAACCATCTTCACTTGGTTCCAGCAAAACGGCCCCGGCACCATCACCAAAAATGATACAAGTGGCCCGGTCGCTGTAATCAACAATGGCACTCATTTTATCGGCTCCGCAAACTACCACTTTTTTATACCGGCCGCTTTCAACCAGCGCCGCACCTTGTGTTAGTGAGTATAAAAAACCGGAACAGGCTGCAGCCACATCAAAACCCCAGGCATTTTTGGCTCCCAGTTTATCACAGGCTATATTGGCAGTTGAAGGAAAAACCATATCCGGAGTAACTGTTCCAACGATCAGGCAATCTATTTCTTCCGGGCTGATGCCTCTTTTCCTGCACAATTCCTGCACAGCAGGTACTACCATGTCAGAAGTAGCTTTGCCTTCACCTTTCAATATCCTTCGCTCAGAAATACCTGTTCGGGTGCGTATCCATTCATCATTGGTTTCCACCATTTTTTCAAGGTCGAAGTTGGTCAGTTTATCTTCCGGAACAAAGCCGCCTACAGCAGTAATGGCAGCGGTAATTTTTTTACTCATGCAGAAAGAATATTAAAAATAAAAGTGGCCAAAGTTACGGTGGATTAATTAATTGTGAATTCAGTTATTCCGGGGATAAGAGTGATATACATTGCCGATCCCGATTAATCAATTAACCATTTCCCTATTTTCGCAGCCATGATAGCTTTCCTGAAAGGTGATTTTGTGCATAAAACCCCGGCTGCAGTTCATGTTGATGTAAATGGTGTGGGATATGAGGTACAGATCAGTCTGAATACCTACTATAGAATTCAAAACCTTGATAAGGGGATTTTGCATACCTGCTTGCTTATAAGGGAAGATGCCCATGTGTTGTATGGGTTTTTTGACCTGGCAGAAAAAGAGATTTTCATGCAGTTGATAAGTGTTTCCGGCATCGGCGCATCGACAGCGAGAGTAATGTTGTCCTGCATGAAGCCGGAGGAACTGGCCAAAGCAATTGTGCAGGGTGATACAAAGACCCTGGAAGGGGTAAAAGGGATAGGCAAAAAAACTGCCGAGCGGATGGTATTGGAACTCAGGGATAAACTGGCAAAGCATCCCCTGGAATCAAATATTTCTCCGCTGAAAAACAATACTTTGCATCAAGATGCGTTAAATGCTTTAACTGCTTTGGGCATTAACAGGCAGGCTGCCAGCCAGGCCATTGAAAAGACCCTTACAGCCAATCCAAACCTATCCGTTGAGGAACTGATTAAGATGGCACTTCGTACCCTCTAATTACAATATTTCAGGAAACTAATTGACGAGAAAACATTGAACCTTAAAACTGCTCATATCTTCCGTACACTGGTATTATTTACCATTGTGCTTGCTTCTTCCGGTTTGCAGGCACGGGCTGATGATTTCAGGCCTTCTGATGTAAATAACAATTTCTTTTTTTACGATACCACCCGCTACCCGATAAGAGACAGGTATGGCGACCCTTATTCTAACCCCAACCGGAACACTTTTGATCTCAGGGATACTGCATTTATCAAAAGAACCATAGAATACGATCCAAAAACAAAACAGTATTATATCGTAGAAAAGATTGGTAATCGTTATTACCGGACTCCCACTTCTTTTACTATGGAGGAATTTGTGCGGATGCAGGGAAAAAAAGACGAGGAAGATTATTTTAAAAAAAGAGCCTCACTTTTAACCAATATGAACCGCCGGATGGTACGGCCAAAATTCAAAGTGTCAAACGACTGGTTCAACAGGATAATGGGTGTAGGCCCCGACGGGAAAGTAAAAATTGAGATCAAACCATCCGGGTATGTTGATTTTTTGGCGGGCTACCAGGGACAGAATATTAAAAACCCGACATTACCTGAAAGAGCAAGAAGAAATGGTGGGTTTGATTTTAATATGAACTCCCAATTGCAGATGGATGCGCAGATAGGGGAAAAACTAAAACTGCCGATCAACTATAATACGCTGGCCAATTTCAATTTTGAAAATCAGTTGAAACTTGATTTCAGGGGAAAGGATGATGATATTGTAAAAATGTTCCAGGCAGGTAATACCAATTTCGCTTCGAAAGGAACATTGATACCGGGGGCTCAGTCTCTTTTTGGCGTAAAAACACAATTACAATTTGGCAAATTATTTATCACTACGGTACTGGCCAATCAACAATCGCAGCGCCAGACAATGGGATTGCAGGGCGGAACATCAGCGCAGCGGTTTTCACTAAAAGCAGATGAGTATGATGAGAACCGGCACTTCCTGATGTCACAATATTTTCGCAGCAATTATAATACGGCAATGAAACAATTGCCGATCGTCAATTCAAAAGTGCAGGTACTAAGGGTAGAAGTGTGGGTTACGAACAGGAACGGGAGTACCACCGATACAAGAGATGTAGTAGCCTTTATGGACCTGGGAGAAAGAAATCCGTACAGTCCTATTCTTACAGGTGGGGGCGATGTATTGCCAAGAAATGATGCTAATAATCTCTATCGTGACCTGACGACTAATCCAAATTTCAGGAATTCTTCATTGGTGCAAAATGCACTCACTACTTATGGATTATCACCGGTACAGGATTTTGAAAAAACATTTGCGAGAAAACTGCAGGCAACAGATTATTACTTTAATCCACAGATAGGCTTTATCTCACTCAATCAACCGTTGCAGCCCGATGAAGTATTGGGAATCGCATTCCAATACACTTATAACGGCCGGGTATTCCAGGTAGGCGAATTTTCGCAGGATGTACCACCCGATACAACAGGTAATTCCCAGCGAACTCTTTTTCTTAAATTACTAAAAGCTACTTCGCAAAGAACAAATCTTCCGATATGGGATCTGATGATGAAGAATGTTTATTCAGTTGGCTTTGGCCAGTTGGAAAGACAGGACTTTATGCTGGACCTGTTATATGAAGAACCAAGCTTTGGTGAAAAAAGATATTTGCCTCCGCCGGATGTAGTAGATCCTTATAAGGGGCAACCAATTATTTCATTAACAAACCTCGACCGGTTAAATAACCAGAATGACCCGCAACCGGATGGGGTGTTTGATTTTATAGAAGGCTATACAGTTATTTCTACACAGAGTCGTATCATTTTCCCCGTACTGGAACCTTTTGGGCATGACCTCGATTATTTATATGCTTCACAAGCTACGAGAGATAAATATTTATACTACCCGCTTTATGATACGATCAAAGCCATCGCACAAACATATGCTAACCTGAACCGGTTTAAGATCACCGGCCGGTCCAAATCATCAGGGTTTGGTGCTGCAGGAGGAGGAAGTGAGTATCAGTTGGGATATAATATTCCCCGCGGTTCGGTAACTGTAACGGCCGGAGGGCAGGTATTGGTAGAGAATGTGGATTACGAGATCAATTATGACCTGGGAACATTGAGAGTAGTGAACCAGGCTATCATCAATTCAGGTGTTCCGGTTAGTATTAATTATGAGAATAACCAGGCCTTTGGTTTCCAGCAGAAGAATTTCCTGGGATTGCGGCTTGATTATATGGCAAGCAATAAGCTGTCGCTTGGCGGAACGATTGTAAGACTGGGTGAAAGACCTTTTTTTATAAAACAATCTTACGGAGAAGATCCCATTCGCAATACGATGTATGGTTTTGATATTGACTATCGCAATAATATTCCCCGCTTATCAAAATTGCTTGATAAACTACCTTTCTATTCTACCAAAGCGATGTCATCTATTACCGCTTATGCAGAGGCAGCTCTTTTACAGCCAGGGCATGCTAAGCAGATCAACTCAGGCAATAGTGATAAGAGCGGACAGGTATATATTGATGATTTCGAAGGAACCCGTGCCGGTATTGATCTTCGTTTCCCGTTGATCAGCTGGACAATGGCTTCTATACCGCAGGGTAATGGTTTGTTTACGGAATCAGCTTTAAATAACGACCTCAGAAGCGGCTATAACAGGGCCAAACTGGCCTGGTATAATATTGAACCAGTATTGCAGGAAAGAAGAAATTCAAACAACCCTTTGCAGAATGACCTGGATGAGTTGTCAAAACCTGAAACAAGACAGGTACTGCAAAAGGAAATATTCCCCCGGCGCAGTACACAGTTTGGTGAAGGTTTATTGACCACTTTCGACCTTGCATTTTATCCTAAGGATAAAGGACCTTATAATTTCGAATTCGATCCGACAAGAGTAGATGCGAATGGCAAACTAAGAAATCCCAGGCAGGCATGGGGAGGGTTGATGCGTAATATTGACCAGACAGATTTTGAAACCGGCAACATAGAGTATATAGAATTCTGGCTGCAGGATCCCTTTATCACTAATACGGCTAACCCAACCGGTGGTCAATTATATTTCAACCTGGGAAATATTTCTGAAGATGTATTAAGAGATGGCAAGAGACAATATGAAAATGGATTGCCTACTCCTACAAATAATGCAAGAGTTGATGAATCAACCGTATGGGGCAAAGTTCCTTCTATTCCGCTGCAGGTAACCAATGCGTTTAGTAATACCCCAACCGACCGGGAGTTCCAGGATGTAGGCTTTGATGGATTACAGGATACTGCTGAGCAAAGAGTATTTGCTCCCTTCCTGAATAGTTTGAGTACAAACTTTGGAACTACTTCACCAATTTATCAAAAGGCGCAGGCAGACCCTTCAGGGGATAATTTTAAAGCTTACCGTGACCCTGCTTTTGATCAGTCACCGGTAACAGGAATCTTGCAACGGTATAAAAATATCAATAACCCGCATGGTAATTCGCCGATTGCAGAAAACAATACACAGTTTGTAAATGCCTTTACTCAATATCCCGATGCCGAAGAACTGAACAGGGATAATACCATGAATGAAGTGGAAGAATATTTCCAATACAGAGTGGATATCAGACCCGGGATGAGTCAAAGTACAAACCCTTTTATTACTGATGTAAGAGAATCGACTGTATCACTGGCCAACGGGCAGTCCCGTACGGAGAAATGGTACCTGTTTCGTATTCCGGTTGATCAGTACCAGCAAAAAATTGGAAATATTCCTGATTTCAAATCCATTCGCTTCATTCGTATGTTCGTAACCGGGTTTGAAGATTCTGTTGTAATGCGTTTTGGTAAACTGGAACTGATCCGTAACCAATGGAGAAAATTCAAGAATAAGATCGATACTACCGGTAATTATACCACTCTTCCTGTTCCTGATCCTACAACAGTAAATGTGCTGGCAGTGAATGTGGAAGAAAATGACCAAAGGCAGCCAATTGTTTACCGCATACCTCCGGGCATTGAAAGACAACAACAGCTTAGTAATAATAATGTGGCATTGTTCCTGAATGAGCAATCTATCAGCATGCAGGTTTGCGGACTCCCACAATTTGAGTCAAGAGGTGTTTTTAAAACGATGAATCTTGATATGCGCCAGTATGGTAAACTGTCTATGTTTATCCATGCAGAGTCTGTACAGGGCAGCCAGCCAATTGAAGATGGAGATCTTAATGCAGTGGTAAGAATTGGGAATGACTTTTCCGGGAATTATTATGAAGTAAGAATTCCATTGAAGAAAACTGACTTTGGAGAAACTGATAGCTTAAAAATATGGCCTGCAGAAAATAATCTTGATTTCTCATTGGAAGATCTGACTGACCTGAAAACGAAGCGGAACAAGTTGGGAATTTCGCCTTCAGTCTATTATAAAGAGACATTGGCGAACGGCCGGTCATATGCTATTCTGGGTAATCCAAACCTTGGTGAAGTGAGGGGTATGCTGATGGGAGTAGAAAATGTAACCCAGGAATCAGTGTGCACCGAAGTGTGGTTTAATGAACTCCGCCTGCAACAACTGGATGAAAAAGGTGGATGGGCAGCCTTAGCAAGGGCAGATATAAAACTGGCAGACCTGGGAACCCTGTCTATTTCAGGAACTGCCAGATCACAGGGTTTTGGTACACTGGAACAAAGAGTAAATGAACGGAGCCGGGAAGATGTTTACACAATTGATGCATCAGCTACCATCGAGGCAGGAAAATTATTGCCCAAGAAATTGGGTTTACAAATTCCTGTGTATGCTGGTATCAGCCGGCGCACCAGCACTCCGGAGTATGATCCGTATGATCTTGATCTTAACCTGAAGCAAAAAATAAAGGATGCCGATGCTGATAAGAGAGACTCGATAAAAAATGATGCGCAGGATGTTACTACCATAAAGACAATCAACCTTACGAATGTAAGAAAGTTGAAAACAGATGGTAAGAGACCCAAGCCATGGAGTATCACCAATTTTGATTTCAATTACTCCTACATACAGACACTCAGCCATAATCCATTGATAGAAAGAGATGAAATGCGCCGTACCCGCGGAGCAATAGGCTATACTTATGCTCCGCAGGTGAGACCGTTTGAACCATTTAAAAAAATGATCAAATCGAAATCACCCTGGTTGTCATTGATAAAGGATTTCAACTTAAATTATGCTCCCAACCAGATATCTTTCAGGGCTGATGTATTCCGGCAGTTTGGCGCTACCCGCCCCCGCAATGTAGGTGGTGGCCCCTATCAGATACCGGAGACATACAACAAGTATTTTACGTTCGACAGGTATTATATTTTGCAATGGAATCTTACAAGATCTATTTCCATCGACTTTACAGCTACCAATAATGCACGGGTAGATGAACCTTTTGGCAGGATTGATACAAAAGTGAAAAAGGATTCTGTTAAAACCAATCTCTTCAAAGGAGGAAGGAATACCAATTATAGCCAGGATGTAACGATCAACTATAATGTACCAACCAATAAAATTCCGTTGCTTGACTGGACATCAGTAAGAGCAAGTTATAATACAAAGTATAATTGGCTGGCTTCTTCCTTACTGGCAAGGAACCTGGGGAATACACTTTCTAATACGCAAACAAGAACTATAAACGGTGAGCTGAAGTTTGAAGAACTATATAATAAATGGCGGTTCTTAAGAGCAGTAAACAGTAACTCTCCCGGGGCACCCAAAAACCAACGGAGTGGTAAAAATGATGGTAAAAGCGGCGACGATAAAAAGAATGACGGTCAAGTTGGTAATCAGCCACAGGGTCCGAGAGAAGCAGGAATCCGTATAGATACCATCAGGAATAAAAAAGGAAAGATCGTACGTATTAAGAAGAGGAAGATAAAAGCAAGGAAAGATCCTAACCAGTTGCCAGAAATCAGCAATGTTCCCAAGTTCTTCCTCCGGCTGGCTACTTCGCTGAAAAGAGTGGGTATTCAGTATACAGAAGATTTTGGAACGACCCTACCGGGTTATATGGATAGCACCCAGTTGCTGGGAAATAATTTCAAAAGCAGGGAACCGGGCTTTGGATATATCTTCGGTTACCAGCCGGATACCAACTGGATCAACAGGTTTGGTGCTAAAGGGTTATTGTCCCGTGACTCCCTGGTAAGTGCCATGATACAGCAGCGGTATAACCAGCGATTGAACATTACGGCGCAGGTTAGCCCGTTCAGGGATTTTAATATTGATATCAATCTTGATAAGACATTTGACAAGCAGTATTCTGAATTATATAAGGACACGACAGGAAGTGCAGGCTTTACAAGGCTCAATCCTTATGCATTAGGCAGCTTCAGTGTAAGTTATATTTCCTATCAAACGTTGTTCAAAAAATTTGATCCTAACGTAGTGTCTGAAACATTCAAGCAGTTTGAAGCCAACAGGAAAATATTATCTGGCAAACTGGGTGGTCTTAATCCTTACCAGACAGGAGGCACTGATCCCGATGGTTATGTAAAAGGCTATGGCCGCTATGCGCAGGATGTGGTGATACCTGCTTTCCTGGCAGCATATACCAATAAGGACCCTTTGGGTGTAAAACTTACGAAGAACAATAATCCTAATATCAGGGCTAATCCTTTCTCCGGTATCTTACCAAAACCAAACTGGAATATTACCTATACCGGGTTGTCGAGAATGAAAGGGCTGGATAAAATATTTACCAACTTTACAATCCGCCACGGTTACCGCAGCACTTTTAGCATGAACAGTTTCAATACAGCGTTGTTATTTGCTGATCCGCTGAGGGTGGGGTATCCTTCGTTCAGAGATACACTGACGGGTAATTTTATTCCTTACTTCCTGGTGCCTAATATTACTATACAGGAATCTTTTGACCCATTGATCGAGATTGATGTGACGTTCACTAATCAACTGACTACCAGGTTTGAATTCAAGAAAAGCCGGACATTAAGTTTGAGTTTGATTGACTACCAATTAGCAGAGAACCGTTCAACTGAAGTAACTTTTGGATTCAACTGGCGAAAGAAAGGAATTCCGCTGATCAAAAATCTTAAGATCGGTAAGAATGGAATGAAACTGGATAATGATGTTACTTTCCGGATGGATTTCAGCCTGCGGGATGATGCAACGGCTAACAGTAAACTTGATCAGGGTACCGCCTTTGGTACAGGCGGACAAAAAGTGATACGCATAGCACCTTCAATCGATTATATCCTGAATAACAGGATTAGTATGAAACTCTACTTCGAACAGAACAGAAGTATTCCAAAGATCAGCAGTGCCTTTCCGATTACCAATACAAGGGGTGGTTTGCAGGTAAGAATATCGTTGGCACAATAGGTGTGTAATTAGTACAAGCGCTGAAATACTTTGTAAGATTATTGTTATACAAATACTATAAAAGTAAAACCCATCTTAGGATGGGTTTTACTTTTATATTGAAGTTTTTGGTTTCAGGGATTTTGAGGTGTAGTGGCAGCAGTAGGAGAACCGGTTCTTTTGAACAACATTACATAACCACAAAGGTTCTTTTTCTTTTGTTTATTTACCTGTACCGGTTTCATCATATGGAATTCGGA
>JAKQEA010000234.1 GCA_029558715.1 Bacteroidota bacterium | reverse complement strand
TAGCCAAGTGAACGGCCAACCAGGTAATCAACACTGGCGGTTTGCCCGATAAAACAATATACAACCAGTTCTTTATTTTTTTCCGGGATTACCGAAGTAAAATTCTTTTCCAATATTTCTGCCGGCTTAAAAGTATTGGTGGAATCAAGCATATCCGGGTATGGAATATTCTTTGCTCCGGTAATATGCCCTTCCCTTGGATAACCGGTGGGGTCGCCATCATAAAACCGCTTCAGCCGGGCGTCAATTATTTCAGAAGTATTTGTTTGCAAAGCATTTTGTACATACTCTTTATTCACCAGCAATCCATTATTCGTTGCCACAAAATTTCCTTTTTTAAATACCGCCGGTATATTGGTTACCGGGTAGCCCGCTTTTTTCCATGCTTCAATACCACCGCTTAAAAATGAAACCTGTCCTTTCAATCCAAAATGTTCCAGCGCCAGAAACATCCTGGCGCCAATAGAAACGTCTGTGCCTTTATGGGTTATAACAATTCTTGAACTTTTATTGATACCCAAATTCTGAAGAACGTTAGTAGCTGTTTTTGCATCTGCAGAAGCCATATTGGTCTCCGGTGTGTTAAAAGCCAGCCATTCAGGCCACAGAAAACGGGAGCCCTCAATATGCTCACGGTCATAATCCGCTTTTATCACAAAGCCGGTATACAGAATCACCAAGTCAGGATCACTCTTATTTTCATTCAGCCATTGCGGGGAAACAAGAACAGGTTGTTGGGCAAAGCTGGCGAAGAAGTAAAAATTCAAAAGGCAAAAGCCGATAAACTTTTTCATATTTCATATTTTTCTAAAACAAGTTAAGCTAATACAGACCGGGATGAGTTGTTATTTATGACAAACGGTATAACATAGCTGATGAAAAACAGGAAACTATTGAGCATTGCTGATTATTATTTTTCCCGTAAAAGTTCCCTGCTGATAATAGCGGAAAGCATCCGCTGTTGCAGCCAAAGGGAAACTCCTGTCAATTACAGGGGATATTTTTCCATCATCAAAGAGCTGCGATAATTCATCAAGCCCTTCTTTGCTCACATGGTATCCCATAATGCCCAATTTCTTTTTCCTGTATTTTGAAAGAAAAGGCTGCAGCACCATCATTTGGAATAGTAAACCACCCATGGAACCGCCAATCATGGCAAACACACCTCCAGGTTTTAAAGCTCTTTTGTAATCACTTACAGAACGACGGGCTGTTACATCCAGGATATAGTCATATTGAATTCCGGTTTTGGTGTAATCTTTTTTCCGGTAGTCAATAAATTCATCTGCTCCCAATGAACGAAGCATATTAAACTTTTCTTCTCTGTCAACACAGGTTACAGTGGCGCCGATTGATTTGGCATATTGTAAAGCGATGGGGCCTACACCACCACCGGCTCCATTAATTAATAAATGCTGGCCTGCCAGTAACGGTTTTTTATACCGAAGCCCCTGCATAGCCAATAAACCTGCCTGTGGTAAAGCAGCCGCCTGTTCAAAACTCATCTCCAGTGATTTTTTTGCCAGCATTTTTTCGGGAGCACATACATATTCGGCAAATGCGCCAAACCCCGCACCGGCAATATCTCCAAATACTTCATCACCGGGTTTAAAATCTTTTATGTTGTTGCCAACAGCTTCAATAACTCCGGCAACATCGGCGCCCAAAATTTTGTTTTTAGGTTTGAACAAACCGCCCAGCAATCTTGTCAGAAATCCTTTTCCACTTATTAAACCATTATCCCATTCATTCACCGAAGAAGCAACAACTTTTATCAGCACTTCATTTTCTTTTGTTGCGGGTTTTTCAACTTCTTTCAACTGAAGCACATCAGGTGAACCATATTTGGTATAAACGATAGCTTTCATTCTTTTATGTTATTGCTATTGAGCTGTACTTCTTAAAAAATCTGTGCAGGCAATTGGCTATAGATTTATTACCGTTGTCAATCCGTCAGTTTCAGTTAACACCAGTTTTTTCCCATCATTTGTAAAAGTAACTGTGTAAAGCTCATGTTCAAACCCAAATAAGGTCAATGTATTGATACCTTTTTCCACATCCCAGAAACGTAATGTACGGTCGTAAGATGCCGTGACAGCAATTGGTAAAAAAGGATGAAAAGCAGCTCCATATATCCACTTAGTATGTCCTTTCAAAGAAATACTCTTTTTCCTTTTCAAGTCCCAGGCAATCACTTCAGCGTTGCCACTGGTAAGTAAATATTTTCCATCTGAAGATGCGGCCATATTAAATATGGTTGTACCGCTTTGCAGGCTGTCGGCAACAGACCAGCTTTCTGATGAGATTATTTTTACTTTCCCATCAGCACAACCTGCATAAATATTTTTTCCATCAGGAGAAAATTTAACTGTGAATGGATTAGTAATATTTGAAACAGTTTTATAAGCCGCCGTATCCGTAGTGTTCCAAAAACGTACAGTATTGTCGGCAGCAGTTACAAATAAGTTTAGTTTGCCGTTATAGTCCATCCCGTAGACAACACCTGAATGCCCCCTGGCGGTTATTTGTTTTTTTCCGGTTGTGGTATTGTAAATATTGATGGCTCTGTATCCTGTTGCCAAATATTGCCCATCGGAAGAAAAAGCTGCTGCAAAAGCAGAAACACTGTCTAAGAATGTTTCGGGTTTGCCGGTGTTCATGTTGTATAAGGCAAGGTATTTATCACTATTCACCGGGGCCAGCAAATTACCATCGGGGGAAACAGGTGCATTCCATGGACCTATCACACTTGCCCTGAAACTCATTTCACCGGGATTGTTGATATCCCATACTTTAACTGTGTTATCAGCCGATGTTGTATAAATTTTTTTCCCGCCCGGATGCCAGGCTAATTGATTGATGCCGGCAATATGACCTCTTAATGTAAGCAGGTTCTTTCCGGTGTTTGTTTCCCACACTTTCAGCAAACCATCATCACTTACACTTGCAAACTGTAAACCGTCAGGAGAAAACCGGATACCATTGACCCATTCTTTATGCCCCTGCCAGGATTCAATTACATACAGCAGCTTACCGTCCAACGCATTCAGCATTCTTATTTTATTATCCTTTCCTCCTTGCACAACATATTTATTATCCTGGCTCACATCCATACTCTGAACTGCAGTATAGTAATCAAATTCCCGCATGTCGTAATTCCAGTCCGTATTACCCGACACGATATCATGCTGCTTGATTTGAAAGCCCCATGTACCTGTATAAAGCTTTTTATTATCAGCAGAGAATTTTACTGCGGAGGCAGGATGGTCATCCGTATCAAAGCGTTTTATCAAAACACCCGTTTGTACATCCAGCACTTTGGCAAAACCCTGTACTCCCTTGGAGCCTCTTTCCCAGGAAACAACTCCAAGCATTTTACCATCATTGCTAAACTTACACTGGTAAATACCTTGTTTAAACTCATTATTATAATTCCGGATTTCATTACCGGTTGCCATATCCCATAAGCGGAGTGATTTGTCTGTTGAACCGCTTACCAGCCATTTTCCATCGGGAGAAAAATCAAGGGTGGTTACCTGTCCTTTATGAAATTCAATTTTCCGGATCTGCTGGTAAGTATTCGCATCCCAAATAATGATGGCATTATCTGCTGAGCCGGTAGCCAGCAACTTCCCATCTTTGCTTACGGCTATACCCACCGCTGCCTTTGTATACCCGGTTATGGTATATACACTCCGGTCAGTTCTTGCATGTAGTAACTGCCATTCAAATGTTCTCTTCGCTTCAGGAACAGCCAACAATATTTTTTTTGCTTCGCCAATCTGATTGTGACGGTAGTAGGCTTCTGCTGTTTTTAATTGGGTAAGATAAAGCTCATCAATCCGTTTTTTCTTTTGGGCTATAGAAAACAACGAACAAAATAAAAATATCAGTATTAAGAAACTATACCGCATACTATTTTATTGAAATAAAAAATGGTTGCACTTTTCTTCTCCAGTCATTGGTAAGCTGCCGGAGATTGGTGCCATCTCTATTGACAAGATAAATATCATTGTTCCGCATTCCTTTTTTCCTCCCGGTAAAAGCAATTTTTTTTCCATCGGGAGAAAAACTGCAGGACGTCTGCTCTATATCATCCATTTTAATTA
>JAKQEA010000081.1 GCA_029558715.1 Bacteroidota bacterium | reverse complement strand
ATAGGTACCAGCTTGTGATTCACTTTGGCGCCGATTGTTTTTACCCCGATAGCACTGTGAATAGCAAAGGCAAAATCCAGTGCGGTAGAACCGACAGGCAGCATCTTTACATCTCCTTTGGGAGTATATACATAGATCTCTTCTGCCAGGAAACTGGTTTTAAAATCCTGCAGAAAATCAATACTGTCTGTTTCCTGGTTGGTGATCACTTCCCGTATCTGCTGAAACCATTTGTCAAAACGGCTTTCATCAGTAGCCCCTTCTTTATATTTCCAGTGAGCGGCTAATCCTTTTTCAGCTATTTCATTCATCCGTTTGGTTCGTATCTGCACTTCCACCCATTTGCCCTGCGGCCCCATCACTGTAGTATGCAATGCTTCATAACCATTTGCTTTGGGGTTGCTGAGCCAGTCTCTTAATCTTTCAGGAGAGGGATTATATTCATCCGTGATCATGGAATATACCTTCCAGCAATCTTCTTTTTCTTTTTCAGGCGGCGAATCAAGTATGGCACGGATGGCAAACAGATCATACACTTCTTCAAACTCCACTCCTTTCTTTTTCATTTTATTCCAGATAGAGTGTATGCTCTTTGGACGACCATATATCTCAGCTACCAGGTTCGCTTTATCAAGCTTGTCCTTTATAGGCTTTATGAATTCATTGATGTATTTGGTCCTTTCCTTTTTTGTTTCGGCCAGTTTACGGGCAATCTCTTTGTAAGTGTCCGGCTCCATGTATTTCATGGCCAGGTCTTCCATCTCTGTTTTAATAGTGTACAAACCCATCCGGTGGGCAAGTGGTGCATATACATACACCGTTTCAGAAGATATCTTCAGTTGCTTTTCCCGTTTCATACTGTCCAGCGTCCGCATATTGTGCAGGCGGTCGGCCAGTTTAATCAGTATTACCCTGGGATCATCTGTCAGGGTGAGTAATATTTTTTTAAAATTCTCGGCCTGCTGTGAAGCATTAACATCAATCACATTGGCGATCTTGGTAAGCCCGTCTACAATCCGGGTGATCTCTTCCCCGAATTCCCTTTTGACATCGTCAAGAGTTATATCTGTGTCTTCCACCGTATCGTGCAGTAAAGAACAGATAGTAGAACGTACACCCAGGCCAATTTCATCGGCACAAATTTTTGCTACTGCTATCGGGTGAAGAATATAGGGTTCACCGCTTTTGCGGCGCATGGTCTTATGAGCTTCAGCTGCCATTTCAAAAGCTATACGGATCAGGTTTTTGTCACCGGGCTTTAATTTGGTCTTCAGTACTTTCAGCAGAGAACGGTACTCCCTCAGGATGAGTTTTTTCTCTTCCTCTTCATTCAGGTTGTACTTTGGTAGCTGCGCAACGGTTTCCATGGTCTACGAATTTAGTGAAAAACAGGCATTTTCTTAGCCTGAAATGTACTACATTTGCAGCCCCAAATGAATAATCCAAAAATTCAAATCGCAGGAATCTTCGAATTGGAATTTGGAATTTTCTTCCGGATGTGGTGAAATTGGTAGACACGTCAGACTTAGGATCTGATGCCGTAAGGTGTGGGGGTTCGAGTCCCTCCATCCGGACTTTTTAGGAAATGGTTAATTGGTTAACTGGTTTACCTGGCCAGTCCCAATTAACCAATTTATAAATCTTCCAATTAACAACATGGCTACAGTAACTAAAGAAAACATCGGTCTGCTGCATGAAAAGCTGACAGTGAAACTGGAAAAAACCGATTACCTGCCTTCTTTTGAAAAGGCCCTGAAGGAGTATAGTAAAAAAGCAAATATTCCCGGCTTCAGAAAAGGAATGGTACCCTCTGGTTTGATCAAGAAAATGTATGGGCCATCTTTATTTACAGATGAAGTATTGAAATCTGTTGACCGTGAGTTGATCGGTTATTTGCAAAATGATAAACTGGATATTTTTGCACAACCTCTTCCGCTGGAATCAGATTTTCGTCAATTGGATGTAAATAACCCGGCTGATTATACTTTTCATTTTGAGATCGGCATGAAACCTGAATTTCAGCTGCCTGACCTGGCCAAAGCAAAAACAACCCGCTATGTAGTAACAGTGACAGACGAAATGGTGGAGAACGAGATCACCCGTTTGCAGAATCGCTATGGCAATATGAAAGATGAAGAAACAGTGACCACGGAAGACAATGTGCTCAATGTACTTTTTACTGAAACAGATGCTTCAGGAAATGAAGTGGAAGCTGGTATCAAAAAGGATAACTCTATCCTTGTAAAATATTTTGCAGAAAATTTCCGCAAAAACTGGATGGGTAAAAAGACGGGGGATAGTGAGAATGTCCAACTGAAAAATGCTTTTGACGAAAAGGAAAGAGAGTGGATCATTGGCGATCTTGGATTAAATAAAGAAGATGCTTCTTCCGCAGAAAGATATTTTAAGATTGAGATTACAAAAGTTGGCTTAATGGAGAAAAGAGAATTGAATGAAGAATTCTTCAACCAGCTTTATCCCAACCAGGAAGTAAAAACCGAAGAGGATTTCCGCAACAAAATCAAAGAAGAGATACAAGCCTATTGGAACGGACAGGCTACAAACCAGATCCACGACCAGGTATTTCACCAGTTGGTAGATCATACCGAAATAAAATTTCCGGAAGGCTTTCTGAAAAAATGGGTGAAATCTCAGGGTGAAACTCCAAAATCAGATGAAGAAGTAGAAGCAGAATTTCCTAAATTCATCAGCCAGCTTAAATGGACGCTGATCTCTGACAAGATCGTTCAGGATAATGCTATACAGGTAAGTCCGGATGAGATCAGGTCTTTTGCCAAACAACAACTCTTCAGCTATATGGGTGGCGCTAATCTTAGTGATGATCAGCCATGGGTGGCGGATTATGTTGAAAAGATGATGAAGGACAGGAAGTATGTAGAAGATGCTTATAGCCGCCTGCAAACGCAGAAAATATTTGAATGGGCCGCCACACAGGTAAAGCCAGCTGACAAAGACATTACAGCAGACGATTTTACCAAAATGGTGGAAGAGCATCAGCACCATCACCATTAATAGTTGAAAGTTTAAAGTATAAGGTTAAGGTTCTGCTGATGCGGAACCTTTACTATTTATGCCAATTCGTCTTATTTCAGATAATTCATGTCACTGATTTTGTGGTTTTGGCATTTGGACGGATATTTGATACCCTGAACCTGTTCAGAACTAAATAATTACCTATGACCTTTAATTCGGAATTTGAAAAATATGCGGTGAAACACCGCGGTATTTCCAGCAATACCCTTCACAGTTATGCTTCTCATTTGGTGACGGCGATGACGCCCAACATCATCGAAGAACGTTCCCTGAATGTGGCAGTGATGGATGTATACAGCCGTTTGATGATGGATCGTATCATTTTTTTAGGTTATCCTATCAATGATGAAATAGCCAACATTGTAACAGCGCAGTTATTATTCCTTGACTCTTCTGACAGGTCAAGAGATATTAATATGTATATCAACAGCCCGGGCGGCAGTGTATACTCCGGGCTCGGTGTATATGATACCATGCAATACGTAAGCCCTGATATAGCCACCATTTGTATAGGAGTGGCCGCTTCTATGGCCTGTGTATTATTAGGCGCCGGAACAAAGGGCAAAAGAGCTGCCTTGAAACATTCCCGTATCATGATGCATCAACCAAGTGGTGCCATTGGCGGGCAGGCAAGCGATATTGAAATTACAGTGAATGAGATCCGTAAATTAAAAAGAGAGCTGTACGAAGTAGTGAATGTACATACCGGCAAATCTATCGAACAGATCGAAAAAGATTTTGACAGGGACAACTGGATGACAGCAGCTGAAGCCAAAGAATATGGATTGGTGGATGAAGTATTGCTGATAAACCCCAGGAAACAGAAGAAAGACTAACTACCAATCAATCACAAATATTTAAATTGATTACATGAACCGCAAACAATTTATATACTCCGACTGGAGAATGGACGAAGAAGAGGAAAAAGAAGAACAACCCAAGAGTGACCTGGGTATGTTCAGTAAAAAACTAGAAAGATATTTCTTTGAAAAGAGAGCCGTTTACCTCTGGGGTGTAGTGGACGATAAAAGTGCCAGGGATGTAGTAAGTAAATTATTGCTCCTCGATGCGGACAAACCCGGGGAAGAAATAAAATTCTATATCAATAGTCCCGGTGGTGTGGTTACCAGCGGCATGGTAATGTATGATACCATGCAAATGATCAAGAGCCCGGTAAGTACCATTTGTATGGGCCTGGCTGCTTCTATGGGCAGCATATTATTAAGCGGTGGTAAAAAAGGCAGCCGTTATATTTTTCCGCATGGAGAGGTGATGATACACCAACCATCTTTGGGCGGATACATACAAGGTGTAAGCGCCGATTTGGAGATACAGGCTGAGCAAACCAGGAGAGTAAAAGAGATTGGCGCAGGCATCCTGGCCAAAAATTGTGGTAAAACTGTCGAGCAAGTTATGAAGGATTTTGACAGGGACTACTGGATGGATGCAAAGCAGGCTATTGAATATGGCATAGCGGATAAGCTGATTGACAAATTGTAATTCCTTCTTTTTAAGCTAGTTAGATTAAAAAATAAATAAAACCGCCCTAATCCGGGTGGTTTTATAATTTTGTAGGCTACGAATTAATTGTCAGATCGTTTCAGGTTAAGTTAAGGTTAAGAAATTATGGCAAAAAACCCATTACATTGTTCCTTCTGTGGCCGGAGCCGCGATGAAGTTAAAATCCTTATTGCAGGCCAGGAAGGACATATCTGTGAAAACTGTGTCGAACATGCACGGGAGATCATTGATCAGGAACTGGCAGTTAAAGACGAAAGAACAACAACCTCTTTCAAACTCACGGTAAAGAAACCCATCGAGATCAAAAAATTTCTTGATGAATATGCCATAGGCCAGGACGAAGCAAAAAAAGTATTGGCCGTAGCCGTATATAATCACTACAAAAGACTTCAGCAGAAACCTTCTGACCTGAATACCGGCAATGAAGTTGAAATAGAAAAAAGCAATATTGTAATGGTGGGTGAAACGGGAACCGGTAAAACATTACTGGCAAAAAGTATTGCCCGTATGCTCAATGTTCCTTTTGCCATCGTTGATGCTACTGTATTTACAGAAGCAGGTTATGTAGGTGAGGATGTGGAAAGTATTTTAACCAGACTCTTACAAGTTTGTAATTATGATGTGGCCGCTGCCGAACGGGGCATTGTATATATAGATGAGATAGATAAAATTGCCCGCAAAGGAGATAATCCTTCTATTACCCGTGACGTAAGTGGTGAGGGTGTGCAGCAGGGAATGCTAAAACTGCTGGAAGGAACTGATGTACTGGTTCCGCCGCAGGGAGGCAGAAAACATCCGGAACAAAAGCTTATCAAGATCAACACTCAGAATATCCTCTTTATTTGCGGAGGGGCATTTGATGGTATTGATAAGATCATTGCCCGCAGGGTTCAAACAAATACGATTGGCTTTAATGTAGACAAAGAACTGCAGGATAACATGAAGAAAAACCTGCTGAGCTATGTAAACGCTACGGACCTGAAGAGCTTTGGCCTGATCCCTGAATTGTTAGGCCGTTTACCTGTAGTTACCCATCTTGAACCATTGGATGCTACAACCCTGAGAGCTATTCTTACCGAGCCAAAGAATGCACTGATAAAACAATACACAAAACTATTCGAACTGGAAGGAATAGAGCTCATCATCGAAGACGATGTGCTGGATTTTATGGTGGAGAAGGCAATGGAGTATAAATTAGGTGCCCGGGGACTCAGAAGTATTTGTGAGGGCATTCTGACTGATGCTATGTATGAGCTGCCTTCATCTAAAGAAACACAGTTTACACTGGACCTGGAATATGCGAAGAGAAACTTTGATAAGAGCAAACTGAGTTTGCTTAAAGTGGCTTAACCCCCAGGTCCCAAAGGGGAGCATATAAAATCATTAATGCCGGAATACTGAGCCTGCCGAAGTACCGGCATTTTTCTTTTCCTAACTTCAAACCTCAAACTAAAAAATCAAACTTTCGTTATGCAGGAGCTAATAGAAAAACTAAAGACAGAAGCAGGCCTTACTGATGAACAGGCAAAACAGGCGATTAAAACCATCAAGAATTTTGTAGTGGAAAAATTTCCAATGCTGGAAGGTGCTGTTAATAATGTATTTGGAGGAGAATAATCTTCTCTTCCAAAAGCCATCTCATTCAATTGAAGAAAACAGCTTATTTAATAGTGGCACATTTTTTACCCCGCGGATGGTTGGCTGCTTCGTAGGGTGTCATAGCACGGCTGCAGGCCTGGAATACAATACTTCCGATCAAAAGGAGGAAAAGGATTCTGATTCTCATAGTTACCAATTAAGGCGTGAAAATAATAGCCGGAGAATTAAAAACAGCAGGGAATCACTACTGAAATGTCCGGTAAACTGAATGAAAAAATACTTCGTGAAATCAGTTACTTCAGCTCATTTGAATTAAGGATAGAATCTACTATTGAATAAATATTTTCCCGCAGAGAGTAAGAGAGACTGGTGAGATTGATTTCCTTTACTTCCGGTTTTACCAACCGCCTGAAATCAATGGGTTGTGGCATGTTTGTCCAAGTAGCCCTGTAAATCATAAGAGAATCATCTTTTTTTTCTAATGTCAGATTAATAGAAAGCATGTTGGCCACACACTTCATTTCGTTCATAACAGCGTTTGTAACATCTTCTGCATTGCTGAATTTTCTGCCGCTCTGTTTAAGCCTCACTCCAATTACTCGGATATGGTTTTCTATTCTGCTTAACATATCTTCTCTTGTTATCAGTTCTATTTTATGGCTATCAAATGCTTCCTCGAAAAGCAGTTTAATAGAAATATCCTTTTGAATTCCGTTTACAGACAAGCATACCGGCTTCACAAAAAATTTCTTATTGCTGTATTGTCCGGCATTATTCGCAGAAGAGCAGGCCGTCCAAATTATCACAGAAATAAATGATACTACAAAAATGATTTTGTGGTGTTTCATTAATTCCAAAGTAGAACAATAGCAGTAAATCATCAATACCACTTACCGGTAATAAAAGAACATCCCGCTTCATTAGAAAACGAGGCGGGATGTAGAATTAATGGGTACACTATTTGGTTTTCCGTCCTTGTTATTTTATCAGCCGCAACCACCCTGGTTACCGCAGTTCAGGCATTTGTAGCAGGCACCGCTACGCATCATAATATTGCCGCACACATTACAGGCTGGTGCATCACTCTGCATATTTTTGGCTACTGCATTCATAGCATCCATGCTCGATTCCGATTTGATAGGTTGGGCCACCCGCTGGTTCCTTACCGGCTGCGGAGCTACTGTGCCTGATGAAGGAGTAACACGAACACTTGATAACTCAGGATCTTTTGCATATTCTAATGGATTAGAAGGCACTTCATCCCAATCATCACCTCCGGTATTCAGCACTTCCGGTTTGTCAAGTACATGCACCAGGTCTGTACGCCCAAGGTATTCATATCCCAATACACGGAAGATAAAGTCAACAATGGAGGTGGTCGTTTTAATATTTGGATGCTCTACAAAACCTGATGGATCAAACCGGGTGAAAGCAAATTTGTCAACAAACTCTTCCAGTGGCACGCCATATTGCAAGCCTATAGAAACGGAGATAGCAAAACAGTTCATCATACTACGCATCGTAGCGCCTTCTTTTGCCATGTCCACAAATATTTCACCTAATGTACCATCTGCATACTCTCCTGTACGAAGGAATACAGCCTGGCCGCTGATCTTAGCTTTTTGTGTAAAGCCTCTTCGTTTTGCCGGTAAAGTGCGGCGCTCTACAATGCTTGCCAGTTTTCTTTTCAGCTTTGTATCAGGAGAAGCCTGTACTCTTTTCTGTACTTCCTCCAGCAGTTCTTCAACAGTCAGTTTACCAAGATCAACGATATTTGATTCCATAGCCGGCTCCACTACCTGTGTTTTCTCTTCCTCAGCAACTGCTTCTGTTTTCTTTTTCTTATCAGATTTATTACTGAGTGGTTGTGACAGTTTAGAACCATCACGATACAGGGCATTTGCTTTCAACCCTAATTTCCAGCTCAGGTAATATGCATCAGCGATCTCTTCCACTTTAGCTTCATGGGGCAGGTTGATAGTTTTAGAGATGGCACCACTTATAAATGGCTGAGTGGCTCCCATCATGCGGATATGGCCATGTGCATGAATAAAGCGTTGGCCTTTTTGTCCGCACTTGTTGGCACAGTCAAAAACGGGCAGGTGTTCTTCTTTCAGTCCCGGTGCACCTTCCAGCATCATGGTACCGCACACATAATCATTGGCGGCTTCGATCTGCTCGTCAGTGAATCCAAGAGCTTCCAGGAGGCTCCATTCAAAGTTATTATACTGCTCAGGTGTGAAGCCCAACCGTTGCAGGCATTCTTCACCCAATGTATATTTATTGAAAATAAATCCAATTTCAAAGGCTGTGGCAGCAGCTGCATCCAGTCTTTTTATTTCGTCTGCAATAAATCCTTTTTCACTCAATACCTGGTGATTGATAAAAGGAGCCCCGGCAAAAGAGGCAGTACCTGTTGCATACTTGATGATAGCTTCTGATTCTTTTTCTGAATAACCTAAATTCTTTAACGCTGCAGGTACTGATTGGTTGATGATCTTGAAATACCCGCCACCGGAAAGTTTTTTGAATTTCACCAATGCAAAATCAGGCTCTACACCAGTAGTATCACAATCCATCACCAGGCCAATAGTTCCTGTAGGAGCAATAACAGTAGCCTGTGCATTTCTGTAGCCATACTTCTCTCCTAATTCCACTGCATCATCCCATGCTTTGCAAGCCGCTTTCAACAGATAGTCAGGACAATATTTTGAATGGATACCCTGTGGCTTCAGGCTCAGGTTTTCGTATTCATCAGCATCATATGCTGCAAGACGATGATTACGCATCACCCGCATCATGTGCTGTTTATTCTCCTCATATCTTGGGAATGCACCAAGAACCTGAGCCATCTCTGCAGATGTTTTGTAAGATGTACCTGTCATGATAGCGGTGATAGCTCCTGCAATAGCTCTTGCCTCCTCGCTGTCATAAGGAATACCGCTTACCATCAGCATAGTGCCGAGGTTGGCATATCCCAATCCCAGTGTTCTGTATTCATAACTCAATTGCGCTACTTCCTTAGAAGGGAACTGCGCCATCAATACAGATATCTCCAACACTACTGTCCACAAGCGGCAATTATATTCATAGCCTTCCACGTCAAACTGGTTCGTATCGGCATCGAAGAATTTCATCAGGTTGGCAGAAGCCAGGTTACAGGCTGTATTGTCAAGGAACATGTACTCAGAACAAGGATTGGAAGCCCTGATCTCACCACCCTCGGGACAGGTATGCCATTCGTTGATTGTGGTATTATATTGGGTACCAGGGTCAGCGCAACGCCATGCAGCGTATGCGATCTGGTTCCAGAGTTCCCGGGCCGGGATTTTTTTCATTACCCTTCCATCCATGCGGCCTGTTAATTCCCAGTCTTCATTATTATCCAGTTTTTCGAAGAACGAGTTAGGAATACGAATAGAGTTATTGGAGTTTTGCCCGCTCACAGTTCTGTATGCTTCATCTTCATACCCGGAAGAGTAACCGGCAGCAATCAATGCGCCTACTTTTTTCTCTTCCTCTACTTTCCAGCTGATAAAGTCAACAATCTCAGGATGGTCTAAGTCCAGGCAAACCATCTTAGCAGCCCGACGGGTGGTACCACCTGATTTAATAGCACCGGCGGCACGGTCGCCAATTTTTAAAAAACTCATCAGGCCCGAAGAACTTCCACCACCACTCAGTTTTTCACCAGAACCACGCAGGTTGGAGTAATTAGTTCCTACGCCAGAGCCATATTTGAATATCCTTGCTTCACGAACCCAGAGATCCATGATACCCCCTTCATTCACCAGGTCATCATCAACACTTAATATAAAGCAGGCATGTGGCTGGGGTCGCTCATATGCATTCTGAGATTTCTTTAATTCACCATCAACAGGGTCTACATAGTAGTGTCCCTGTGGCTTACCAGTTATGCCATAACTTTCATACAAACCGGTATTGAACCATTGCGGGCTGTTAGGCACACACATCTGGTTTAATATAGAATATACCAGCTCCTCATAAAATACCTGTGCATCTTTCTCAGAGGCAAAGTAACCGTATCGTTCACCCCATACTTTCCAGCAATTAGCCATGCGATGCGCTACCTGTTTGGCCGAAGTTTCTCTGCCCAAACTGCCGTCAGGTTGCGGCACACCTGCTTTCCTAAAATATTTTTGAGCTAAAATGTCTGTGGCAATCTGACTCCATTGTTTGGGTACTTCCACATTATTCATCTCAAACACTACTTCACCGGAAGGATTACGGATTACAGAGGTACGATAATCATATTCAAACATATCATACACACTCACATCTTCACGGGTGAAGCGACGACTGAATTGCAAACCGCTTTTGGCGGATGCCTGCTTCTTATTTGCCATAACTCGAAAGAATTTAATTGGGTTTTTGGTCCTGGTTTCTTAACTAAACCTCTCTGGCGAAAGGTCTGTTACGAAAGTATTTTTATTACAAGGAAGTTCAAACCTCCAAATATCAACATTGTGTGGAAAATCGTATCGTAAAATCCCGAAAGGCTTACCAGTATTGGGTTAGCTGATTTTTTCACACCAGGTATACTTTTTATGGTCAAATTTTTTTTGGAAAAGTCGATCCCAACTATTAAAAAAATATTAACAACAGGGGCTTGACTTGAAACCCAAAACAGGTAAGGATTTTTTATAATAAATTGAATGAAACCCTTTACCAAAGCGAATTTCAGAAGATTGATCGCCCAAAAGCCTTACCAGCAGCATAACACAGAAATAATTAAATGATAAAAATTTAATAATATGGTTTTACTGCATTTTTGCATAAATGATCAAATCAGTTTTTCTCATTTTGTTCGCAACTGCTCACTCCTTTTTTCTGACAGTGAATGCACAAACCCAGTTTACCGGATGGGTTGCTTCTTTTAATACTATAAAAACAGGCAAACAAACAAGTCTTCATACCGATATTCAGTTGAGAAGTACAAACGGATGGGAGCAAATACAAACAATACTTATAAGGCCGGGTATCAATTTCCATCTGACTAAAAAAATGGTTATTACTGCCGGGTATGCATTTATCAGTAACAGGAGAACCGTCAACAATATCAGCGGCATGGTACCTGAGCATCGTATATGGGAACAACTTTTATATAACCATAAATGGAAAAATATTTTTATCAGCCACCGGTTGAGGCTGGAGCAACGATTTATTTCAAAAGTAACAGCAATAAATAATACCCTGGAAGCAAACGGCACTGCTTATGCCAACCGGTTCCGTTACTTTAACAGGACTATCTTGCCTTTTAAAAAAGAAAAAATATTCTCCAAAGGAATGTTTACGGCATTACAAAACGAAGTATTCATCAATATTGGAAATACGGCCAATGTAAACGGAGAATTTTTTGACCAGAACAGGCTCTACCTGGCAACGGGCTACCGAATCAATACTAAAACTGATCTTGAAATCGGCTACATGAACCAGTACGTAAATGGAAGAGGCCGTCAATTCACCAATAATCATATTTTACAGCTGGCAGGTTATCTCAGGCTATGATAAAAAGAAGCTTTTTTAGCTGTCTTAAAGCCAACATTTTTTCGCATTTTTGCAAGAACCAACCGGTACCGGATGAAGTCAACTATTTATAACACATTGGCGGAGAAGAAAAAGCAGGGAAGAAAATCCTTTGCTGTGCTTATCGATCCTGATAAAGTGAATACTTTGGTGCTGGATGAACTGATGGAGCTTTCTGCTGCTGCAAAAGTTGATTATTTTTTAGTTGGTGGCAGCCTAGTGATCTCTAATCATCTTGATGAATGTGTACAGCATATCAAACAAAACTGCAGCATCCCGGTCATCTTATTTCCCGGCAGCCCGTCACAGGTAAGCCGTTATGCTGATGCTTTGTTATATCTCTCTCTTATATCCGGTCGTAATCCTGAATTATTGATTGGCCAGCATGTGGTCTCCGCCCCATTTGTTAAACAAAGCGGCCTGGAGATAATGCCTACCGGTTATATAGTAGTAGATGGCGGAGCCCCTACCACGGTATCTTATATCAGTAATGCAGCACCTGTACCTGCTGATAAAAATGAAATAGCTATGTGTACAGCTATGGCCGGCGAGATGCTGGGTATGAAATTAATTTATATGGATGCTGGCAGTGGCGCTAAACGACCTATTACTGAAACTATGATTGAAGCTGTTGCTAAACATATAGAA
>JAKQEA010000061.1 GCA_029558715.1 Bacteroidota bacterium | reverse complement strand
GGTTGCTGCTAAAATTTGAAGAGGAGGGACTATTCCCTCCTCTCTTATAAACTAACTGAACATGATGCAAAAAAAACTATCCTTTCTGGACAACTACCTGACGCTATGGATCTTTCTTGCCATGGGCATCGGGGTGGCTATTGGTTATTTTATTCCCTCGGCTGAATCGTTTATCAACTCCTTTCAATCCGGCAGTACCAATATTCCTATTGCGATCGGTTTAATCCTCATGATGTATCCCCCGTTGGCCAAAGTGAAATATGAAGAGCTGCCCAAAGTATTTGCCAATAAAAAGATATTACTGCTCTCCTTAGTACAAAACTGGATCGTGGGTCCGGTGCTGATGTTTGCCTTAGCGGTCATTTTTCTCCGGGATGAGCCCGGCTATATGACAGGGTTGATTCTGATCGGCATTGCCCGTTGTATTGCGATGGTGATCGTCTGGAATGACCTGGCAGGCGGTGACAGGTTGTATGCCGCAGGTTTGGTTGCCTTCAACAGTATCTTCCAGGTGATATTCTACAGTTTTTATGCCTGGCTATTTATTACCAAACTTCCTCCCTTGCTGGGATTGAAAGGATATGAGGTCAACATCACCATCGGTGAAGTGGCACAAAGTGTATTTATTTATCTCGGTATTCCTTTTCTCGCCGGGATGATCTCGAGATACCTGCTCATCAAATGGAAAGGAGAAGACTGGTTCACACAAAAATATCTTCCTGCTATCAGCCCTATTACATTGATAGCCTTGTTATTTACAATCATTGTTATGTTCAGCCTCAAAGGCACCCTTATTGTTCAAATACCCGGGGATGTATTGCTGATCGCTATACCGCTGACCATCTATTTTGCCATCATGTTCTTCTCGGCCTTTTTTCTTTCCAAAAGAGCCGGGGCTGATTATTCCAAATCCACATCACTTGCTTTTACGGCGGCCGGCAACAATTTTGAACTCGGTATCGCCGTGGCTATTTCTGTTTTTGGCATCAATTCGCCGGCAGCTTTTGCAGCGGTGATCGGGCCATTGATTGAAGTGCCGGTATTAATTCTATTGGTTCGTTTTGCCCTTTCACATCAAAAAAAATTCAAATCAACCAACGCATGAAAAAGAAACTTCTTTTTGTTTGTATCGAAAACAGCAACCGTTCACAGATGAGCCAGGCTTTCGCCAACATGCTTGGTGGCGAAAATGTAGAAGCTTATAGTGCCGGATCCAAACCTTCGGGTATCGTGAACCCGAAAGCCATTGCCGCCATGAAAGAACTGGGTTACGACCTCAGCACACATGACAGTAAAAGTTTGGACGAAGTAAAAACTTTTGCCCCTTTTGATGCCGTGGTTACCATGGGTTGTGGTGATGCCTGTCCCTGGATGCCTGCCAAACAATTCATCGACTGGCAGATACCTGATCCTAAACATATGGAGCCCACTGAGTTTAATAAAGTGAGGGATTACATTAAGGAGCAGGTGAAAGAACTTCTTGCTTCCCTTTAGTTTTTTTCAAGGTATTTTTCGGGAATAGGGTTATCCGGTGTTTCTGCTTGCCAGAAAACAGATACGATCCACCATCGTTTATCATCAAACCACAACTGAATGCTGTTGATGCCCCGCATAAACGGTTTTGTATCCTGTAAAGTTTTTTTTGAATCATAGGTGCTGAATACATGAGCCACACTGCCGTACTGTTCTGTTTTACGGCCTATCTCTCTTTCAAAAAAACCTTCTTTTTCCAGGAATGGGCCTGAGGTTACGATATATTCTTCCGGTGTCATCACCCTTTTACCCATGGTCCCGTCTGCTTTCTTGGCGGTAGCCATTAGCTTTCCCTCTTGTAAAAAAAGAGTCCGCATCCTGTCCCAGTTTCTTTTTTCCCCCGCCGGACCAGAGATCACATCATACAAAGCAGCTATAATAGCGTCTATAGATTCTGTGTCTTTCTGGTTGGCAGGAATGCTGTCTGCCCGGTTGGGTTTTGCTGAGGCCGGTACAGAGAATGAAAAACATATCATCAGCATTGCTATTGTTTGTTTCATAATATCTTTTCTGGTCAAGTTACGGATATACCCGTGAGCAAAAATTCCATTCATCAAACTCCTGCTTCTTTACTTACTTTGCTAAAATGTTTTCCTTTTGACCCCCCCTTTTCTATCCCGGAATCTTTATATTTTCCTTTTTTCTCTCCTGGGCATTGTTTATATCATTGGTTTGTTTGTCCCGTTGATGGATAATGATTCTGCTCACCATGCCAATATTGCCCTGCGAATGCACCTCACGGGTGACTACGTAAACCTGGTCGATTATGGAAAAGACTACCTGGACAAGCCCCATTTACATTTCTGGCTTTGTGCAATAAGTTATAAAATATTTGGTGTTACCGCTTTTGCCTATAAGCTGCCTTCTTTATTGTTTACCATTGCCGGAACCTATTCTTCTTACCGTCTTGGAAAAGCTCTTTACAACAAAGAAGTGGGAAAGCTGACCGCACTGATAATTGCTTCTTCGTTTTCTTATATACTAGCCAACAATGATGTCCGCATGGATGCCATTCTCACCGCTTCAGTTGCCCTTACCAGCTGGCAACTGGTGGAGTTTATTCAACATAAGAATCTGCGAAACATTGTTGGCGCCTCGTTGGGCTTTGCGTTGGGCTTTGCAACAAAGGGCCATATAGCAATATTTGTTCCTGCCGTTGCTACCTTATTTTATATCCTATACCTCAAACAATGGGAGCTTTTATATACCTGGAAATGGCTCCTGCTAATTATTCTTTTTGCCTTCTTTGTTTCCCCTGTTGTGTATTGTTATTACCTGCAGTACAACCTGCACCCGGAAAAAATAGTACGGGGAAAAGATCATATCAACGGGATTGGGTTTATTTTATTAAACCAAAGCTTGGAGCGATTTAGTGGAGAAATGGGTACAGGTTCAAAGAATGATTATTTCTTTTTTATTCATTCTTTTCTTTGGGCCTTTGCGCCCTGGAGTATTCTGTCTTATGTGGCTATCGCCGGCAGGATTAAGTCTTTTTTTCAGCGCCGTGAGGAGTGGTTAACAACCGGTGTCTTTCTTATAATGCTACTTGTTGTGTCTTTCTCCAACTTTAAACTGCCTCACTACCTGAATATCATCTTCCCGTTTACCGCAGTAATAACGTCGGCTTTTATTTTAAACAGAAGGGGGGAGAAAAAATGGGTAAGGGTCATTTACAATTTACAATTATCTCTTTCTCTTCTTTTGTTGCTGGTTGCTGCCATTATTAATTTCTGGGCATTCCCTGTTGAGAACTACCGGGTAATGGTGCTGGTGGTGGTCATTCTTTCTGTTTTCTTCTACTTCATTAAAAGTACAACGCTAAATAGTTTACAAAAGGCAATTGCGATGTCTGTATCCGCAATTTCCCTTTGTTTTCTTTTGTTAAATGCTAATTTTTATCCTCAGTTGTTACGTTACCAGGGGGGTAATGAATTGGCGGAAATCACAAAAGAAAAAGTAAAACCAGAAGATGTTTATTTCTGGAAGGAAACCTACAGCTCCTCTTATAATTTCTATACCTCCTCGATGCGCAATCCGTTTACTGATTCCTCTATAAAAAAAGATAGGAAAACCTGGTTATTGTACGATAAAGGGAGTGAAGAAGAAATTAAGACCGCCGGTATAATGCTGGGTGAAAAGTTTGAAACATCAGATTACGAAATAACTATGCCGACCTTTAAGTTCATCAATCCTGCAACCAGAAAAAAAGCCTGCACAACAATGGTTATAGCCGAAATACAAAAAAAATAATCTATTGACAGTTTTTCTTTAGTAACTCGTTCACCTCGCTCCCGTACATTTTTTCAAATTGAAGCTCCCTCGCTTTGTCCAGGTCTTTACAAGCCTCTTCCTTTTTCCCGGTAGCTAAATATACCAGGGCCCTGTTTTTAAAAGCATAAGAATTGTCCGGGTATAAACTGATTGATTTATTAATATCTGATAACGCACCTTCATAATCTTTCAGATTATATTTTGCAAAGCCCCTGTTGTTGAGTGTGAGCGGCTCGTCCTTTTCCAGCTGCAACGCTTTATCAAAATATTCCAGCGACTCCTTGTATTTTCCCATCAGTGTATATTGAAAGCCGATATTTACATAAGGGCCCACAAAAGTGCTGTCCAGCTTAATCGCCTTTTTTAAATACATAATCGCATCTTCTCTTCTGCCTAATTCATCCAGGACAATACCTATGTTGTTAATTACTGCAATACTGGTAGTATCATAACTAAATGCCCTGGAAAAATCTTCGAATGCCCCCTGGAAATCCCTTTTTTGCTGCTTTGCATTTCCCCTGTTTAAAAAACAACCGATCAACAGATCCTCATTCTTTGCCCTTTCAATTGCTTTTGTATTATCTAGTATAGCTTCTTCTGTATACATCAATGTATAAAAAAGAATAGCCCGGTAATGATACGCTGCAGCAGAATTCGGCTGAATAGAAATTGCTTTTGTAAAATCCTTAAAAGAATTCTCAAATTCCTTTAATTCATAGTAGGCGGTTCCCCGACCGGTATAAATATCATAGTTAAGCGAATCCTTCTGCCATGCTTTATTGTAGGTTTCCAGCGACTCTTTAAATTTCTTTTCGCTGTAATATTCGCCGGCTTTCTTTAATAACTCCGGTATAGTCTGTGTTTTTGCTGAATAAGCAGCAAACAATAGAATTAGCAGAAATATATTTCGCATAAAATTCAGGTATTATCCTTTTCTCTTCGTTACAATCCTGCTTTGGCAGAAATCTCCAGCATTCTCTCTATAGGTTTTCTTGCCGCCAGTCTTAACTCCTCATCCATTGATATTTCCGGTAACTCATATTTCATACAGAGGTAGAGTTTCTCCAGGGTATTCAACTTCATGTGCGGGCAGTCGTTACAGGCACAACTATTGTTTGGAGGTGCCGGGATAAATGTTTTTTCCGGCGAAGCTTTCATCATCTGGTGCAGAATACCTGTTTCTGTTGCTACTATATACTCTTGTGAGCTATCTGTTTGGGTGTACTTTAACAAACCTGTGGTAGAGCCTATATAATCTGCTATGCGAAGAATCGGTTCCTCACATTCCGGGTGTGCAATCAGTTTTGCTTCCGGGTGTCTCACTTTTAATTTGGTAATTTTTTCAAGACTGAAAATTTCATGCACCATACAAGCACCATTCCAGAGCAGCATATTTCTTCCTGTTACTTTGTTGATATAAGCTCCCAGGTTTTTATCAGGCGCAAAGATGATCGGCTGATCTTTTGGAAAACTTTCCACTATAACCCTCGCATTGCTGCTGGTTACTATCACATCACTCAAGGCTTTAATTCCGGCGCTGCAGTTGATATAACTAACCACCACATGATCAGGGTGTTGTTCTTTGAATTTTTTAAAGAGGGGAGGAGGACAACTATCACTAAGCGAACAGCCTGCTTTCAGGTCAGGTATAACCACTTTTTTTTCAGGGTTTAAGATTTTTGCTGTTTCCGCCATAAAATGCACTCCTGCAAAAACGATCATATCCGCAGTTGTTTTTTCTGCCTGTTGTGCTAATCCAAGACTATCGCCGATATAGTCTGCCACATCCTGGATATCCGGCTCCTGGTAGTAGTGCGCCAGTAAAACAGCATTTTTTTCCTTCTTCAGTTTCTCTATCTCTGCAAAAAGATCAAGCGTTGGATCCAGTTCAATATCCAGGAAACCTGCTTTTTCAACGTTTTGTATGGCTGTATCCAGTGCTTGAATCAACATGTCATTTCATTTTTCGAATGATGGAGCAATATTCCAACAAGTCACACAACTTTTCAAAACAAATTTTCTCAATCCCTGTATTAATACAATAATAGTATTAATATATTTTTATAAAAAAGAGTATATTATTATTACAGCTGTGGATTAGTGGAAAACTATTTATTCTAAAAAACACAAAGTTACAAATCAACAGATATTAACATAATTAACAGAGAAATTCACATAATGTTTGCCTGTTTTACCTGCCTCTTGTTGCTTTATACACATCAATGTGAAGTAAAGCATGATGATAACTTTTTTACATATTGTTGCAACAGGTATATGAACAGAACTTGAATAACTACCGAAATATGTACACCCGAATTACAATTCTTATATAATTCACATTTTGATTTCCAATCATACTGTTTCATATCCACGTTTCACACCGGGTTATTCACAGTAAAGTGAATCTCTGCACACGATGTTGGGGAGAAAAAACCACAGCTTAACGGGATTTTGAAAAGAGTAATTTGCAAATAAACCTGGTGTATTGATATAAATCAGGTGTTTTACTAAATATATGAGCGGATAATCCTTTATTGGTTAATGACCTAATTTTACATTCACACAAAATTTACCATATGAACTTGCTTAAAAAATTATTGGTTGCTTTTTTACTACTCCTAACCACAATTTCCAGGGCCGACGAAGGTATGTGGCTGCCTCTGTTCCTGCAGCAGCTGAATGAAAAGCAGATGAAGACGATGGGTATGAAGATCAGCGCAAAAGACATATATAATATTAATAGCGGAAGCCTGAAAGATGCGATTGTAAGTTTTGGAGGGTTTTGCACAGGAGAAGTTATTTCTTCTAAAGGACTGGTTTTAACCAATCACCACTGCGGTTTTGATGCCATACAAAACCATTCCACGTTGGAGCGTAATTATATAAGGGATGGATTTTGGGCAAAAAGCCTAAGCGAGGAAATACCCAACCAGGGATTATTTGTCACTTTTATTGTACGAATTGAAGATGTAAGTAAACAAGTATTGAATGGTGTAGATATCAATATGAGTGAAAGTGAAAGGCAGTCGGCAATAGATAAAAACATAACCGCACTGAGAAAAGAGGTAAAAAAAGAAAGCTATCAGGACAGTTTTGTCCGTTCTTTTTTTGAAGGCAACCAGTATTTTTTATTTGTTACCGAAACCTACCGTGATGTACGACTGGTGGGAGCACCGCCATCATCGATAGGTAATTTTGGAAAGGATACTGATAACTGGATGTGGCCCAGGCACACAGGTGATTTTTCTATGTTCCGCATTTATGCCGGCAAGGATAATAAACCGGCGGACTATTCAGCAGACAATGTACCCTATACCCCAAAAAGATCATTATCTATTTCACTGGACGGTGTAAATGAAGGAGACTTTACCATGGTATTCGGTTTCCCGGGAAGAACAAACCAGTATTTGCATTCAGCGGCAGTACAGCAAATAATGGAAGTAAACGATCCTGCAAAAATTGCCATCCGGGATAAAGCATTAGCAGTGATCGACGGGTTTATGAGAAAAAATGAGCAAATAAAAATACAGTATGCCGCCAAGTATGCCAGCATCAGTAATGCCTGGAAGAAATGGCAGGGTGAAGTGCTGGGTTTAACCAGCACCAATGCGGTGGGCAAGAAGAAAACATATGAAACAGAATTTCAGAAAAGGGTAAATACCAACCCGGCACTGAAAGAAAAATACGGCAACTTACTCGCTGGCCTGGAAGCAGCTTATGCTGAACTGAAACCATTTGGCTATGCCAGGGATTATTATTTAGAAATTACAAGCAGGGTGGAGCTGTATACCATTGCCGGCTGGATGAGCTCATTACGCATGGCCCACGAAAGAGACGGACAAAAAGGATATGAGCAAAGATTGAAGCAGTTAAAAACACAGCTTTCCGGGCTATATGATGAATACAATGCCGAAGTGGACCAGAAGCTGTTTGAGACCCTGCTGAATATGTATATAAAAGACCAGGATGAAAAATACCAATCACCGGTACTTCGCAAATGGCTGACCGAAAACAATAATGATATGGCAAAACTGGCAGCATCTGTTTATAGCGAAACAATACTGGATGAAAAAGAAAAACTGATGGCCCTGCTGGAAAAACCGATGACAGAGGTACTAGACTTTATTAAGAATGAAAAACTGGTTGGGTTGGTAATAGACATGGTGAACACCTACAGCAATAAAGTAACCAAAAACCTGAACGAGATACAGGCACGCATCAATAAGTTTAACCGGACTTATATGCAGGCACAAATGGAAGTGATGAAGGAAAAGAAATTCTACCCGGACGCCAACAGCACCCTAAGAGTAACCTATGGTAATGTAAAAGGATACAACCCAAGGGATGCGGTGAAATATGATTTTTATACCTATCTCGACGGCGTGATGGATAAATATAAACCCGGGGATTATGAGTTTGATGTTCCTGAAAAACTGAGGGAGCTTTATAAAAACAGGGACTTTGGCCAATATGGCAATAAGGGTAAGATGCCCGTCTGTTTTATCGCCATGAATCATACTACAGGAGGTAATTCCGGCAGCCCTGCGCTGGATGCATATGGCAACCTTGTCGGCCTGAACTTTGACCGGGTGTGGGAAGGAACCATGAGTGATATCAACTACGACCCGTCAATCTGCCGGAATATCATGGTCGACATCCGCTATGTGCTCTTTATTGTTGACAAATATGCCGGAGCAGGCCACCTGGTAAAGGAAATGAAACTGGTTCACCCCAAAAAGAAGTAAAATCCCCTGAAACCGGTGGTTGAGGCCGGTTTCATAAACTTTAAAATGCCTCCTCAGGGGGCATTTTTTATCGATTTTCCACAGTTTTTCCCCTATTTTTGCCATCCTTAAAAAAATCAGTAATAATATATTATGTCTATTATTCAGGATATCCGAGATAAGTATGCAAAGCTTACTGTTGTGCTGATCGCTTTGGCCCTGGTGGGATTTATTTTAACCGACTATTTTGCCGGTCAATCAAGAGCTGGCGGCGGCAATGTTTCGAATACGGTGGGTGTGGTAAACGGGAAGAAAATTCTTTTTGAAGAATTTAATACCAGGGTTAACCAGATGGAAGAACAAATGAAAGCCCAGGGATATCCCCAAAATGCAGCGCTGACTCAACAAGCCATTGAACAAACATGGAACCAGGAAATAAGCAGGTTGTTACTTGCCGGAGAATTTGAAAAACTGGGTATTGAGGTTGGAAAAAAGGAACTGGGCGATATTCTATATGGCGCTAATGCACCACAGGACATAAAGCAACAATTTACAGATCAGCAAACAGGACAGTTCAACCCGGTGCTGGCCAAGCAGAACATTGACCAGATGCTTAAAAAAGGAACGCCGGAACAAAAAGCAAATATCAGCAGCTATATCAATCAACTGGCTGATCTGAGAATGGCTGAAAAATTTAATTCTCTTCTCGCAAATAGTATAAACTTTCCCCGCTGGATGGTAGAAAAACAAAATGCGGATAACAGCCAGGCCGCAAAGATCTCTTTGGTAAGGGAAGTGTACAGCAGCATTCCTGACAGTACAGTAAAAGTGGACGATAGTGAAATAGCATCTTATATAAATAAAAATAAGAGCCAGTTCAGGCAACAGGAAAGCCGCAATATCAGCTATGTAACTTTCAGCGCTGTACCATCTGCAAAAGATAGTGCCGAAGTAAAAGACAGGCTTGCGGCACAGAAAGAGGCTTTTAAGACAACAGAAAACCTGGAACAATATCTTGCCGGCGAAGGAGCTAATTATTATTCAGGTTATATCAGCGGAAAGACAATACAAATTGCATTAAAAGACTCCATTTTCAAGACACCTGTAGGAGAAGTATATGGACCATACCTTGACGGAGGTAGTTATTCTTTGGCCAGGGTATTGGGAGTAAGACAAATGCCAGATACCGTTAAAGTAAGACATATACTTATTGGTACGCAAACCAGAGATTCTGCCACGGCATATAACCTGGCCGATAGTCTAAAAAATGCAATTGCCAAAGGGTCAAGCTTCGATTCTTTAGCAGCTAAATTTTCAGAAGATCCGGGAAGCAAAGACAAAGGCGGTGTGTACGAAAATGTTCCTTCCGGACAAATGGTGCCACCATTCAACGATTTTATTTTCCTGAACCCTGTAGGCACAAAGGGTATTGTGAAAACAGATTTTGGTGTTCATTACATAGAAATTTTATCTCAAAAAGGAAACGGGGCCGCTTATAAAATAGCGTATCTGCCGAAAGAAATAATCGCCAGCCAGGAGACGGATAATGCCGCACTGAATGATGCTAACGCTTTCGCCGGAGACAGCCGTGATCAAAAGTCGTTTGATGCCAATTTTGAAAAAACATTAAAACCAAAAGGTATTCAGAAGGGTATCGCAACAGATATTACTCCTGCTGCTTCCGAAATCCGCGGACTGGGTCTTTCAAGATCTTTTGTAAGAAGTATCTATGAAGCGAAAAAAGGTGAGGTACTGAAACCGGAACGTATTGAGAACAATTATGTGGTAGCGGTAGTAACAGAAATTTTTGAAGAAGGAACAATGGATGCCTCAAGAGCCCGGGTATATGTGGAGCCGGTATTGCGCAACAAGAAGAAAGCAGAAATACTGAAAAAGAAAATCGGAAAAGTAACCACACTGGAAGCAGCCGCGGCTGTGCTGGGTGGAAAAACAATTGAAACAGCAGACAGCATCCGCATCAACTCTTCATTAAGCTCTTCACTGGGCTACGAACCAAGAGTTACGGGAGCAGCTTTCAATCCTGCTAATAAAGGCAAAGTGATTCCCGAAGTGCTGGAAGGACAAAACGGGGTATATGTAGTAAGGGTGGACAATGTATTTACCACACCGGTTACCGAGGGAGATGTAAACAGCCAGCGGACAGCCCGCTACCAGCAGGCAAAACAAGGACTGAACAACCAGTACAGCCCCAACAACCCGCTAAGCATTTTGCGCAACGCAGCTACCATAAAAGACAGAAGATCGAACAGGTATTAATAGTATCTTTAAAATACAACCAAAACCACCTGCAACCTTGAAGCACAATCAGCTTCAGGGTTTTGTTTTGCGGATGTCGCAAACAAGAGCCACGGCTAAATTGTTATTTTTACATATTGATTCAGTAATAAAATGAGCGAACCCTTTATAAATAAAGTAGCAGAAAGCGGACTGATCACCCTGGATCTCGAAAAATGGTATCCCCGGGACGAGACAGCCGTGTTTGACATGAAGGATTATCTGTTCATGGGGATGATCCTTAAAGAAAAAGATTTCCGGGACGCATTAAAGAATATTGATTGGGAATCTTACCGGGGTAAAAATGTGGCCGTTACCTGCAGTGCCGATGCTATTATTCCTGTATGGGCCTATATGCTGGTAGCAACTTACCTGCAACCGTTCGCCAAAGAAATGGTTATGGGCGATGAAAAGGAATTACATAAAACTATTTTCCTGAAAAATTTATCCGCCATTGATGTCAATGAATACACAGACAAAAAAGTAGTGATAAAAGGCTGCGGCGAAACGCCAATTGCTGATTATGTGTATATGGAAATCACAAAACTGCTGCGCCCTGTAGTAAAAAGTATAATGTACGGAGAGCCCTGCAGCACGGTGCCGGTTTTTAAAAAGAAATAACCATTGATCCGGGCTCAGAACCACCCTCTCTTCCTGAACATCCACAACATCGCTACCGGAATAATAAGCATCATACTGACGGCGGCATAAAACCCCCATCGCTGATGAAAGAAGTTTACGTTCTCGTCGAAGTTCATGCCAAACACCCCGCCAATAACGGTGGCCGGCGCCAGCAAACAGGTTACTATTGCCATCACCTTCATTACCTCATTCATTTTTAGGTTTACGTTGTTGATGTGCAGGTCCTGCATACTCACCATGATATCACGATAGTTTTCCATCAGGTCGATAGCCTGTACGATGTGATCATACACATCTTTATAATATTTGGTGTGACGGTCTTCCAGCAACTCACTTTCGCTGCGTAAAAAACCATTGACGACCTCTCTCACCGGGGAAAAATTTCTTTTTAAAATGATCAGCTCCTTACGAAGATGGGTGATATGTGCCAGCGAACGGGGATTATTGCCCCTGGCTATCTCATCTTCCACTTCTTCAATACGGTCACCCAGCTTTTCCATCACCAGGAAATAATTATCAACGATCATATCCAGTAATACATAGCAAAGAAAATCAGCCGTACGTTGTCTTATTTTACTGTTGGCCATTTTTAATTTGTCGCGGAGAGGAGTAAACACATCCCGGTGCGCATCTTCCTGGAAACTGATCACCACCTCTTTGGCAAGGATGATACTGATCTGCTCCTGCTCTACTGCATTTTTTTCTTCGTTGTAATAAAGCATATTCAGCAGGCAGAAAATACTATTGTCTGCTTCGTCGAGTTTTGGCCGCTGGTTAATGCTAAGTATATCTTCAATCACCAGCGGGTGAATATCAAAATGAGTACAGACAGCTTCCACTTCGGCTTTGCGCAAGCCATCAATATTGATCCAGGTTGTGCGGCCACTGGCCTTGTACCGGAAACAATCGCCTACAGCAGCCATTTTTTTTTCTTCCAGTGTATCGGCATTATAGTCGTACACCGAAACAACAACTTCTTTGGCGTCTGCCCTCTGCGGCTCAATCGTGGGGTTTACAGATAATATCTCTTTTGTCCGCCTGGTGGTAAAGAGATTAGGCAGGTATAAATACTTCAGGTATTTCTCTGGTTTCAGTCTTACGTTCATGAAGGGAAAGTTAATAAAAGTAATGCAGTAAAAAACAAACTGAGCATAGCGATCCGGACCACTCTGCCAAAAAAAGAACTCTTTTTATTTAACAGCCTTGCGCTGCTGAAACAGCCACCCGGCCTGCAAGGTGCTGTATGAAAGATTAAGAGCTAATGGAAAAACAGGAAAACAAGCATTGGTGGCAGTAATGAATAAGCTTTTAAAACAGGTTTTTGCAGTGGTAAAAAATAACAGTTTGTATCAACCAAATTACTGTTCAGCTAAGCCGTAAAAAAGTCAGCTATTTATTTGGTTTTTTTTTACACAGTTCATGTTATCTGCCGTTAATTCTTTAAGTAGGCCTGCACAAATTGTTCAAAGGTTCGAAAATTCTGTTGTCTGTTGATAAGCAGACCGGCCTTATTGATAAAGAAATGATCTGGAATACTTGTTACTCCATAAGTCAATGCAACATCATTAGTCCACCCATTCAAATCAGAAATATTTATCCAAGGAATGTTCTCAATGTCAATTGCTTTTTTCCAGGACTCTTTTTTTTCATCGAGGGACACACCAATAAATATAACACTATCCTTTTTTAAACTTTCATAAGCTGCTTTCAAAGTAGGTAGTTCTGCCCGACAAGGCATGCACCACGATGCCCAAAAAATTAAGATGACATTCTTGCCTTTATAGTCTGCTAAACTAATTTGTTGACCAGTTATGTCCGTCATTGAGAAAGCCGGAGCCTCTTGTCCAACTTTGGGGTTTTGGTACAACTGAATTGACCTTAATATGTCCTGGCCATATCTCGAATTTTGTTGATCAAATTGAAGTTTATTAAAAAGGTCAAGTGATTCGGCTTTAGTAAAAGTTTTTCTTGTAGTTTCCAACAGAAGCATGTAAGTGCTGATTATCGAATTGTTATGGGATTTAAGGAATTCTATATTTATACTTTTCAGTTTTTCAGAAAGCGATTCGATGCTTAATTTGTAAAGCGAACTGTCGGAATGATTTTCGAATCTTGCTAAGTTGAATTTTTTTCTTACCGAATCCAAGGTATTTTCAAGAGGCAATGTCAATTCTCTATATTCTTTGAAGTCATTCTGACTGGAAGAACCGTCTGCACTAAGCGGCGTTAAGTCGCCAAATTGTCCGTGCAGGCTCAGGGATTTGTTTTCGATCCATATTAAGTAACCGTGTCTTTTGTCCTTGGTAACAATTATAATGCCTTTGGTGTCACCGTTTATCTTTCGATATGAAAAATATAGCTTTTCATTTTTGCTTATCGCTGAATCCACGTTTACTTTATCTTCAGATAGATAGAACAACATGTTATCAGGCATTCCTTTCAACTCAATGCTTATGGAAATTTTTCCTTGAGAGAAAGCGAATAAAGGCAGAAAAAAAAGAATGGAAAGGAATTTCATTTCAACAGGGTTTTTAATGACAGCCAGCGTTTAAAGCTTTGCGTTCGGCAGGG
>JAKQEA010000059.1 GCA_029558715.1 Bacteroidota bacterium | reverse complement strand
TATCGAGTTTGTAGGCCTGTTGCCCTTAAAAATTTTATACGGGAGAAGCTTAGCTATCTCCTCTGTACTTAATCCCTGTTTCTCTAATTCTTTTTCTGCCTCTTCTTCTGATTTACCATTCATTAATGCTTCAGTTTGCGCAAAGAAATTACTCAGTAGTTTAGGATGATGGTCACCTGTTGGATTATGTGTTTGTGCCGGTGCAATAAAATCGCATGGAATAAGCGGGGTACCCTGGTGAATGAGTTGATAGAATGCATGTTGTCCATTGGTTCCCGGTTCTCCCCAGATAACAGGGCCGGTAGCGTAATCAACAGGCTCGCCATTACGATCAACACTTTTGCCATTACTCTCCATATTACCCTGTTGAAAATAAGCTGCAAAACGATGAAGATATTGGTCATAAGGGAGGATCGCTTCGCTTTGAGTTCCAAAGAAATTGGTATACCATAACCCTGTCAGTGCCATCAATACAGGGATGTTCTTGTCAAAGGAATTTTCGTTAAGATGATTGTCAATACAATTTGCTCCTTTCAGTAACTGTTCAAAATTTTTATATCCGATCGTCAACGCTATAGACAACCCGATAGCACTCCAAAGCGAATACCGCCCGCCAACCCAATCCCAGAACTCAAACATATTCTTTTTGTCTATGCCAAACCTGACCACTTCATTTTCATTGGTACTCAGTGCCACAAAATGTTTGGCTATGTGTTTTTCATTCTTAGCTTTTTTCAGAAACCATTCTCTCGCTGTATGCGCATTGGTCATTGTTTCCTGTGTGGTAAAAGTTTTTGAAGCAACGAGGAACAATGTTCTTTCAGGATTAACTTTCTTAAGTGTTTCAGTGATATGGGTACCATCAACATTTGAGACAAAAAATGTTTGGATATCTTCCCTCCAATAAGGTTTAAGCGCTTCAGTTACCATTAATGGACCAAGATCGCTGCCACCAATACCAATATTAACTATATATTTAATTTTTTTGTTTGTATAACCTCTGTGCTTGCCACTATGTATTGTAGTACAGAAACTTTTGATTTTCCGCAGTACTCTTTTTACTTCCGGCATTACATCGGTTCCCTGCGCATAAACCGGGCGGCCGGAAAAATTCCTCAGCGCCACATGCAATACAGATCTCTTCTCTGTTTCGTTGATCGCATCACCATTGAACATAGCATTGATAGCTTCCTTTACTTTACACTCTTCAGCTAATTGTAGCAGCAACTGTTTTGTTTTGTCTGTAATGAGATTTTTTGAATAATCAAAAACAAGCTCATCGGTACATAATGAATATTTTTTAAAACGATCAGGCTCATTTTTGAATAACTCTTTCAAGTGAACATCTTTGATCTCTGAATAATGTTGTTGCAGTTGATGCCAGGCATTAGTCGAAGTGGGGTTGATCTTTGGTAACATAGATTAAGTTAATGCTAGAGTTGATTAAATACTTCAATAGTTTTATTTACCATTTCTTTGCTTATATCCAAATGCACAACCAGTCTTACTCTGTTGGGTGAGATCGCATATCCTAAAATATCATGCTCTTTCAATTTTGCTACCAGCCCGGGTGCATAGATAGACTCGTTCAGTTCAAAAATGATTATATTTGTTTCAACAGGTAATATTTGTTTTACAAATTCTTTTTTATAGATGGCTCCAGCTATTTGTGAAGCATGATGGTGATCCTCTGAAAGTCTTTCAATATTGTTTTGCAAAGCATAGATACCTGCAGCAGCAATAAAACCGGCCTGGCGCATCCCTCCGCCAAAGACTTTTCTTATGCGTCTTGCTTTTTTAATAAAATCCTTCTTACCTAATAGTAAGCTACCTACAGGACAACCCAGGCTTTTACTGAGGCAAATGGAGATACTATCAAATGTTCCCCCATATTTTTTGGGTGATTCTTTTTTTGCAACCAGCGCATTCCACAACCTTGCCCCATCAAGGTGGAAGGATAGTTTTTTTTCTTTGCACAGTGCCTGGATTTTTAGGATTTCAGAAAAATCATAACAACTGCCGCCGCCCCTGTTAGAAGTGTTTTCTAAAGAAACAAGACTACTATGTGCACGGTGCGGATCATCAGGCTGAATAGCGGCAAGAACCTGGTCTGCATTTATCCGTCCCCTGTCGCCCTGCAGTAGTTTGACTGATGCACCTGAATTGAATGCAATGCCACCACCTTCATATTGATAAACATGTGAACTCTCATCGCAAATTACCTCGTCACCGGGTTGAGTATGGCATTTGATTGCAATCTGGTTAGTCATGGTGCCAGAGGGACAAAAAAGAGCGGCCTGCATTCCAAACATATCCGCTGCTATTTGCTCCAATTCGTTTATCGAATGATCTTCACCAAAAACATCGTCGCCTACTCTGGCCCTCATCATGGCTTCCATCATGCCGGGAGTAGGTTTTGTTACGGTATCAGATCTGAAATCAATGATCATTCCTTAATTTTTCTGCAATATACTCCGTTCACTCCTGAAATCAGGTATTTGGCGAAGGCCGGCTAGAGGATACGGGCTCTTTTCTTAATTTGGCATCCTGTATGAAGGA
>JAKQEA010000056.1 GCA_029558715.1 Bacteroidota bacterium | reverse complement strand
AAATTTGATGAAATAGAAACCTTTAAAGTGAAATACAAAACATCAGAAACAGAATTTGACATACACACAATACTGACAGCGAAAAAGAAAAACGTCGTATAACAGGCATTTGGCAAAAAAATTGGGTTCAGTGATTAATTGGACATTCTACCTTGTATCAACCTTTGTGCGGGTTGACAGTTTGGTGCTTCATACTCCGCTTCTTCGCCAGGTGCCAAAAGGTTGCCCGCAGTGCTTTTGGCAGGTATAAATAGTTACTATCATATTCAATACAAAGGAAAATATTCTGCGGCTTGAGCAACGTCCCTTGCGGGAGAAATTGCCGGGAGAAGATCATAACAAATAAATACCGGCGCATCATTGCAAACCGCATTACAGCAAGTATTTTTGCCAAATTAAAATAATTAAATGCCCGTAAAAGTTTTAGTAATATCAGACTACAGGGACTATCATTCTGCCCGGCCGGAATCCAACATATTTATTGGCCTCGCCAGGCTGGGATATGATATCACTTTAATGACATACAAAGAGGGCAGGATGGCTGAAGAAATGGAGAGTGCCGGCATCCGTGTATTGGATTTTCACCCAACAAAAAAATTTGACAAAAAAGAAATAAAAATAATCCGCCAATACCTTGTTGACCATAATATTGATATTATGCACCTCTTCAACAGTGAAGGTATCGTAAATGGTATCCGTGCAGCGAAGGGGTTACCTGTAAAAGTCATCCTGTATCGTGGTTTTTGCGGGCATATTCACTGGTACGATCCATCAGCCTATTTCAAGTTTCTACATCCGCGGGTTGATTATATTCATTGCAATTCTATCGGCGTAGAGCAACTAATCAGAAGAAATTTACTTTTTTCGAGCAAGGATAAAGCCATTACGATCAACAAAGGGCATAATGTAGACTGGTACAATAATTACCAACCCCGTGATATCAGGAAAGAACTGGGCATTGAACCTGATTCATTCTTACTTGTCACGGTTGCCAACAACAGGAAAATGAAAGGCATTCCCTATCTGCTGAAAGCATTCAACCTTTTGCCCAGGGATGCCAATATTCATTTACTGCTCGTGGGTAAAAATATGGACAGCAAGAGCAACATCGCACTGGTGGCCTCCGGCGGCAATCAACATAAAGTACATTTTACCGGCTTTCAAAAAAATGCACTGGAGATTGTAGCAGCCTGCAATGTATTTGTATTGCCATCTATATATGGCGAATCCATTACCAAATCTGTTATAGAAGCCATGTGCCTAAGCGTAGCGCCTGTTATTACCGATATCCCCGGAAATATTGAGCTGATGAAAAATGGCGAGAGTGGCCTGGTGGTACCCGCTAAAAACCCATCGGCCATGGCAGCTGCTTTGTTATCACTTTATAACGACAGAACGCTGCTGCAACAACTCGGGACCAATGCACGGGAACATATCAGGAACCACTTAAACGAGAAAAGAACTATAACAGAAATGGATGCTTTGTACAAAAGAATATTGAGTTGATTTTCCTCGACTTTAATCATTGTCATAAACAAGTATAGGAAACCACACTGATAGTAAAACGGGCTGCTGAAACAGGGAATATTACAACAATGCAAGGCCCGGCCACTGGTGTCAGCAACAATTTTTTCAATTAATAAGTTTACACTTTATCTGCCCGCAGTTTGTAGCCAATATTCTTCGCCGGCCGGGAAAGAGGTCTGGCTACGGCACATGGATATATTTACAGATCTTATCAGAAATCAAAGTCCCGGCGGTGCATATTCCACCTGAAACCAAAAGTGATGACTGATGTATTATTGGAAACAAGCGGAGCAGTCTTTGTATCCAGTTTACGTACGACCGCATTCAGCTCCAGGAACATATTCTCCCGCAGCTCGTACGACAGGAGAAAGGAAGCCAGCAATACATTCGTCTTCCAGCCACTACCGATACTATACCCAAAATCTCCCTGGCGGAAGGGTGGCACATTAGGATAAAAGATATTACTGCCATAGCTCTGGCTGCTGCTGTCTCTGCCCTGTGTGTAATAGATAAGTTTGCCAACAGCCAGCCACCTGGGCGCCGGCAGATACCGGGCTATACCAATGAACTCACTAAAATTGGCCATGAGCGGATGTGCCATCGGCTGGTTATAATGGGTGTAGTTGGCCACCGAATCACGGTGCGAATAAGTGAAGGGCCGCACCCTGTTATGTTCCAGCTGCAGATCAAGATTGGAAATATTAAAAGCATCAATGTATTTAGCACCAAGTTGTATGCCCCATTTGTTGGCCCACCAGCCCCGGTTATTTTTTATTTCAGACAATAAGAATTCATCAAGGCACAACTGGCCGTAGAGTTGTATGCCTTTCCCGATATTGGCTTTTGCATCCAGGCCTGCCACAGAGTTATCAAAACTTCCATTCTGCTGTTCAATAGAACGATAAAAAATGATCGGGTTCAGGTAACCAAAATCAAATCGGTTTTGCCGTCCAAACACTACTCCTTCAAACAAACCAATATTGAGCCATTTGGTCACATTTACATCCAGGTGATGCATTGCGGCGTATTTCTTACCGATCAGTTTATCCCCCACCCTGTTATCTGCATTATGCAGTTCCATGAAAAGGTTTTGGTAATTGATCTTCCAGATCCGGGTATTCAGTTTTAAAAATAAATTGCTGTTACCAAAATCACTCAGGAACATACTGCGATGTCCGTTGCCGATAAAATTGCGGTCGTACCCGAATGTTACATCAATATACTTTGTCACATTAAAGGTGAAATAACCGCGGGCATCAAAATAATCATAGCCGGTCCCTTTAAAGTTTTTATAGAACCCGGCACCGGGCACGGCCCTGCGGGCTGTTACAAAATCTCTTACATAGAAAGCTGTTTTCTCCTGGTTATCGGTAATGTAAGCATAGAAGCCGATCTTATTGGCAATGCGGCCACGAAGGTTCAGCCCCCGGGTGTTTTGATATAGTGTTTCGCCATTATCCTTTTCTTTGGAAACAGTCACCTGTATCACCGGGTTGATGACAAGGTCAAAATCCTTCACATGTACTTCATAGAGGTTGGCAGGTGTGGTATAAAAATTCTTACCGATAGGTTTTTTACTTTTAAAGACATTCTTTAAAGAATCAGGTAAGTATTCATAATTATTCCGAAGCAGTGCATATAAGTTGTACAGATCTACCCTAGACAAGCAAACACTTTTTGTTAACCGGTAGGCAAGCTGGTTATTTTCCCCGATATTGTATATCGAGCTGATAGCTTTTAACCTGCTAAATGGCTTAAGTTTTGAAAAATTAAGAGCAGAGTCTTTTTTTGCCTTTATCTCCAGCCGTTCCAACAGTATATTGGCCTTATCGCCCTGTGGCAGGTATGTAGTCTGTGCTTGTGTATGTATGGTGCTGAAAAATAGACAAAGAATCAGGAAATAATAACCCGCCTTTAGGGGACGGGGGGTAATTTGTTTAAATTGCATGGGTATTGGCTTTGGACTTAAATTTCACCGGACAAGATATGCAAAATTACCTGATTAAGAATATACAGGTTGTCAACGAAGGGCAGATTAAAAATGCAGATGTGTTGATAACAAATGGCAGAATAGAAAAAATTGCATCGCAAATAAATGCGGGTGCAATTGAGATCAATGGCGAAGGAAAATACCTGTTGCCCGGTTGTATAGATGACCAGGTGCATTTCAGGGAGCCGGGACTGACGCATAAAGCAACGATTGCTACTGAAGCCAAAGCGGCTGTAGCAGGCGGAGTTACCAGTTTTATGGAAATGCCCAATACTATTCCCAATGCACTGACACAGGAACTGCTGGAAGATAAATACCGCATTGCTTCGCAAACATCATTAGCCAATTATTCATTTTATATGGGTACCGCTAATGATAATGCAGAGCAGGTGCTGAAAACAAACGAAAAGAAAAAAGATATCTGCGGCATCAAGATCTTTATGGGTGCCAGCACCGGCAATATGCTGGTGGATAATCCTAATACACTGGACAAAGTTTTCCGGGAAAGTGAAGTGCTGATTGCCACTCACTGCGAAGATGAAAACATCATCCGCAAAAATCTTGAGGCAGCCAAAGCCAGCGGACGAATATTGACGGCTGCTGATCATCCTATCATCAGGGATGAAGAGGCCTGTTATGAATCCTCTTTGTATGCCATACAGATAGCAAAAAAATACGGAACAAGGCTTCATATACTTCATATCAGCACAGAAAAAGAACTGCAGTTGTTCACCAACATGCTTCCTTTAAAAGAGAAACGTATAACGGCGGAAGTTTGTGTGCATCATTTGCATTTTACCAGTAATGATTATACAACGCTGGGCAACCGTATCAAATGTAACCCCGCCATCAAGGCTCCTCATAACAAAGAAGCATTATGGAAAGCCTTGCTCGACGACCGGTTAGATGTAATAGCAACCGATCATGCACCGCATACCCGGGAAGAAAAAGATGGGCCTTATGAAAAGGCGCATGCCGGTTTGCCTTTAGTACAGCATTCATTATTATTAATGCTCCATTATTATAAACAGGGAAAGATCAGTTTGGAAAAGATTGCAGAGAAAATGAGCCATGCTGTTGCTGATTGTTTCCAGGTAAAAGAAAGAGGCTATATCAGGGAAGGCTATCATGCCGACCTGGTGATCGCAAATATGAACGAAGAATACAAAGTGACAAAAGAAAATATTTTGTACAAATGCGGCTGGAGCCCTTTAGAGAATTTTACCTTTCCTGCATCTATTACCCATACGTTTGTAAATGGCCATTTAGTGTATGGAAACGGGGTGTGGGATGAATCTCAAATGGGGCTAAGGTTAAAATTTGAAAGATAAAGAGAGCGCAGATAGTTATGACAGTGTAGATATGTTATGGTATTCTGCGTAAATCATCAACATGATATTAATCTGTGTTCTGATCAATCATGCAAATAGATAGTACATCATTCAATGATATTTCCATCTTTCACCAGGAAGAAGAGTTCTCTATTTTTCATAAGCTGAACTTTACCCGCACCGTAGGCGGCCGGGAATGGCTGCGCAAATTTTTCAGCGAACCGCATAATGACCTGAAAAAAATCATCGGCACCCAAAAAGTGATCCGCACTTTTATGGAGCATGTAAAAGACTGGCCCACGGATATCAGCAATGGTACGGTACTGGTAATGGATAAATTCCTTGATTATTCACTTGATCCTTTTAGTGAAGCTCCTGCCTCTTTCAACAACCTTTTGTATAAGTGGCTGCACAGCGAGGATTATTCCATGGTCAAATACTCGATGACACATTTCGCTGATTTCTTCCGCGGCATCCGTAAGATTGCCGAGCTGCTGGAAGATCTTGACCTGCCCGCTAACATCAAATTATATATTGACCGTATCAACGGGATACTGAGGGAAGCACCGCTGCAAAAACTTTCAGAAACTGAGCCGGGCAAAAAAATATCAACAAGACAAAACCTGTACTTCGGGTATCATCTTCGCGGCCGATATAAAACAAACACTCTTGAACTGATAGATATCTATAGCCGGCTGGATGCCTGGTATTCAATGGCAGTGGCAGTAAAAACATACAACCTTAGTTTCCCGGAATTTGTGGAACAGCAAACACCACTGGTAGATGCAAAGGGACTTTATCACATCCTGTTACCACAACCGGTAGCCTATGACCTGCAGATGAACCCGGAGCATAATTTTCTTTTCCTGACCGGGGCCAATATGGCCGGCAAAAGCACATTGATAAAATCGGTGGGTTCTGCGGTTTTCCTGGCGCATATTGGAATGGGTGTGCCGGCAAAAAAAATGAAACTGACCTTGTTTGACGGATTACTGAGCAATATTAACGTAGTAGATAATATTGCCAAAGGGGAAAGTTACTTCTTCAACGAAGTACAGCGTATCAAAAACACGATTGAAAAAATAAATGATGGTAAAAAATGGCTGGTACTTATTGACGAATTGTTTAAAGGCACCAATGTACAGGATGCGATGAAATGTTCCCTGGCAGTGATCAAAGGACTGATCAAAATAAAAAACTCGCTTTTCATTCTTTCCACTCATTTGTATGAGATCGGGGATGAACTGAAAAACTATCCCAATATTTCTTTCCGGTATTTTGAAACGGATGTAAAAGATGACCAGCTGAAATTCAGTTACCAGCTGAAAGAAGGCATCAGCAATGACCGTATCGGTTATGTCATCCTGAAAAGAGAAAAAGTAGTGGATATGCTGGAGAAGCTGTAAGACAGCAACCGATTTGGGGATTTAATAGGTTTAAAAGGAGAAATAAATTACTATTTTGTAGCCTATGAAAAAAAGCCTGCTCTTATTATTGTCATTTTATTTTTCGGTTGCAGTCATAGCCCAAAGAAATATTGATGTACTGCATTACACTTTCCGGATTGAATTAAATGACCTGGATGACACCCTCTGCGGAGAAGCCGGTATACAATTCGTATACACACAAAATGCGCCTGCCATAGACATTGACCTGGAGAATATTAATACCGCATTGAAAGGAATGAAAGTAACGGCCGTGAAATATCCATACGGATGGCCGGGAGAAATTGTCGTTAAAGAAACATCTTTCAGTCACAAGCATAATAAAATTGTTATTCCACGGGGAGAAAAAGCTGTCAAAGGGGATACCGGTTTTTTTATCATTTCGTATAAAGGCGTACCGGCTGACGGGCTGATCATTTCTAAAAACAAATACGGCAAAAGAACCTTCTTTGCCGACAACTGGCCCAACCGTGCCCATCGCTGGCTGCCTTGTGTAGATGACCCCGCTGATAAAGCATCTGTTGAGTTTATTGTAACTGCCCCCTCCCGTTACAGGGTTGTTTCAAATGGCATTCTCGTGGAAGAATCAAATTTACCCGGCGATAAAAAGCTAACCCACTGGAAAGAAAATGTGCCTTTGCCAACTAAAGTTATGGTGATTGGTGTGGCTGATTTCGCTGTGCAACATGCCGGCTTTGTGAATGATTGCATTCCTGTCAGCAGCTGGGTGTACACTGAAAATAAGGATCATGGATTTTATGATTATGCTATAGCAAAAGACATACTTGCTTTCTTCACAGACTATATTGGTCCCTATGCGTATAAAAAGTTAGCCAATGTGCAATCGAAGACCATCTTTGGTGGTATGGAAAATGCCGGCGCCATTTTTTATGCAGAGCATACAGTCAATGGCCTGCAAACAGAAGAAAGACTGATAGCCCATGAAATTGTACACCAGTGGTTTGGCAATATGGCTACCGAAAAAAGTTTTGCCCATTTCTGGCTCAGTGAAGGTTTTGCTACCTATCTCACACATATCTATCTCGAATCAAAGTATGGAACAGACAGCCTGAACAAACGGATGCAGGAAGACAGGGAGACGGTTATTGATTTTGTAAAAAATGCCAACAGACCTGTAGTGGACAGTACCCCCGATTATATGCGGCTCCTGAATGCCAACAGTTACCAAAAAGGTGGTTGGGTGCTGCATATGCTGCGCAGGCAACTGGGTGATTCCATTTTTAAAGAAAGTATAAGACAATATTATGCTGCCTATGCCGGAAAAAATGCTGAGACAAAAGACCTGCAGCATATTTTTGAGAACGTATCAGGGAAAAACCTGGAACAATTTTTCAGGCAATGGCTGTATACTCCGGAAAACCCATCGCTTAAAATAAAATGGAAAAATTTAAGTAAAGAAAATAAAGTAGCAGTTACTGTTGAACAACAGCAAAAAACGGTTTTTGAATTTCCATTAGACTTATACTTTATTACCGGTCTGCGAAAAAATAAAGGAGAGAAGCTGCTTATTTCAAAAAAAGCGGAAACATTTTATTTTCCTGTTACCGGCCCGGTGGCTAAGGTTGAGGCAGATCATACAACTTCTCTTTTGTCAGAAATAAGTATACAACAAGTCAATTAGCCAATCTATACCACTTTCCGGTAATCAGCGGGTTGGCATTTTTTCCTATCTTCCGGCCATGCTTGTAAAAACGTTTGGCAGTGCAGTGTATGGAGTGGAAGCCATCACTATTACAATCGAAGTAAACTGGCTGACCACCGGAAAGGACCCTATGATCGTCGGCCTGCCTGACAATGCTGTGAAAGAAAGCCTGCAACGGATCGAAAGCACTTTCAAAACCAATAATTTCAGTGTACCCCGTACAAAAGTGGTGGTAAACCTGGCACCGGCAGATATCAAGAAAAGCGGAACAGCCTTTGATCTTCCTATTGCATTAGGTATACTCGGTGCTTCTGAACAAATTGAAAATGCAGAAGCTCTTGCCAGGTATGTCGTTATGGGAGAATTATCACTGGATGGTGAAATTCGTTCCATTAAAGGAGCACTGCCGATTGCCATACAGGCAAGAAAAGAAGGATTCAAAGGATTGATCGTTCCAAAAGTAAATGCCAAAGAAGCGGGCATGGTCAATAACCTGCAGGTGTATGGTGTTACTCATATCAAAGAAGTGATTGATTTTTTTGCCAATGAAGAAAAAGGATTGGAGCAGGTCATCATTAATACAAGAGAAGAGTTTTTTAACTCACAATATGATTTTGAAATTGACTTTGCAGATGTAAAGGGGCAGGAAAATATCAAAAGAGCTCTGGAAATAGCCGCTGCAGGTGGCCATAATGCAATATTAATTGGTCCGCCCGGTGCAGGTAAAACCATGCTTGCAAAAAGATTACCTACCATACTTCCGCCACTCACTTTGCAGGAAGCGCTGGAAACAACCAAGATACATTCCGTAGCAGGTAAATTACCAGAGAATGCGACATTGGTTTCAAAAAGGCCCTTCCGTTCACCGCATCATACGATCAGCGATGTTGCTTTGGTTGGTGGTGGCGGCATTCCGCAACCCGGTGAAATTTCTTTAGCACATAATGGAGTTTTGTTCCTGGATGAACTGCCCGAGTTTAAAAGAACGGTACTGGAAGTGATGCGTCAACCCATGGAAGAAAGAAGAGTAACCATATCAAGAGCCAAAGTGGCTGTTGATTTTCCCGCCTCTTTCATGCTGATGGCATCTATGAATCCCTGCCCCTGCGGTTTTTATAATCACCCGGAAAGAGAATGCACCTGCCCTCCGGGTACAGTACAGAAATACCTGAACAAAATTTCAGGTCCTTTACTTGACCGCATCGATCTTCATGTGGAAGTAACTCCTGTTGCATTCAGTGAATTATCATCTATCAAACCGCAGGAGCATTCTTCTGCCATCCGCGACCGGGTAATAAAAGCAAGGGAAATGCAGGCAGAGCGATATAAAAACAATCCGGGCATCTATTGCAATGCACAAATAAGCAGTAAAATGCTGAAAGAAATCTGTGTGATCAATACAGTGGGTGCTAACTTGTTAAAAGCGGCAATGGAAAAACTCAACCTGTCCGCCCGGGCTTATGACAGGATACTGAAGGTTTCCAGAACTATTGCCGACCTCTCTCAAAGCGAAGAAATAAAACCGGAACACCTGGCAGAAGCAATACAATACAGGAGTTTGGACAGAGAAGGCTGGGCCGGATAATGCGTTGACTACATATTGATACCGTGTATAAATACAAATTCCTCCGGCACCAATAAGTTTGCAGTTCCATTACTGCCAGTTAGTAATAAAGATGACAGGCTGCCATAGCAAAAGCAACCAATTCGTATATTCGGTACGAAATTATTTCAAAACAATGTCATTATTTCCTGTTTGGCTTTTGCCATGATTTTTGCTGTAACTACCCCTTTACTTATTAATTGTTTTTATGAGAATTTTATTTAAATACCTGAAACCTTATAAATGGCTTGTCGCTTTAGTACTGTTACTTGCGGCCATCAATATTGGTTTCTCCCTGGTAGACCCGATCATTTTCGGAAAGCTTGTTAATCTCGCCACTTATCACCAATCAGTACAAGCCCAGGGATATGATACTTTCTTTTTTTCGAAGATCCATTTCATCAATAAGGCTGGCAAACCCGACATACTGTATGGTGTGGTTTGGTTGCTGCTGGCATCCATTTCCGTTGCCATGATCAGCCGTATCGCCAAGGCCTTCCAGGATTATTTTCTCAACCTCATCACACAAAAATTCGGAGCCACCGTTTTCACACAGGGACTGCAACATGCAATGAAATTGCCTTACCAGGAATTTGAAGATGCCCGAAGCGGTGAAACACTGAGTGTATTACAAAAAGTAAGAATTGATACCGAGAAATTTGTAGCTGCTTTTATTAATATTCTTTTCCCGGTTATTGTCGGCATAGTTTTCGTGGCTGTGTATGCCACCACCATTCACTGGAGTCTTCCAATGGTTTATTTTGGCGGTATTTTTTTACTGACAGTCATCTCCAATCTGCTCAGCAAAAAAGTAAAAACCATTCAGAAAAAAATAGTTGGGCAAACAACAGCACTTGCCGGAGCCACTACAGAATCATTAAGAAATATTGAACTGGTAAAAAGTTTAGGGTTGACTAACCAGGAAGTAAACCGGTTGAATAAAAACACCTTTAAAATCCTCGGCCTGGAGCTGACTAAAGTAAAACGCATCCGCAGTATCAGTTTTATACAGGGTACATTTGTTAATACACTTCGCCAGATTATCCTTTTATTACTGATGCTGTTTGTATTTGAAGGTAAAATGGATGCAGGCCAGATTGTAACCATGCAGATTTTTTCATTTTTTGTATTTGGTCCTTTACAGGAAATCGGTAATATTATCCTCACATACCGTGAAGCGCAGGCCTCCCTGGAAAATTTTGGCAACCTGATGAAAAAAGCCCCTGAACCAAGGGCAGCCAATCCCAAACACCTTGGAAAAATAGAAACATTGGAGTTCGACCAGGTAGCATTTAAACATCATACAGCTGCACATAAAGCTATCAACGATATCAGTTTTAAAGTACGAACAGGAGAAACAATCGCCTTTGTGGGACCTTCAGGATCCGGCAAAACAACACTGATGAAATTATTAGTGGGCCTGTATCGTCCGCAGGAAGGAAAGATTCTATACAATGGCATGGACGAAAACAATATTGACTTTGAAGATCTTCGCAACCAGATCGGTTTCGTTACCCAGGACACCCAATTATTTTCCGGAAGCATAAAAGAAAACCTGCTATTCGTGAATCCAGAAGCTACAGAAAGTGAAATACATGATGTGCTGCAAAAAGCGGCTTGTCAAAACCTGTTGGCCCGGGCCGAGAATGGATTAGATACAATGATCGGAGAAGGTGGTTTGAAATTATCCGGGGGGGAGAAACAACGTTTATCCATTGCAAGGGCCCTGCTCCGAAAACCTAAGTTGCTCTTATTTGATGAAGCTACTTCCGCATTGGATTCTCTGACCGAAGAAGAAATAACAGATACCATCCGTGATATATCAAGAGAAGGAAGCCAGGTAACTATCCTGATTGCTCACCGCCTCTCAACGATTATGCATGCTGATAGAATATATGTACTTGAAAAGGGCGATGTGGTGGAAACCGGTAGTCACCAGCAATTATTGGATGAAAAAGGATTGTACTATGCAATGTGGCGGCAACAGATTGGTGAACGAAAAAATAAAACTGTACTTTCTTAAACAAAGAAACATGGGATTTCTATCATTATTTGGACTGGATAACGGCTTAAAAAAGGCGCTCCGGAATAATGCAGTGATCATTGATGTAAGAACTGCCAATGAATATGACAGGGGAAGAATTCCCGGCTCTCTTAACATCCCGGTAGACAGGATATCAGTAAGTGTTGAAAGAATAAAGCATCTGAATAAACCGGTGATTCTTTGCTGCTCCTCCGGGCACAGAAGCAGAATAGCTGCCAACACACTCAAACAGCTTGGCCTGAAAGAAGTATATAACGGAGGAAATTGGGAGAAAGTGCTGAAAACGATTGAATCAATGTAATATCAGGGATTCATTTTTATTTTGTGTGATTTTGTTACGCTATTCAGGCCATGATCCTCAAAAAATCAGTTACAGTACAATTAGTCAGGGCCGTTACCGAAGCAATATGACTAACGCTGAAATTATATAACCTATTCCCATGTATTTCGTACAATTGTTCCTTTATCAGTTCACCATTTGCATCGTTAGTTATTCTCATAGTGCCACTGTAGAGACCCAGGTCATCGGAAATTTTTCCGGTAATGCTAATGTTATTACCATTTGTAAATGACTTGTCATTTACAGGTGTATAAATATAAGGATAGGTTGTGTGGTATCACTTGTGGTCACAACATGCGGGCCACCGCCAGGTTCTTCTATAGTTGTGCCTCCTTTCGAACAGGCAATAAAACCATCCCAGAAGCAATAATAGAA
>JAKQEA010000051.1 GCA_029558715.1 Bacteroidota bacterium | reverse complement strand
AGGCCTTTGGTGGTTAGTTTTTTTTGCATCTACTGCCGCACTGATTTTTGCTATTTATTCCCACTGGGAATGGCTGACATTGATACTCCCTTTTCAAACTACGGCCTTTGTAAAAGCAATGGATATTATGTAACAATTCACACTTGTTGATATATTTTAGAATAATCCCGCCTTGTGCGGGTTTATTTTTGTACTTCCGGCATATTATTGGCTGCTAATTATTTATTCACCGCTAAACCCAAAAACAATTATTATGAGATTGAATCTGTTAGTATTGCTTGCATTTTTGATTATTGGCACTTCAGTAAATTATTCTTCTGCGGCACTTGTTATTAACCCCGTTTCTTTAACTACCGAGCCAGATCCTGCGAAAGTAAAAGCGGCGGTTGATGAGTTTAAAAATCTTTCAAAAAAAGAAAGAAGACAATTAGGGAAGGAAGTAAAAAAGGAAATCAAGGCGTACAAGTCTGCAAGGAAAGCTGGCAGAGAGGCGGACACTAATACACTATTGCTGGTTATATTAGCCATCCTTCTGCCACCGTTAGCTGTTTACCTGCATGAAGGAGAGATCAATAACAGATTTTGGATAAGCCTTTTACTTACATTATTATTTTGGCTTCCGGGTGTGATATATGCATTGATCATCATATTAGGAGATAATTAGTCTTCGCTCTTTAACAAAAGAGCCCTGCATTGCAGGGCTCTTTTTATTGAAAAATAATTTTCCAGCTTATTTTACTGAAGTAACCAGGCTTTTAAAAGTTTCCGGGTTATTCATCGCCAGGTCTGCCAGTACCTTACGGTCAAGTTCAATACCTTTTTTCTGTAGTTTATTGATAAATTCAGAATAGGTCATTCCCTCTTCACGAACAGCGGCATTGATACGGGCAATCCATAATGAACGATATTCTCTTTTCTTGAGCTTACGGCCTACAAACATATAGGTCATACCCTTTTCTACTACGTTCTTGGCTACGGTTAATACATTTTTACGTTTGCCATAGAATCCCTTGGCTTGTTTTAATATTTTTTTGCGGCGGGCTTTAGAGGCCACTGCATTTTTTGAACGAGGCATATCTTAAAAAGTTTAGAGTTAAAATTAAAATTCGGAATCGCAAGCAGTATCTTACTTGAGTCTCAATAGGCGTTTTACAAAATCAATATGTGATTTTGCAACTGTTCCGTCCATTCTCATGTTACGCTTACGTTTTTTGGATTTCTTTGTCAGGATGTGACGTTTGAAACTCTTTTGGTGCATGATCTTTCCTGTGCCCGTTACTTTGAAACGCTTTTTGGCACTGGAGTTTGTTTTTACTTTAGGCATTTTACCCAGTATTTAATATTACACCCTTGAGGCATTCCCCACAGGGGGACCTTTTTCGAACCTCTTCAGGCAATCTTTGCCCTGCAAATTCAGGACTTTTTAAGAACTACCGTTTTTTAACGGGTTGCAAAGATAAGCCTGAAATGCGTTCACTCAAAACATAATCCACAAAAAAGTGGGACATTCTTTTAATGCCCCACTTCGCCTACTTTTTTTTCAACTATTCTGTTATTATTTGGGATCCAAAGCTTTAGATATTCTATAAGCAAGATCCTGCAGGTGATATTTTGTTACGAGATCGGTAGCCCTTGCTGCCGAAGTGTTCATTTCTGTTCTAAGTGTTACTAAATGAGCCCTGATAATGCTCTTCGCATCCGATTTATCATTTAGACCGCCAATAGTAATGGTAAATCCGGGAGCCGGAGAACTACTTACAGGTGGTGAGAGAAGACTGATTAAACTTGTTATATATGATTTTTGCAGGTTGCGTCTGTAAATATCAGTTGTTTTTCCAGAGGCCAGTTCAGACCATATACCCTTTTTGAGATCAGACAAAAGCTCGGTTAGCTGGTAGGTACTATTTCCAAGCAGGGCTTCTGCATCAATAAGTTTATTAAAAGTGCGGCTATTTAATAACCTGTTCAATGCTGCATCCTGAACCTGCCCAACCAACGTAGTGCCGCTAAGTCCTGTACGGGTCAGGATATCATTATTCAGCAGCCATGTGGGAGTGGTAAACAAATTTTTGTTCAGGAAATCGACTGCTTCTTTTTGTTTTGATTCCGAAACTGTTTCATAGACTGGTCCGCTTTCTTCTGCCATTTTAGGCGTTAGCATAAGACCACCTACATTTCTGGCAATATGAACCATGTAACGTATAAATTGTCCCTGTACTTGTTCATACATGCCCTGTAAACCGGTATAATCTTTATTTTCCTCTTTTGTCCATTGCATTAAGTTTGGAACAATTCGTTGCAGATTTTTAATACCATACATACCGGCTTTTACCGCATCATCACCCAGGTCTTCTGTTTGATTACGAGAATCATCCTGGTTACTTTCTCCATCACCCCACCAAAGCCTGCGGTTTTTCAGTTTTTCAATTATCCATTTGTTGACATGACCTTTTTCACTTTCTGCATCTTTAAACTGAGGAAATAAACGGTAACCCCATTCGATAGCCCAGTTATCATAATCACCGATACGGGGAAATAATCCTTTTCTTGAAATATTATCTTCGGGTTGCGCCACATAGTTGAATCGGGCATAGTCCATAATAGATGGTGTATGACCATTAGCCTCCACCCATGCTTTATCACGAAGTTTTTCAACCGGAACAGTAGAACTTGATCCAAAATTGTGTCTAAGACCCAGCGTATGGCCTACTTCATGAGATGATACAAAGCGTATTAATTGTCCCATCAGTTCATCATCAAAAACCATTTTCCGGGCACCGGCATCTGAAGGGGAGCATTGTATAAAATACCAATCCCTGAGCAGTTCCATAATGTTATGGTACCAGTTAATATGGCTTTCCATTATCTCACCACTGCGGGGGTCGGAGATACTTGGGCCGCTGGCATTGGAAATATTGGATGGTTTATAAACGATAGCAGAATTCCGGGCATCATCAAGGCTCCAGGTGCTGTCCTCTTGTTTGGTGGGAGCAATTTTACCTATAATAGCATTCTTGAATCCGGCTTTTTCAAAAGCAGCCTGCCAATCATTCACACCCTGTATCAGGTAAGGCACCCATTTTTTGGGTGTTGCAGGATCAATATAAAAGATGATCGGTTTTTTAGGCTCTACCAGTTCACCTCTTTTATATTTATCCATGTCCTCATCCTTTGGTTCCAGTCTCCATCTTTTAATCATAATAATGTTTTCGACACCCTGCGGATTTGCATCATAATCAGTATAGCCAACGGCAAAATACCCTACTCTTTTATCAAAATACCTCGGTTGCATTGGCACTTTTGGTAAAAGCACTAATGAACTATTGATTTCTACAGTGAGATTTCCACCAGGTACAGCTTGACCAAAAGAAGAGCCTCCTGAAGGAGCCGGTGTACGACCATAGGTTTTCACTGTTTTGATTTCTACATTAATAGGAAATGATCTTACATTTTCAATGTATGATTTGTCAGGCTGTATGGACCCGATACGGTAAGTAGTTTTTGCACCACTGCCGAAAAATAGAATATCATTATCGCCGTTGATGTAGTCTGTCACATCAATCACCACACCTGCAGAATCTTTACCAAGAGCCTTTATATCAAACGAAGCAGCTATCGGCTGAATATTTGATCTCTTTACTGCCGTGTACATCGAAGAAGTAGAATCTTTTGTATATTCAGCAAACGAAATATTCCGGAGGAATACTTTGTTTTTTGGACCTTTTTGAAATTGTATTACATTTTGGCTAATGGGATCACCTGCATAACCAGCAAACCCCCCTATTCTCATTCCCGCACCTGCTTTTGAAAGCCTGTTAACTACAAGAATATCCCTTTCAAAAAGCGAATCAGGTATTTCAAAAAAATATTTGTCCTCCACTTTATGTACTGCAAAAAGACCAGCATCTGATATAGCTTTTGCGGTAATTACATCCTTATACGCTTTTGGACCTGTTGAAGTTCCTGTTCCGGGCCCGTTTCCCGGCCTTCTGGTTGTATCAGGTCTTGCTCCGGCAGGTGGCTGTTGCGCAAATGCTGCCAGCGACAGGCTCGCAAAGAATAAAAATGAAAATGATAACTTGTAAATGAAATGCATAAATATCAGTTTTAATGTGCTCAAGATACGTAAAGGGACGGCTCAACATTTATAATCGTTGAATTTTATATCGATTGTTTTTCTGAGAAAAATGAACACAGGATGCTGGAAAAATAAAACCCGTCCTTATTATGGACGGGTTCATATCAAATCAATTTTTAATATCAGGCTTTCTTTTTCCCTTTCGGTGCAAACATAGCCAGCATTCTTCTTCCTTCCATTTTGGGCATGCTTTCCAACACACCAATTTCTGCAAGGCGTTCTGCAAATTTTAATAATAGTAACTGTCCCCTGTCCTGAAACTGGATGGCACGACCTTTAAACTGTACATAAGCTTTTACTTTGTTACCATCCTTAAGAAATTCTATGGCATGCTTTGCTTTAAAATCAAAGTCATGATCATCAGTATTGGGAGTAAACCGGATTTCTTTCACTTCAGAGACTTTGCTTTTCGCTTTCATCTCTTTTTCTTTCTTCTTCTTATCGTAAAGGAATTTATTGTAATCGATGATCTTGCAAACAGGTGGATCAACAGTAGGTGAAATTTCCACCAGGTCAAGTCCCTGATCCTGCGCCATCTTCAATGCTTCGGGTGTACTGTAAATACCAACTTCTACATTTTCTCCTACTAATCTCACCTGTGGTACACGGATGAAATGATTGATACGGTGTTCTGCTTCTTTGCGGGGAGCAAACCTGCCCCTGTTAAAACCGCCTTTGTTGAATCCACCACCTCCGGGTTTGAATCCCCCGCTTCCTGGTGGCCTGTTGAACCCTCCTCCGGGTTTTTGTGGTACTGCCATTTATTTTTTTTGTGTGAAGCTCTTTCTCCTGCAGATGAGCATTTTGTTTTACTATTAGATATCCCGATCAGGATTCGGGTTTGCTAAAATACGGTTTATTCGCTGCTGCGTTCTTTTATTTCTCCGACTGCCTCAGTCAAAAATTCATCAATAGTTTTAACGCCTGCATCACCTTTGCCCTGCCTTCTTACTGCTACTTTATTTTCATTCATTTCTTTCTCTCCTACTACCAACATATAAGGCACTCTCATTAATTCAGTGTCGCGGATCTTCTTACCAATCTTTTCATTCCTGTCATCTACTTCGCTACGAATATCAGCTTTTTTCAGTTTATCTGATACAGCCCTGGCATAGTCAATGAATTTATCACTTATTGGCAACACTTTCACCTGAACAGGTGCCAGCCATAGCGGGAATTTTCCTGCATAGTGCTCCAGCAAAAACCCGATAAAACGTTCATGAGTTCCAAGAGGAGCCCGGTGGATGATCAAAGGAACTTCCGGCTGGTTATGCTGATTGGTAAAACTGAGTTTGAAGCGTCGTCCCTGGGCAAAATCTACCTGGTTGGTAGCAAGGGTGAACTCCCGGCCTATAGCACTCCAAATCTGTACATCGATCTTAGGTCCATAAAACGCTCCTTCGCCTTTCACTTCTACATAAGGTACTCCTGTTTCGATTAATACACTTCTTACTAATTCCTCTGTCTCCAGCCAAAGTTCAGGCTCATTGATATATTTCTCTCCCAATTTTGCCGGATCATGCAATGACAGGCGCATCACATATTTTTCTACACCAAATATTTTGAAGTACTTCAGGTACATATCATTTACCGCCTTGAACTCCTGTGCAAACTGTTCTTTGGTGCAATAGATATGTGCATCATTCATATGCAAACAACGAACCCTCATCAACCCGAATAATTCCCCGCTTTGCTCATAGCGGTAACAGGTGCCGTATTCGGCTATACGATAAGGAAGGTCTTTATAGCTCCTGGGCTCTGCATCAAAAATCTTATGATGATGCGGACAGTTCATTGCCTTGAGATAATACTTTTCCCCATCCATTTCCATTGGGGGAAACATACTGTCGGCATAATAAGGCAGATGACCACTGGTCAGGTACATACTTTCTTTCGCAATGTGCGGAGTTACTACTCTTTTGTAACCGGCGGCCAATTCGGTTTCCTTTGCTAATTTCTCCAATTCTTCAATGATAATGGTGCCGTTGGGCATCCATAAGGGAAGACCCGGTCCCACATCATCATCCATGGTAAAAATGCCCAATTCTTTGCCCAACTTACGGTGGTCCCTTTTCTTTGCTTCCTCCAGCATGGCAAGGTGTTCATCCAGTTCTTTTTGAGTGGGGTAAGTAACACCATAAACCCTCGTAAGCATTTTATTATTTTCATTGCCTTTCCAATAAGCTCCGGCAATGCTGGTCAGCTTTATCGCTTTTATAAAGGAGGTATTGGGTATATGTGGCCCCCGGCAGAGATCTGTAAAATTTCCCTGTGTATAAAAAGTTATTTCACCATCATTCAGGTTACTGAGCAGGTCAAGTTTATATTCGTCACCTTTTTCGGAGAAATATTTTACAGCTTCATCTTTTGACATTTCCTTTCTTACATAGCTACTATTTTTTTTTGCCAGTTCATTCATTCTCTTTTCAAGAGCTGCAAGGTCTTCCTCTGTCATTTTACGATCACCCAGATCCATATCATAATAAAAACCTTTAGGATTTTCCAATGCAGGGCCTACCCAAAATTTCACTCCCGGAAACATACTTTCAACAGCTTCAGCCATGAGATGAGCTGATGAATGCCAAAAGGTCATTTGTCCATCGGCATCATTCCAGGTCAGTAGTTTCAGTGAAGCATCTTCATTGATAGGCCTGGATGCATCACATACCTGACCATTGATGTTGGCAGCTAATACCTTTTTTGCTAATCCTTCAGATATTGATTTTGCCACATCAAGAGGTGATACACCTTTTTCATATTGCCTGACAGCACCATCTGGTAAAGTAATATTGATCATCAGTAAAATCCGGTTTTTATCGGAGTGCAAAGGTAACAAAATAAGGCTAAAGATTGCGCAGTATCAGGCGGTTCAACTCTTCCCTTTTTCTATTCAGGCTGCCCAAAGCATCATCAAATCTTTTTTTGTCTGTGTGGTATAAAATTGCCAGCCTTAGCTGCCGCTTTCTCCACCTGGCCAGCATCATTTTACCATATATTTTGGTCAATCCCAGTGTGGTATTGTTTAGGAGCCCTGTTTTAAGATTACTTGATACATAGTCATTGTAGAATCGCTGATATTGTTTTTGTAAGCCTTTTTGAAATCTTAAATAAGTAATTCTGTTTTCCATCAACTCTTTGCCGGAGAATTCACTTGTCAATGCCTGCCATATATCTCCATTAATGTGGGCATTAATACCAAGTAATTTGTATTGCAGGGGGGATAAAGTGGAATCCCCGAAATAGGACTGCCATACAACCGGGATTGCTGTTTTGTTAAAATGAGCGTCTGCCGAACGAAAGAAAAATCCTGCAAAATTGTTTTCCAGGCGTTCAATGAAATTTTTGACTGCCGGGTCAGCAGTTGCAAAAAAATCGATGGAAAGGATCGTAGTTTCAAAATATAATGATGCGAAATGACGGGCTATGGAACTGCTTTTGCTGATAGAATCCAGTTTTTTCAGCAGCTCAATTTCAATATCCTTTTCCTGAGTATAACCAATCAGCTGAACCAGGACAATGAACAAAAAAGTAAACCTGTATTTTCTCATATTTTCATTTAAATAAGCCAAGACTAAAATTAACAAACTCTTGCCCTTATTGAACCATCGCTTATCACAGATTTTGTAGTTTTGCTCCCTGATGAAAGTTGTAAGATACAAGTACTTGTTATCCTTGTTTGTAGTTTTATTTGCCGGATCATTAAGCTTGCCGGCCCAAAATCTTACTGGTATCTGGAGAGGGTATTTTATCACTTCATCGTTCGAACATTATAAGTTTGAATTGCAGATCAAGCAAACGTCTAATTCTGTTTCAGGGGTTTCTTATTCCTACCTCTCTACAGTATTTTATGGCAAAGCTACTCTTACCGGCAGCTATAATAAAGCTGGTAAAAAGGCACTGATCCAGGAAATAAGAACAGTAGAACTCCGGATGTCTGGCGGATCACAGGCCTGTATTATGAAATGTTTGTTTGAATACAGTAAATCAGGTAAAGAAGAATTTCTGGAAGGCACTTATACAAGTAAATTTGAAAAAGACGGAGTTACTATTAAAAAAGGAGATAATTGCGGTGGTGGAAAAGTCTACCTGCGGAAAGTAACTACATCTGACTTTTATGTTGAGCCTTTTCTGCGGGGTAAAATTAAGACTGCCCCTGTTATTGTGAATAAACCACCGGTTAAAACCAACCCAGGTACCAAACCGGTTACACCTCCTCCCGTCGTAAAAAAAGATACAGCAAAGACAAAGATCACTACGCCAGTAGCAAAAAAAACTGTAATAGTAAATAAATCTCCGCTGAAGAAAGATAGTATAGCGAAGACACAGGTCCTGCCACCCGTGGTGAAGAATGATACAACGACCAAAAAAATAAAGCCAGTCATTGTTACACCTACCCCACCCGTAATAAAGAACAGGACAAACGAACTGGTAAAAGTGCTGACAGTGAATAGCCCTGTAGTTACAGTAAAATTGTTTGATAATGGTGAAATAGATGGAGATACTATATCTGTTTACCTGGATAAGAAATTAGTGCTCTCTGAAAAAAGGCTTACCGCCTCCCCGCTGACTGTCAGGTTTAATATGGATGAGGATAATGCAGAGCATGAACTCACTATGGTAGCAGAGAATCTCGGCAGTATACCTCCTAATACCTCTCTAATGATCGTTGAGGCAGGTACGCAACGGTTTGAAGTACGGATTACGTCTACAGAACAGAAGAATGCAGTTGTGCGGTTTAAATATCAGGGACCAAAGTGACATGTATCTTTTTTGATTAGCTGAATTAACTGTTGCCGTTGCTGTAATTTTTAGAGCCCCCTGCGTTTTTTCATTTATTTTTCCTGTATAATGATCCGGCAATTTATCATATCTGTTTGTTTGTTAGCAGGTCTTTCTGCCAGTGGCCAGGATATTAATGGTATCTGGAAAGGCAAATTGATAATGGCTCCCAGTGGTTGTTTTCCCGTATATAATATCGAGCTTCAGCTTCAGGTGGCTGGTACAAGAATAACCGGAACAGCCTATCATTTTTCTGATTCACTGAATTATGTAAAGGAGAATTTTGAAGGTGTTCACAACAGGGATAGTAACCAGATTGTCATCAAAGAGATTGGAATAGTTACTTTTAAAATAAAGGAAGATTGTGTTCCTTGTATCAAGACATACATATTAAAGTATCATCGCGGTGGTGGTAATGTGGTTACCGAAGAACAACTCAGGGGAACATGGGCCACTCCTACCGGCAAAGCCATGGATGGCAAAACAATTTGTGAGCCAGGCACCATTGTTCTCACCCGGTTTGAAAAAGCGACCTTTAAACCCGAGCTGAGACTCCCTCCATCACTTACCAAACGGAAAGCAGAACTGGTAAAGGAGATAAAAGTAGATACTGGCTCCATCAAGATAGATTTTTATGACAATGGCCAGATAGATGGCGATACTATTTCAGTATATGTAAACAATATGCCTGTTGTATCTAACAGGATGTTGAAGACACAACCGATCAGTCTTACAGTGAAAATTGATCCACTCCGGCCATTGCAGGAAGTAATAATGGTAGGCGAAAATCTCGGCTCAATACCTCCCAACACTGCGCTAATGATTATCACCGCCGGAACAAAACGATACCAGCTTTATCTTACTTCTGACGAGCAAAAGAATGCAATGGTAAGATTTGTATACGAAAAGCCGGGGATGGTTTCCAGGAGCCAGTAGACAGTTGCTTCTATCTTTTTAGCTGCAAGAAAATTACTGCCTGGTGTTTATTGTATTTTATCATAAGTATTAGCAAACGATTGATTGTTCTCAAGTAACTAATCGTAAATACCTAAAAACAAAAAACAGTTGAAAAAAATTATTTTCAATCTTTGATTAATGAAGTGATATAACTATTTTCACTTTGCAAACAAATTTTAATTCTCAAGTTATTTGACGCAAAAAGCCTGCCCTAGCAGGCCTTTTTGTTATGGGCCAATAAATGAATTAAAATTTGAAATTCCAGGTAACTGACGGTAAAATAGGAAAAAGCGAAACTTGCCTTGTTTCGACATTAAGATCACCATTTACCACACTTCCCTCCTGGTCGAAGTATAAAAAATAAGGATTCAGGCGGCTGTACAGGTTATAAATACTAAAGACCCAATAGCTGCTTACTTTTCTTTTTTTCTTAGGTATGGGTGTATAAGTAGCAGAGAAGTCCATCCGGTGGTAAGGCTTCATCCGGTACTGGTTCAGCTTGCTGTATTCCTGGGTAAGTACACCATTGATAACATAAAATCTCTCTGGTAAGGTTATTGCATTGCCTGTTCCAAATACAAACACGGCACCCAGTTTCCACTTCTTGTTCACTTCATAGTTTCCAACAACAGAAAGATCATGTCGCCTGTCATACCGGGCGGGATATTTTTCGCCTTCGTTTAGATCCGGAAATTTTCTCCAGGTCCACGACAAAGTATAACCAACCCAGCCAGTCCATCTTCCTTTTAATTTATTGATCAAAAGTTCGGTTCCATAACTCCAGCCTTTTCCAAACACAAATTCATCTTCGGGATCAGCCAGCGAAGGAGTATAACCCTCTTTATACTCTACCTGGTTTCTCATGTCCTTATAATACAACTCGACTGAGGTTTCGAAAGTATTATCTGAAAAATTCTTAAAGAAGCCGGCGGAATAAAGCCAGCTTAACTGTGGCCTCACAATATAAGTACTGGGTACCCAAAGATCGGTTGGTAATGTGGTGCCTGCATTTGTTACCAGGTGTATATACTGGTAATTACGGGTAACAGCAGCTTTTATTGAAGTTTCGTCGTTAATGGCATAGCGTAAAGTAATGCGTGGTTCAAGACCTGCATAGGTCTTTACAGGATCAAAACTTTTATACTCTGTACTGTCGAGTTTGTTACCGTCCGCATCGCGGATATATTTAGTATAAGGTCCTATTTGTGTAAAACTGCTCCACCTGATGCCATAATTTATTTTCCATTTCTCTCCCAGTTCCCAATCGTCCTGCATGTACAATGCCGCTTCTGCTGCATACTTGGCCCCTTCGTTGTTAGGTTTGAATTCTATTGAATCCTGTCTGCCTGTTACAACATTTGGAATGAATTTGTGATAGGTGAACAATCCACCAAACTTTAATTTGTGGTTGGGTAACGGATAATAGTCAAAATCGGATTTAGCAGTAATATCACGGATGCCGGAAGAAAGGCCAATATCAAAACTCTCCTGTTGTGCAGAGAATTTGAAATTATAATCATTATACACCAAAGTAGTATTAGAAAAAAGCCGGCGGTTGAATACATGGTTCCATCTAAGGGTAGCTGTTGAGTTGCCCCAGGGTATATTTGTTTTAAAGGAACGTTTGGAGTTATTGAAATCAAATACGTCCCGACCGAAATAACCACTCAGGTACAACCGGTCTTTTTCTGAAAAGCGATAATTTACCTTCGCATTTACATCATAGAAATAATAGCCGGAGCCATAGAAACTGCTGCTTTTTTTAATAAAAGGCTTGGCTAATGCATCAACATATGTTCTTCGGGCAGATAGGATAAATGATGCTTTATTTTTCTCTAACGGACCCTGGATAGAAAAGCGGGATGCTATCAGGCCGATACCTCCATCCATTTGCAGTTTATTAATATTACCATCCTTCATGGATACATCCAGCACGGAAGACAGGCGACCTCCATATTGGGCAGGCATTCCTCCCTTGATCAGGGATACATTTTTTATTGCATCTCCATTAAATATAGAAAAGAAGCCAAACAAGTGCCCTGTATTATACACAACAGCATCATCCAGCATAATAAGATTTTGATCCGGACCACCACCACGAACATAAAATCCTGCATTACCTTCCCCGGCACTCTGCACACCCGGTAATAATTGAATGGCTTTCAGAATATCTACTTCTCCTAAAAAAGCAGGTATTGTCCTTATCTGGTTCATGGAAAGATCAATCTTTCCCATCTGGGCATTTTTAACGTTACCATCCCTTCTTTTGCTATACACAACTACTTCTTCAATAGCAGCTGACTTTGAGACGATATCAAAATTGAAAGACTGATTATTTTTCAGCTCTATTTGCACAGACTTTCCCAAATAGGACACATGTGAAGCAGTAATTATATAACTCCCTTCATTCAACGTAATGGAAAAAAAACCATATAGATTACTGGTAACACTCTTTGATTGACCATTTACTGATATATTGGCACCGATAATGGATTCTCCTGACAGACTATCTTTAACATAACCATTTAGTGTAAACCGGTTTTGTGAAAAGCCTTTCGAAAAAAAAAGTAATAAAAAAACAATACTGATAAATCTTACCATAACTGCACTAACAATCTTATTTTGCTTTAGTTGAATCGGCAGGAACAAAGTTGATCCTGGTTTTTACATCTCTGCAGTCTTGTTGGCCATATGGGTTTAAAGACTCTTCTGCATTACTAAGCCAGTTCCCCGGTTTGTCCTCACCAAATGCTTTATCACATTCCAGCCAGTATAAAACAGCCCGGTCGTAATGTATCGTACTGAGCAGGGCAAAAAGTTCGTTTGAAAAAATATTCAACGATCCCTTCTTTTCATCCATGGAAGGATCAGCAAGAATGGAACCAATCTCTGCTTTTGCATTTTCGTAAGGCTGCATGGCAGTCTGGTATATGAGACTGTCAACCTTTAGTTCATCCAGTTTCAGGCTGTCGAGTGCGATTTTCAAACTGGCTCCATGTTCGTTGATAGCAGTAATGCTGTTATCTGCAAAACCAGTGGTCATGTTATAATAAGCCTTTAATACATTATCCAGCGAAAGGTTAAAGGCTTCGCTGTGTTTACTTACGGAAAGAGGGGGCGGTTTTGGGCCATTATCACCGGAGCTACCTCCTCCCGGTATAAGATAAAACCGGATGAGCCCTGCCAGGAGCAAGGATATTGCAAAGAACATGGTCAATCCATTTATCCCTCTTGTTTTGTTCACAAAAACACGGATTATACCTAGTATGATTATCAGAGCCGGTAAAACAATGCTAAGTATGTCTATTATTTTCTTCATTCTGCCGGAATATTTGAGCAAAGATAAACGCAGGCCGCCGGAAGTGGTAATCCTTTATTTTTGCACCTGTTAAATTTGAACTATGCTGGCAGGATTGCAAAATGTGACCTTTGAATTTGGTGCAAGAGTAATTGTTGAAGATGCCACCTGGCATATACAGCCGGGGGAAAGGATTGGCCTTATTGGGTATAACGGTACGGGTAAATCGACCTTACTGAAACTGCTGGTAGGAGAATATCTGCCTTCGGCAGGCACTGTAGAAAGAAGCCGGACTACTTCAATCGGTTACCTGCACCAGGACTTGCTGAGTTTCGATACCAATGACTCTATTTTACAGGTAGCACTTGGTGCTTTTGAAAAAGTGTTGCAATTGGAAAAAGAGATTGAAGAGCTGGGAAAAGAACTGGAACGGACTGGAGATGAAAAGACCCTGCATGACTACAGCGATAAATTACATGAACTGGAAACATTGGGCGGTTATGATATTCATCATCGCACTGAGGAAGTATTACAGGGCCTTGGTTTTTCAAATGCTGATCTGCAACGGCCTTACAAAGAATTCAGCGGTGGGTGGAGAATGAGGGTATTGCTGGCAAAGATGATCCTGCAACAACCTGATCTTCTTTTATTGGATGAACCGACAAACCACCTCGATCTGCCTTCTATTGAGTGGTTGGAAAAATATTTGCTACATTACCAGGGGTCTGTAGTTATTGTCAGCCACGATAAGTATTTCCTGAACCGGATGGTAACCAAGATCGTGGAAGTGTACCAGCAGAAACTGCATATTTATACAGGTAATTATGACTATTACGAAAAAGAGAAAGCGATCCGTATAGAAATGCAGCAGAAAGCTTACGAAAACCAGCAGGACTATATCAGGCAGAATGAACGACTGGTGGAACGTTTCAGGGCAAAAGCCAGTAAGGCGGCAATGGCCCAAAGCATCATGAAAAAACTGGATAAACTGGAACGGATAGAAGATGCAGCAATTGAAAGACCAGATATAAGAATCAATTTCCGGGTGGATAAAACACCGGGAAAGGTACTGGTGGAGCTAAAGAATGTGTCAAAAGCGTTTGGTGATAATGTTATCATAGAAAACAGCTCAGTTGAAATTGACAGAGGAGATAAGATAGCCCTGATAGGTGCGAACGGAAAAGGCAAGTCTACTCTTTTACGGATTATCGCAGGTGTGGAAACTTTTACCAAAGGAGAAAGAAAATGGGGGCATAATGTGGAAGAAAGTTTTTATGCGCAGCACCAGTTGGAAGCGTTGAATGTGAATAATACTATACTGGATGAGATGAAGGAATGTGGCAGCCAGATGAACGAACTGGAGTTGCGGGGCTTGCTGGGATGTTTCCTTTTTAGCGGGGATGATGCCGATAAAAGAATTAAAATATTGAGTGGTGGCGAAAAGGCAAGAGTCGCATTGGCAAAAACAATCGTAAGCAAGGCTAACTTTCTGATGCTGGATGAGCCTACCAATCACCTTGATATGCATAGCTGTGACCTGCTGATCGATGCGTTAAATAAATACCAGGGCAGTATCATATTAGTCAGTCATGACAGGTACTTTGTTGCCAAAACTGCAAATAAAATATGGGAGATCGTTGATCATGAAATAAAAGAATTCAAGGGCGGTTATGAAGAATGGGTAGCCTGGAAGGAAAGAATGGCAAAGCTGGAAGCAGAAAATAAGAAACTTGAAAAAGCAAATGAACAAAATAAACCACCAGAGCCTAAAAAGAATAATCCTCCTGTTCAAGCTGCAACACCAAAGCAGCAACCTCCTGTCGTAATTGATAAAGAGAAGAAAAAGGAATTACAAAAAGTACAAAAACAATTTCAGCAATTAGAAGAGCAGATTGCCAAACTGAGTACGAAGAAAGAAGAACTGGCGGCCTCTCTTGCTGATCCCGGCACTTATTCAGATAAAGCAAAATTTATAGAAGCAGAAACAGCATATATAAAAGCCGGTAACGAACTCGAGGCATTAAATAAGCAGTACGAGAAAGTGTTTGAAAAAATAATGGAGATGGAGCAGTGATCAGTACTCCCGTTTATGGTATTTTACCACGGATCTCAAATGATAAATGGTATTTCCCATTATTATAGAATATTGTTTGCCTGAATGCAGCAAAGGATTTACGGGATTCTCCCTGTTCTGTAAAGTACCAGGTATCAGAATAAGGATAGTTGTTGATCATAGTTGTCTCAGTAATTGTATACAAAGGTTTGTTGAAAGCTGTAGATACGGCATCTCTTAAATAGACACCCCGCTGATCTACTTTTAACCTGGTCTTGGAAGGTTCAAAATAATACAATACATAAGGTATACCAGTGACCGGGAAGACTATTTTCCCTGAATCAGCCAGCGGCAACAACCATTTTACTTTATATTCGTCCACCAGGTCTTCAAACTCACTCATTTTTTTTGCCCCTTTATTCTTCACAAACCCTTCCTGCGCATCGGCATAGATTTTTCTGAACTCATTATAAAAAGCGGTGGCGGCAAATTCATTTTGTCCCTGCAGATGAGTAGTGATAAGAAAGAAAAGTATAGCAACCCCGCATTTCATGATATAAATGTACTTAATCTGTTATTTGAAAACTCAAAATTGGTAGGAGACTGATTGCAAAGATTTTATAAAAAGGGCAGTACTCGTATGATTTGGTTATCGTTCTGGTTTTTAAAAAATGTTGTACCTTTTTATTCCTTAAACCAACGATCATGAAATCCTCATTAGCACTGCTGGTATTGCTTGCATTCATTACAGCTTTGCTGGCCTTCAGGTTGAACGAAATTAATAGCCCCCGCCCGGTAATTATTGCTAATAACATTGAAAAGAAGAATGTTGTCCGGTGCGGCCCCGATTGGGAAGCACTGAATGATCTTTTTGAAGAGACGGAAATCCCCCCGATTCCGGGCGCCGGCACCCACAAATGGAAGATCAGTACAACCAATGACAGTGCCCAGTTTTATTTCAACCAGGGCATCAATATGTATTATGCTTTTCATATTATTGAATCGATGGCATCATTCAAAAAAGCAGCAAAGTTTGACCCCGGGTGTGCTATGTTGTATTGGGCACAGGCACTGGCCTATGGCCCGAATATAAATGATGTGGGTTATGCCGCTTCACCGGATGCGTTAAGTGCAACGGCTAAGGCAACCGAACTGATGCATAGTGCAACAGACAAGGAAAAAATATTGATCGCAGCGCAGCAAATCCGCTACTCGTCTGACTCAACACAAACAAGGGAAAAACTCAATCAGTTGTATGTTGACAAGATGAAGGAAGCTTATGAAAACTATCCCGGCGATCCGGACATAGCAGCCCTCTATGCTGATGCACTGATGCTGCAGCATCCCTGGGATCTTTGGCGTATTGATGGGACACCCAAACCATGGACCCCGCAAATAAGAGATATACTGGAAAAGCTGCTGGCCAAAAACCCTAATCATCCAGGAG
>JAKQEA010000031.1 GCA_029558715.1 Bacteroidota bacterium | reverse complement strand
CAATTCAGTAACCATCGGTCTTGCTCACCCGGTTACTTACCGGCTGGAATTAAAAAATACTTTCCCTTACTTGTTAAAAAGAATTACCCAGCCCATTTTATTTTCCATTCTTTTATTGGGGATAACGATCCTGGCATTTGTGCTGTTGTATAAGAACCTGCTGAGACAACGAAAACTGGGTGAATTAAAGAATGAGTTCATCAGCAATATTACCCACGAACTAAAAACGCCGATAGCAACTGTAGGTGTAGCTATCGAGGCATTGAAGAATTTCAATGCTATCGATAACCCGCAGCGCACCAAAGAATACCTGGATATTTCTCAAAACGAATTGCAGCGACTAAGCCTGCTGGTGGATAAGGTGCTGAAACTTTCCATGTTTGAAAAGCAGGAGATTGAGCTGAAATATGAAACGGTAAACCTGCGTGGCATTGTGACGGAAGTGGTGGAATCGCTAAAGCTGCAACTGGAAAAACATCGTGCCGTTGTTAAGGTTATACATGAAGGCGAACTGGAGTTGCAGGGAGACCGGTTACACTTACTGAGTGTGGTGTTTAATCTGCTGGATAATGCCATTAAGTACAGTAAAGAAAATCCTGTTATCGAGATTACCCTGAAAGGGACAGTCAATAACGTTCAGCTGTCTGTTGCAGATAATGGTATTGGTATAGCGCCGGAATACAAGGATAGGGTATTTGATAAATTCTTCCGGGTGCCGCATGGCGATACACATAATGCAAAAGGATATGGATTAGGATTAAGCTATGTAGCGCAGGTAGTCAAAAAGCATAAAGGAACCATTGAGGTGAAATCGGAAGAAGGACAGGGAACTACATTTTTTATTACACTACCAAAAAGCAGCATATGAACCCGGTAAAAGTTTTATATGTAGAGGATGAACTGTTTCTCGGCAAGATAGTAAGGGAAAGCCTCGAAAGCCGCGGCTTTGAAGTGATAATGGAAGGTGATGGAGCCAGGGTAACAGAACTGTTCAAAAAAACAAAACCGGATATCTGTGTACTGGATGTGATGCTGCCTAACAAAGATGGATTCACCATTGCGGATGAGATAAGACAACTGGATGAAGAAGTTCCTATTATCTTTTTGACAGCCAAAACACAAACTGAGGATGTGGTGAAAGGATTTACAATGGGGGGCAATGATTATATCCGAAAACCTTTCAGTATGGAGGAACTGATTGTAAGGATCCAGAACCTGCTAAGAAATAAAACAGAGGCCCCGCAAAAAATAAATGGCGGCATTGCCACAATAGGTAAATTCAGTTTTCAGCTAAACCGCCAATTGCTTACTATTGGCAAAGAAGAAAGAAAATTATCTTTCCGGGAAAGCGAACTACTGAAACTATTATATGAGAACAGGGATAAGATCATTGACCGCCGGGATATATTGAACCTCTTGTGGGGCAACGATTCGTTCTTTAACAGCCGCAACCTGGATGTATATATTACCAAACTCCGGAGTTATCTGAAAGAGGACCCTTCTTTAGAGATCATCACTATCAAAGGGGTGGGTTACCGGTTTGTTGTGGTATAAAATTGCATAGCCAATTCATTTCAATTGTATTTTTACCGGAATTATAATGCCGGAAAAAAAAGTATATACAGCAAACCGACTCTTCACCGGTGAAAGCTGGCTGGAGAATTATGCTATCATTGCCGAAGACGGAATAATAAAAGAATTACTTCCTGTTGCATCTTTATCATCTTCACAACATATAGAACAGTTTGTTGACTGTATTATCGTCCCGGCCTTTATTGACCTGCAGATATATGGAGCTTACGGCAAATTATTAGCTGTATATCCTGAAGCGGATTCATTATTCAAACTGAAAGACTATTGTGAAAAAGGAGGCGCTGCTTATTGCATGCCCACTGTGGCCACTAACACTTACGATGTTTTTTACAGATGTATTGATGCGGTAAAAGAGTATTGGAGCATGGGAGGAGAGGGGGTCATGGGATTGCACATTGAAGGACCATGGATCAACCAGGCCAAAAGAGGAGCTCATATTGAATCCCTGATCCATACACCTACCCTGCAACAAGCGAAAGAATTATTAGAGTATGGGAAAGGAGTAATAAGAATGATAACCCTGGCGCCGGAAGTTTGCAGCAAGCAAGTAGTTGATCTTATTCTTTCGTATGACATCATTATTTCTGCAGGGCACAGTAATGCGACATATAATGAGGCCAAGGCTGGCTTTGCCAAAGGGATAACTGCCGTCACTCATTTGTATAATGCCATGAGTCCGCTGCAACACCGCTCCCCGGGACTGGTAGGAGCTGCCATGGATGATGATACCGTGATGGCGAGCATCATTCCCGATGGTCATCATGTGGATTATGCAGCTATCCGTATTGCCAAACAGGTAATGAAGGAAAGGTTGTTTGTGATCACTGATGCCGTGACAGACACAACCGAGGGTTATTATAAACATGAACAGGCCGGGGATAAATATGAGGCCGCCGGCATTCTTAGTGGATCAGCATTAACGATGAGTAAGGCAGTAAAAAATCTGATTCGCCATTCCCATATCTCACCTGAAGAAGCATTAAGAATGTGCAGCTTATATCCTGCGAAACTGATGGGATTGGACAGGCAGTCAGGAATGCTACTCCCGGGTTACCGTGCAATAGTTACTGTGCTTGACAGGGAAATGGAAGTAGTCTCGGTTTTTCGTAAATAAATATTGATCTGGTAATTGGTTTTTTTTATACCTTTTCGAGGACATTAACCTCATTAACGACCAAAACAACCAACCAACGATTATGAAAAAGCTGATTGCTTTTGCAGCAATTTGTGTTATTGCTGCCTTATATTTTTCATCCTGTAACAACAATGCTGATCAACCTGCTGCCACTGACAGTGCCGACTCTCTTAAAAAAGTAGTAGAGAGAGGAGACTATCTTGCCAATCATGTGGCTGTTTGTATTGACTGCCACAGCAAAAGGGATATAACCAAATTCTCCTTACCGGTTGTTCCTGGCACAGAAGGTGGCGGAGCTGGTTTCCCATTTGGAGAAACAGAAGGAGTGCCCGGGATGGTATGGGCACCCAATATCACACCTGTCGCACTGAAAGACTGGACGGATGATGAAATAATAAAGGCAATGACACAGGGTATAAATAAAAAAGGAGATACCCTGTTCCCCATTATGCCATATCATCATTACAGTAAAATAGCAAAAGATGATATTAAAGCTATTGTGGCTTACATAAGAACATTAAAACCCATTGATAGTCTTACACCTCCCCGTAAGTTTAATATACCGGCATCTATGTTCGGACCACTACCTGCAGCTACGTTGGAAAGCAATACCCGGCCTGATCCTTCTGATAAAGTGAAATATGGTGAGTATATGACCAATTTTGCAGCCTGTGCTGAATGTCATACACCAATGGGACCACAGGGCCCGGATTTTTCAAAAGTCTTTGCCGGAGGTTTTGTTTTCAATACGCCATTCTTTAAAGTCGCCGTGGCCAATATTACTCCAGACAGCGCCACCGGTATTGGCTCCTGGACGGAGGAAATGTTTGTTCAGAAATTCCGTACTAACTCTTCTGATGCAAATGTGAACCGGAATCCGGGGAAAGAAAACAGTATTATGCCCTGGGCTATGTATGGAAAAATGAAAGAAGAAGACCTGAAAGCAATTTATGCTTATTTGCGAACAGTAAAACCTATTAACAATAAAGTAGAAAAATATCCGAAGTAGAAATAGTAAAGAAAAATATTAATCCGGCAGCCTGTTTTAAATACACTGCCGGATTTTTAATTGTTCGAAAAATTTTCCCGGCTGTAGGTCCCCGGTTGGGCATGATCACCTTCTTCAAAATCAAAGTTTACATATTTGATGCCCGGTATCTCCGTAAAATTATAAACCACACCGGCCAGGTACATGGTCGGTCCGGAAGAACCCATTCTTTGTGTGAGGTATTCCGCATCAAGGATCTTTAGAAAAACAGTATCGCCGGATGTTTTTACATATTCAAGTTGAATATTGCTGTCATCTCCATTGATATAGCCTGTTACTGATGCTACCGATAGGGAATCAACAACAGGGCTTATTATTTTCTTCATTTGCAGGAGACCGGTACTATCATTCAGGCCCGCTTCCCACAGGTAAATCTCTGCAACGGGAGTTTCAGCTTCTTCTGATTTATTATTACTGCATGATACTATAAACAGTAATAATACCGATGAATAAATTGATAATCTCATTGGTTTAAAGGTACTGCATAATCTGTTTTATCTGTTTGATAAAATGTTAAAGAAAATAACTGCATGTTTATTTTACTGATACTAAACAGAATGAAAATTGTAATAGTCTTAATGTACTGCTGTTACATTCACTTTTTCTATTCCCTGCAGGTGGAGCTCAATATGACGGTCATGAGCTTTATTGGCATATTCGCTGATGATCTCCAGAATATCATAGTCGATAAAGTTACAATCACGGCCATCGATGGTTAGTACACTGTACTCGGGTATCTTATCAAGGGTGTTCCGTAATTTAACCTTATTCAGGAAAGTGACATTGCTGTGCAGAGTGATATTATAAATATCGGTTTCGTGTTGTTTGTGATGAATGATCTTAAACTCATCTTTAAAATTATTCTGTACAATAAAGTAAATGGATATCAGCAAACCAATACTTACCCCAATAAGCAAATCGGTAGACAGAATAACAACAATCGTAATGATAAATGGAAGCAATTGTTTCAGTCCCAGGCTCCACATATTCCGGTAAAGTTTGGGCTTGGTCAGGTTGTAGCCGGTAATGATCAGGATAGAAGCCAATGATGCCAGCGGAATAAGATTTAATATAAAGGGAATTAATAAAACAGCCAGCAGGATAAAAACTCCATGCGTAAAAGCAGACAGTTTTGTTCTGGCTCCGGCATCTGCATTGGCAGCCCCTCGCACTACTACCGCTGTTATGGGAATAGCACCTAACAGGCCACATACAATATTACCTGTTCCTTGTGCCAACAGTTCACGGTTTACCGGGGTGATGCGGTTGTGTTTATCTAATTTATCAACAGCTTCCACGCAGAGTAAAGTTTCGAGACTGGCGAGCAAGCCGATCAGCACACCGGCTTTCCAGATTTCAATATTGGAAAAGAGTTTGCTAAAATCCGGGAAGCGGATACTGGCAAACACATTTTCAGGAATGCTGACCAGCTGGTTTGACTTTAATGAGAGCGAAGGGACCCAGTTTTGAAATGCCAGGTGTAAAGCAATACCAGCGAAAACCACAGCCAGCGGTGCAGGTATCACTTTCAGTTTCTTGGCAAAGGGTTGCTGCCACAGAACAAGAATAGCCAGCGATACCAGTGCAATGATGATAGCCCCTTTTGTGATATGTTGATTCAGTGTCTGAAAGTTACTGGTAATTTTACCAGAGGTAAACAGCTGCAGAAAACCACTTGTCCAGAAGTCAGGCTGATCATAACCGAGAGCCAGGGGTATCTGTTTAGAGATCAGCAATATGCCGATAGCTGCCAGCATTCCCTTTATTACGGAAGAAGGGAAGTAATTGGCGATCACTCCTGCTTTTAAAAGACCAAGCAGTAATTGGAAAAAGCCTGCTACAATTACTGCCAGCAGGAATACACTGTACCCGCCAAGGGAAATGATAGATGCAGCAACAATAGTGGTAAGCCCTGCTGCAGGGCCAGAGACACTCAAATGCGAACCGCTGATCAATGATACGACCAGCCCGCCGATAATACCGGAAAGAAGACCGGCATAAACCGGTGCGCCGGATGCAAGTGCGATACCCAGGCAAAGGGGAAGAGCCACTAAAAAAACAGACAATCCCGCAGGCAGATCATGCCTGGACCACATCAGCCGGTAATACCTGATCGTTCGCTGCACAGTAAATAAAGAGTTGTAATGTGCAGCAAAGATAAGTTTTAAAAAAGTTTTTTGAAAAGTTGATAATAACTTAAAACAGGTCTTTTATTTTACTGACTCAGCTTTCATTTTTTTTGCCCAAAAAATATAAGACAGCACTCCCGGTATGATCCACATGAGCATACCTGCCATACGGGGATCAATGTTTCCCTGCGAGGCGGCAATAGCAGAATAGGTAGCGCCGAATAAATCAAAAAACAAACCGGCATAGGCCCACTCTTTCAGTTTATGTAGTCCGGGGATAAGAATAGTAACGGAACCGATCAGTTTAGCCCAGCCGATAAACGGAATAAAATATTTTGGGTACCCGAGAAAACCATGAAACACATCTATCGATTGCTGGTTTGACATGATATTCGGTACAGCCGAAAAGATCATCAGCCCTGCAAACAGCAGGGTAAATACCCAGTAAAGTATGTTAATGGCTTTTGTATTCATGCTGATCAGTTTTATTATTAAATGCGGTTGTTTACTAGTTTCCGTCATAGGCTTTCTGCAGATCAGCAATGATTATTTTTTTCATCTTCAGCATAGCCTGCATGGCACGGTCTGCTTTTTCCCTGTCAGGACTCCCAATCAACTCACCAAGTTTTGTGGGAACTATTTGCCAGCTTACACCAAATTTATCTTTTAACCAGGCGCACATACTTTCCTGGCCACCATCAGTGGTGAGTTTGCTCCAGTAATAATCTAACTCTTCCTGGTTTTCGCAATCTACCACCAGCGATAGACCTTCGTTAAAAGAAAACATATGCGGACCTGAGCTATCCATACAGGCAAATATTTCCCCGGCTAATGAAAAACGGGCATGCTTGATATACCCTTCCACATCGGGCTCGCCTTTTTCGTAGCGGGCAATCATCTCTGTTTTTGATCCAGGGAATATAGAAGTATAGAATTCAATAGCCTCATTGGCCCTGCCACTGTTTTGCTGCGTGAACATGAGGCTGGGGATGATGGAGAGGCTTTGCATGTCACCAATTCCCTGTGTGGCAAGTGGAATCATGAGTTGCCAGTTCACCCCGTATTTATCCTGGCACCAGCCATATTTGTTACTCCATGGATAACTGTTTAGCGGCATCATAATCATTCCGCCTTCATTTAATAATTTCCACTTTGCTTCAATTTCTTCTTCCGTTTTACAAATCACAAAAAAAGAAATAGAAGGATTTATTTTAAACTTTGGCCCGCCATTCAGGGCCATGAATTTTTTACCGCTGAGTTCAAAAATCTGAACAAGGCCGGTGTCGGCTGTGATCTTTGAATTTTCAAATACTCTGCAATAGAATTCAGCGGCTTCTTTTCCTTTGCCATCAAACCAAAGGCAAGGATAAATTTTGTTTGACATGTTTTTTATTTAGTTTAATTGCTAGAATAAAACCGGTCAACATTTTACTCATGCATCCGGAATTTCAGGCTCAACCAGTTTTTTCAGTTTCTCCAACGATTCCTGCCAGCCTAAATAACACATCTCTGCCGGTATTACTGATGGGATACCCTCCTGGGTAATTTTTAATTCTGTGCCGCAGGAAACTTTATTAAACCAAACGGAGACGGTCATTTCGCCCGGTAAATTCGGATCATCAAATCTATCGGCGTACTTCAGAAACTCACCCGGTTTTATTTCCAGGTATTCACCGCCAAAAGAATGACCGTTCCCGGTTGTAAAATTGGTAAACGACATTCGATGGATTCCGCCCACTTTAAAATCAAGTTGGTGCACTGTACATAAAAAACCATAGGGTGGCAGCCACGATGCAATCGCAAGCGGGTTGGAAAATGCACGGAAAACTTTTTCTGGCGATGCCGTAAACACCCGGTGAAGGAATACGCTGTTGGTTGACATATTACTTGTTTAAGAGTGAATTATTTTTTTTCACAATTAATCATCCACTTTACTCCAAATTTATCGGCAAAGCTTCCCCAGTATGCACCCCAGAACATATCAGTCAGTGGCATTTCAACTGTGCCGGCATCAGAAAGGCCTTTGAAAAGACGATCGGCTTCAGCCCGGCTATCCACATCTAAGCTGATATACATATTGTTGCCCTGGCTTACTTTAAAACCCATTGCTTCGGGGGCATCAGAGCCCATCAATTTATAGCCATCGGAGATGGGTAATGATACATGCAGCACTAAATTTTTTGAATCCTCCGGAAGCGGTGGCATTCCTTCCTGCGGTGGCATATCGCCAAAGCGGTTAATACCGCCTTCAAACTCGGTCCCGAAAACAGATTTATAAAAATTAAATGCCGCTTCTGTCTGATTGGTGAAATTCAGATAAACATTTGCTTTTGTCATGGTTGGTTCTTTAAATTGTTTCTGTATTTTTTTTAAAACTGTTGAGAATAGATTGCCACCCGAACCGCTGCATCTCCAGTGAATGCATGTTCTCTGCTTCAAAACTCTCGATAACCACTGTCTTCCCTTCTTTCTCTTCAAAACTTACTTTCATTTTTCTTCCATCACCCATGGTGGAAGCAATAGTTTTGTTTTTCACTACTTCATCATGCACACCGCCAAAATCGAAACTGAAACTTCCATCCTTGGCCGCCATAGTGGAAGAAAATTTACCACCCGGTTGTACATCATTTTCGGCTTTAGGACAATGCCAGTCATCGGAAGCCTGGTTCCATTGGGTAATATATTTGGGCTCCGTCCAGCAAGTCCACACTTTTTCTATCGGTGCATTAACTTCTGCTGATATAGTAATAGTGGTTTTCGCTGTTCCTTCGGCTAGTGCTTTTACACTGGCCAGTGCACGGGGCCACATCTTTTCAAACATATCCTTATACTCATCGTTGATATCCATGTCAACGGTTAATTCGGTTGAACCATTCTCGCCTTTCAGTGTATAGTTCTCCATGGAGCCGGCCCAGATATTTACTTCATCGCTGGTAGTGTCTTCTATCCCGTTTTTTACAATACCCAGGTGGCGGAACGACATGTATTCATTCGGACGGTTAGCGGCCACTTCACTTACCATGCCGGCACCATTGCCATCGAGGAAAAGCAGCTTGCTGCCTTCTTTCCAGTTATCGGTTTGTACAGTGGAACTTTCTGAGAAAGCTTTTGTCCATGCCCTGTAAGCATCGAGATCCCATAATACTTCCCATACTTTTTCTTTGGGAGCATTAATAGTTGTTGAAACGGTTATCTTTTGCATAGCAAGTCTGTTTATTATTTTTTACTTGATTTGGCTGCTGCTTTTTCTTCATTCTGCTTCACCCTGTATTTCACTATACGCTTTACCAGGTCAAGCGGTATAGGTTTATCTAATGGAAATTGCACTGTGCCCTTTCCTCCTTTGTACCCGGCCAGTTCTTTTTTGAAGGGCTCAGCTGTTCTGGGAGCAGGGTACACACTAACATGGTTGGTAAATCCTGCAAAATAGATAAGCATGCCATGATATTTATAACCTGCAATACCATAACTAATTAATTCTTCTGCCTTAGGGGCAGCTGCTTTAATGGTTTTGCGGATCTTCTCCAGCGCTGCTTTTACAGGTGGTGGGAAAGATTGGAGATATTCATCCACAGTGTTTGCTATGTTTCTTTTCATTGCAGAGGCCATGTTGGTTTTTTTTGAAGGGCATTAAAGCTAACCTATTTTTTGTTTTTTTGATAGTGCAGCAGCCAGTGATTTCCGAACTTATCCGACAATCCGCCCAGCAATGCTCCAAAAAAAGTTGTTTCAATGGGATGAGTGGCCAGGCCACCGGCAGATAGTTTTTTGTAACAGCTTTTTATTTCTTTTTGGTTTTTGCAATCCAGCATTAGGGAAACAGCATTTCCTTTTATCAATCCTGTTTCAGGTACCATATCAGAACCCATCAGTACCAGTTGATCATTGGTGAGTGAGGCGTGAAGGATGCAATCTTTCATTTGTTTTGGCATTCCGGCAGCCAGCGGCGACTCACCAACAGTTTGCATTTCCAGTTTACCACCCAGGCATTTTTTATAAAAGGCCATGGCTTCCCTGCAATTGCCATTGAATGTTAAGTATGAATTCAGACGGGTCATAGTTTTTCTGATTAACCGTAAACCGGCAGCACAAAGATGACAAGCTTGCCTGTTTTTTACAGGTGGCATATATGACAGTTTAAGGGGTTGATTGCGACAGGCGGTTCTCCTATCTTCATGCAATGAAAAAAGTATCCATCCTGGTGCCTGAATCATCGGTGATGCAGGCTATTGCTGATCCTCAGTATTTGTTTACAGCCGTCAATCTTTTTTTAGTGGCTGCCGGCAAGCCACCATTGTTTGATGTAGAGCTGGTGGGTGCAAAGAAAGAAGTACAACTCAATAACGGAATGTTTGCTGTTCATACCGACAGGCAGATAAAAGAGGTTAAAAAAACAGATCTTGTTTTTATTCCTGCCCTGTTTGGAGATATGAAAACGGCCATTGATAAAAACAAGGTGCTGATACCATGGATTGAAGAGCAATATGATAAAGGGGCAGAAGTGGCGTCACTTTGTGTAGGTGCTTTTTTACTGGCATCAACAGGTTTGCTCAATGGAAAAAAATGTTCTACTCACTGGGGTTTTATGAATGAGTTCAGGGAAATGTTCCCGGAAGTGGAAATGGTGGAAGGAAATATAGTAACAGAAGAGAAAAGGATCTACTCCAGTGGTGGTGCCAATTCTTACTGGAATCTCTTATTGTACCTGGTAGAAAAATATACCAACAGGGAAACAGCCATACTTGCTTCCAAATATTTTGCTATTGATATAGACCGCGACAGCCAGGCAGCTTTTGCCATGTTCAAAGGGCAGAAGGACCATGGCGATAAGGAAGTAAGAAAAGCACAGGAGTATATAGAGAAAAACATTCATGAGCGAATTACCATTGATGAACTGGCGGATAAAATGGCCGTAAGCCGGAGAACATTTGAACGGCGGTTTAAGCAGGCGACTAATAACTCTGTACTGGAGTATATTCAACGGGTAAAAATAGAAGCAGCAAAAAGAAGTTTTGAAAGCAGCCGTAAGAACATCAATGAGGTGATGTTTGATGTAGGCTATACAGATACAAAAGCCTTTCGCACCATATTTAAAAGAATAACAGGATTAACGCCAATAGAGTACCGCAATAAATACAATAAACAGGCAGGTTAGCTTAGCTTTTTTGAAAACACACATCAGGCATTATACATCCATTTTCTGAATTGAGGAGTGTTTTCCTGGCTGATAATTATAATATGATTTATTTCCGGCACATTCAGATCAACCTGTAGTTTCACCCTTTCAAATGTTTTAAATCCACGTATAAAATTAATGTTGATGATGTATTGCCGGTTGGCCCGGAAAAACTGGCTGTTATCCAGTGTTTCTTCAAGATCGCCCAGTGTTTTTTCGGCAATATATTTTTTTCCATGTACATCAATTACATAAACCAATTTGTTTTCGGTATAAAATAATACTATTTCTTCCAGCCGGAGGGAAATGTATTCTATTCCTTTCTTTACTACCAGCCTGTTCTTTTTGGGAATATCATATTGTTTTACAAAACGCTGTACGGCTTCATTATGACTGGTAAAATGTTTTTCAAACATCTGGTATTT
>JAKQEA010000029.1 GCA_029558715.1 Bacteroidota bacterium | reverse complement strand
ATTTCTCCGGACCTGACGACAAATGATAAATCGAAACAGGCTTCCAGCGGAGGACCCGTTACGCAGGATAACACATCGGTTGAGTATTACTGTACCATATTTACTGCAGCAGAATCTCCATACGAAAAGGATCTGTTATGGGCAGGCAGTGATGATGGACTGATTCATGTCAGTAAGGATGGTGGAAAGAACTGGGAGAATGTAACACCTAAGGATTGCCCCAAAGCGATGATGTGGAATTGCGTGGAAGCTGACCCGTTCAAAAAAGGGGCTGCTTATTTTGTCGGTACCCGGTACAAGTCGGATGACTTCAGACCCTTTATCTACAAAACAGAAGATTATGGTAAAACATGGAAGCTGATCACCAATGGTATTTCGAACACTCATTTTACGAGAGCGATGAGAGCCGATAAAAAGAGACAGGGAATATTGTATGCAGGCACAGAGTATGGCATGTATATCTCTTATGATGGCGGGACAAACTGGAAATCTTTCCAGTTAAATCTGCCGGTAACACCGATAACCGATCTGGCTATAAAAAATAATGACCTTATTGTTGCCACCCAGGGCAGAAGTATTTATGTATTGGATGATTTATCCATTGTACAGCAATCAACTGCTGCGGTAACAGAGAAAAACCTTCATGTTTTCAATGTTAATCCTGCTTATCGCCTGCCACCTGGTGGAAGAGGCGGCGGTAGTTTTGGAGGTACAATGCGCAATGTGGGATTGAACCCATCAAACGGGGTTGTTATAAACTATTTTAAAAATTATGTAACAGACTCAACCAGGCTGGTTATCGAAATCCTGGATAAGAACAGGAAACTGATAAAATCATTTTCTACCAGTTCAAAAGAAAATAAGATCGAGGTAAATAAAGGAATGAACCAGTTTGTATGGGATATGAATTATCCTGTGGCCGAAAGGGTTGAGGGATTAATACTGTGGAATGGATTTGTAAGAGGCCCGAAGGCGGCGCCGGGAGAATACTTTGCAAAATTCAGGTCTGGCGCTGATACGGCTGAAGTTGGTTTTACCATTTTAGGTGATCCCAATTATAAAACTACCACGGCAGAGTACGATGAGCAGGTGAATTTTTTGCTGACCGTAAGAGATAAATTCTCTGAAGTGATGAAAGCACTGAAGAACATTAAAGATATAAGACAGCAGTTGACAGATTTCAGCAGCCGGGTAGGAAAAAGTATACCCCGGGAAATTAAAGAGCAGGCAGATACGATCAATAAACAGATTACGGCAATTGAAGAAGCGCTGCACCAGACAAAAGCCAAAAGCAGCCAGGATGTATTGAATTTCCCGATAAAGCTGGATGATAAACTTGCCAGTGTATACAATGCAGCTGCAGCCGGTAATACGGCACCATCCCGGCAAGCGAAAGAAGCTTATGCAGAACTGGCCGTACAAACAGACCTGCAACTAGGAAAACTGAAAAGGGTAATAGATGAAGACCTGGCTAAACTAAATAAGCTGATTCACCAGGTCATGCTTCCTGTGATTGGTTTAAAGAAAGATGAAAAGGAGAAAGAGTATTAGAAAATGGAAAGGGCTTCGTCGGAAGCCCTTTTAGTTATATTATGCAGCAGGTTTAAACTTTTTAGTTCGTTCTTTCATTAATGCGATGGCTTCTTCTTTGCTGCCAAACATATTATTGATATTAACGAGATTGTCAGCCAGCTTATCATATCGTTTGGTCATCAGCCAGAGAAATATATGCAGGTAATGAATACCATCAAAGACCAATACTTTCTTTTGTGCCAGTTCATCCTTTGTTTTTAAAAATTCGCCGGGGATATCGGTGTAATGCATGGCGGGGCGTACATGATGGATGGCATGATAACCATCGTTCCAGCACATCTGGTTATACTTGGTATTGATACAATTGATCGTATTATCTTCCAGGTCATCGAGGTTTACAAAGGCATGCTGTGCCCAGTTACCCAGCATCATAACTATCCTGGCAAAAACAAAGGGGATAATGAAAATAAACAGGGTGGCATGAAAATTCACAAAACTCATTCCCACACAGAACAGGTAAAATGAAATCTCACCGGCTGTGAGCCGCATATAAAATTTCTTTCTCTTACGACTAAAAAAATACATAAAAGTGTCCCTGAACCCAAGAAGAAGGAAACGGCTTACATAAGCTATAAATCCCCGGAGACTGTCTCTCTGGTAAGGCAAAGTGCTGCTGGCATCATCAAGCATATTATTCTCCACATGATGCATGCCCATGTGATGAGCAAAATAAGTTTCAGGAGTATGGCCAAAAAATGGGCATACAAACCAGATAACATAATTATAAATCCAGGTATATGGTTTTTTGAAAAGCTTGCGGTGGCTGATACAATGAAGCATTAAACCAAACCGGCCTTTGAAATACATCTGGGAGATATAGAAATAGGGAATATATGCCAGCCACCAATACCAGCCCTGTAATACAGGTGTATATAATAAAATGGCCACAGGAATTACCAGGATATGAATGGCAGTCAGCAGATGAATAAATGGAAGATCCCTTTTATCATTGATATATTTCAGCCAGAATCTTTCATATTGCGAAAATTCCTTTGGTTCTGTATAAACCGGATCCGTAATTACTGTCAGTGCCTTCATTCGATATATAGTTGTTCAAACAAAAATCAAAAAAAGAAGATAATCCTTCCTTTTAAAAAATAACCCGTTGGTTTTCAGGGAAAAAAATTCAATGCGAGGGCATAAAATTACAGCATTCTGTTTAATACCGCTTTTTTGTTTAATAGCTTGTATTTATGATTTTTGTCATGTCGTTTTAAGACTACATTTTCAGATCGGGTTTTACAGACCTTACTCCTGTAGTAGCTCCGCCATTTAAAGTCAGGTCTACAGGTTTATTTGTTTTCCAGGCTCCACGGGTAAAGTCAGGAATATCAATAGTTCTTGATTTTTTATTAACTGACCGTTCACTCAATGGCATTATACAACTCCAGGCAGCAGCATCATATACATCCTGGTCAAGTGGCAAGCCATTTCTGAGACAGTCTATCAGCCGCCAGTCCATAATAAAATCCATACCTCCGTGTCCCCCCACTTCTTTGGCCACTTCACCAATATGTTTAACGATCGGCAGCGTATATTTTTCTTCGAGTTTTTTTAACTCTTCGGGTTTTATCCAGCTATGACCGAATGCTATGCGTTGCGGACCGGGCCATTTTTGTGCTGCCCCTTTTGTGCCGCTTAACAAATGAATTCTTGAATAGGGCCGCAGGCTTGAAACATCATGCTGCACCATGATACTTTTCCCTTTATGGGTTCTGATAAGTGTGGTATTCATGTTGCCCCGGTAAGGTTTGTCAACATACTCCTTGAAGAAATCATCTTTAGCAGCCAATTCCTTTGCCGTATTATTCATGGTAAAATCATTGGTGCTCATACTTACCAGGTGATCAAATTTATCACCCCGGTTAATATCCATGCATTGAGCAATGGGCCCCAATCCATGAGTAGGATACAAATTTCCGTTATGCCCGATATTTTCTTTCAGTCTCCACATATCTGCGTATGCCTTTTTATTGAAAGTCCAGTCTTTAGTCAGATCATGGATATAGGCTCCTTCAGCATGTACTAATTCGCCAAACATTCCCTGTCTTGCCATGTTCAGTGTAAGTAGTTCAAAGAAATCATAGCAGCAATTCTCCTGCATCATACAATGTTTTCTTGTTTTTTCGGATGTTTCCACCAGTTCCCATAATTCATCCATTGTTTTTCCGGCAGGAACTTCCACGGCTGCATGTTTTCCATTTTTCATTGCACGCAAAGCGATGGGTGTATGCAGGTGCCAGGGAGTGGGAGTGTACACCAGGTCAATATCATTGCTATCGCATAAAGCTTTCCAACCTTCTTCGCCACTGTATTCTTTTGCTTTGGGCCTTCCCATTTTTTCCAGTGTTTTTTGAGAAGCAGCTACACGATCAGGATATTTATCGCACAAAGCCACTATTTCCACACCATTTATATAGCTAAGTCTTTCTACTGCATCAGATCCCCGCATACCTAATCCTACTACGCCAATGCGAACTGTTTCAATCTTTGGTGCAGCATATCCGCACATGTTGAATGGCTGCCTGCGGTTTTCAAGCCAGGCTGAGCGGTCCATTTGTTCATCAGTAGCACCTATTGCTTCTGCAAATGAGGGAAGGCCGGTAGCCAGGACGCCACTGCCAATGGCCATGCGGCGGAGAAAATTTCTGCGATTGGTATTCATACAGCAATTTATTATTGCTGCAAGTTCATAAAATTATCGGCATTATAATGAAGCAAAAGAAATTGAAACAATCGTTTGATAAAAGAATTTATTGAACAGTAATCTCTTTTCTCACACTTTCATTGCCTGTTCTGTCAATGGCTGTTACAGCAATTTGTTTTAATACCTGGGTTGTTTTATTAATTTCTATGCTGTTATTTAAAGAATAAGACCTGTCATTCCTGTTTAGTATTATATAATTCCAGTTATTACCATATTTATAGTATACTACCCATTTGAATACATCTTTTTCATCCGGATGATTCCAACTGATGCTGATCTTATCTGATTGGTTCGTGGTAATAGTTGGTGCTGCCGGAGCTTTGTTATCCAGCCAGGGGCTGGCAGGAACCAATGCCTGTTTTTTATAAGTACTTTCCAGTAATGCTTTTGCCAGGGTTGGATTTTTGGTTACCGATGAAATGCTCCAGTGAACAGCTCCTTTACTTTCGGGAACCATACCTCGGGTAATCATGATCTGGTTAAGCGTTTCATTTACTGATCGCACACTCGTATCTCTGCCTACACTCATACCCGGCCACAAATGCCTTTTCATTATATTCTCTCCTGACCACCATCCAAGCAGTACTGGAAAACTTTGTGCTTGCCGGTTGATCGGCCAATAGAGTTGCGGAGTGAAATAATCAATCCATCCTTTGTTAAGCCACAATTTAGCATCAGCATATAACTGTTCATACTGATCAAAACCTTCTACCGATTCCGGATAACCAGGCCGCCAGATACCGAAGGGACTAAGACCAAATTTTACATAGGGTTTTGTCGCTTTGATCTTACTATATAAATTTTCAATAAACACATTAACGGCTTCTCTGCGCCAATCACCTCTTGATAATTTACCGCCCGCTTGCTGATACGCATTCCAGCTGGCAGAATCAGGAAAATCTGCACCAAGATTATAGGACGGATAGGGATAGAAATAATCATCAAAATGAACACCATCTATATCATACCTGTTTACCAGGTCCATCACTACAGCAGTGGAGTGGTCCTGCGTTCCTTTTTGTGCGGGATCCAGCCACCAATAACCTTCTTTCAGATAAAGAGCCAGTTCAGGTCTTTTCTTCACAATGGAATGTTCTGTGATCTCTTTTCCATCTTTATGGTGTGCCCGGTAAGGGTTGAGCCACACATGTAATTCAATGCCTCTGTTATGTGCTTCCTCTACCCAGAATTCGAGGGGATCATAGTAGGGTGACGGGGCCTGCCCTTGTTTGCCGGTAAGATAATAAGACCATGGTTCCAGTTCGCTTTTGTATAACGCATCACATTGTGGCCTCACCTGCAGGATGGCCGCATTGAAATTATGATTCTGCAAAAAATCAAGCAATTCAACAGCTTCTTTTTTTTGTTCTTCTGTACTGAGTCCCGGTTTGCTCGGCCAGTTGATATTAGCTACGGTAGCAATCCAGGCAGCCCTGAATTCTTTCATTACACCTGTTGCAGCTGAAGTGGCTGGTGTAGCTGCAATCTTTTTTTGTGTGGAACAGGAAATAACTATACTCAGTGTGAAGATTGAAATAACAGGTGGAAGATAATAACGTATCATTTTCTTACTTTAAATGACAACTATAATGACTTAATAAAAGTAAGATAAACTGTGATTATAAATCTTTTAGAAGATCGGGCCTTCTGTCTTTGGTTCGCTGAAGGGATTGTTCATGCCGCCATTCGTCTATTAGTTTGTGGTTACCGCTCATTAATATATCAGGAACCTTCCATCCCCGGAAATCAACAGGCCTTGTATATACGGGAGGGGCTAATAAATTATCCTGGAAGGAATCAGTAAGTGCAGAAGTTTCATCATTCAATACACCGGGTATCAGCCTGCCGATGGCATCTACTAACAACGCTGCGGGTATTTCTCCTCCACTTAAGACAAAATCGCCAATGGAAATTTCTTTGGTTACATAGTGTTCTCTTATTCTTTCATCGATTCCTTTATAATGACCACAGATGACCAGGAGATTCTCTTTCAATGAAAAAGCATTGGCCATTTTCTGATCGAAAGTTTTTCCATCAGGTGTCATGTAAATTATTTCGTCATATTTCCGGCTTTGAGACAGTTCATCAATAGCTTTTGCCAATGGTTCGCACATCATTACCATCCCGGCGCCGCCTCCATATTGGTAATCGTCTATTTGCCCATACTCATTCACAGCCCATTTGCGCAGGTGATGAACCTGTATATTCAAAAGTCCTTTATCCTGTGCCCTTTTCATCATACTGTGCCGAAAAGGACTTTCGAGTAACTCCGGAAGAACAGAAAGAATATCTATGTGCATGTGGCAAAGATAGGAACTGCTTAGTTGCAGGAAACATCAACGGTGCTGCGCCCTTCATTTACAGCCCGGTCTTTTGCAATCACCTGTATCTTATAATTCACTCCCGATACCGCCGTTAATGACTGATTGAAAGTCGTATTGTTGCTGCCAGGATATTGGTGAACATCCATGATCAGGGTCCCGGTATTTATATTGCTTACATGAATATGTACTTCAGCTATATAAACGTTATCAGTAATACTCCCGCTAATATTTATCAACTGCCCATTGGTGAATACCTGGTTATTTGCCGGACTGTTAATGATGACTACCGGCAGTTCATTATCTTTTGCTGTTTCATTTTTATCTGAACAGGCCGAAAAGAAAGAAAAAAACAACAGCAGGATAAAGCAAAATCTCATAACATAAAGTTAATGCAAACAGAAATAGAAACCCCCGGGGAACCGGGGGTTGACATTGAAACAAAAACCAACGATAGCTCATTTTCATGAGCCACATTTTAAGTGTATTTTTTCACCTCTGAGTCAAAAGTACAGAGCCCCCGATGCCGGCAAAGTGACATTAGTCATCCCGGTAAATGATATAAGTCAGTTGGTTTTTCTCATTAATCCCGGCAAAAAAGATATCATTAACTTTTTTTACTGTACACAATGATTAAAATCAGGTTTTACGGTCAGGCATATTGCTATTTTGCCCGCGAAAGTGAAAATATGAAGCTGACCCATTCTACCCTTATTAGTGAGAATTCCTGTGCTGCAGATATTGTGAAACAGCATTACCGTACCGCCACTGTGTTCCGGAAGTACGGGATAGAGTTTTGTTGCGGGGGCAGGTGGCCACTCAAAATGGTTTGCGAGACAAAAGACCTGGACCTGGATAATATCTTAAAAGAATTAAGACAGGCCAGCAGGGTCATCAGCATTCCCGGCTATCTCCCTTTCGAAACATGGAAAATTGATTTTTTGACAGATTATATTGTCAATATTCATCATGAATACCTGCGCCAGTCATTACCTTCTATAAAAGAGCAACTGGGGAAATTTGTGGCCGAGCACCTGAAAAAATACCCATACCTGGCAGAAGTCGAGAGTCATGTCAACTTTTTGGATAAAACCATGATTCCGCATTTGCTCCAGGAAGAAGAGATCATCTTTCCATACATACGACAAATCGCACATGCTTTTCAAAGTAAAGAGTCATATGCAAGTCTGTTGGTACGGACACTGCGAAAACCTGTAGAAGATATTATGCATCATGAACATGAAATTCTGGAAAAAACATTGCATCAGCTTCGAAAACTTACCAATAATTATACAGCCCCGGAGGCGGCTTGTACCAGCCATACACTCTCCTATTCACTTTTAAAAGAACTGGATGATGATCTTGTTCAGCATTTGCACCTTGAAAATGACATATTATTTCCCAAAGCAATAGCTATGGAAAAAGAACTTTTGGAACGGCATTAACCTGCAATTGCCTTTTCACTCCATTTTGTACTTACTTTGTCGTACAATTTATTAACCCGATGGGTAATCTGAATAGTCGTATAATAATTGCATGGGCAATCTTTGTTTTTGGATTTGCCATAACACTTGCTTTTTTGTTTAAAGATTATGAACTGGCAGTAAGTGGTATGCTGCTTTTTATCATATTGACAGCTTTTATACCAGGATGGCGGTCTACTTTGATTGCCGGTGTGGTTAGCATGGTGGTTATGACAGGGCTGGTCATTTATTTTAAAAATGAACAGAACGATATTATCCGGGCCTTACTTTCACAGGTGTACTCACTTTTTGTTGTCGTTTTTTCCGTGATCGTTATTTTTTACCTTAAGAGGATGCAGCAGAATTTTGCCTATGAGAAAACGCATATGGCTTCCCTGTTTGAAAATGCTACGGAAGGTATTCTCCTGACTGATAAAACAGGTAGTATCATTCTTATCAATCCTGCTGCCGAAAGGATGTTTGGCTACTCATCAAATGAGTTGTTTGGTGAGAAGATCGAAAAACTGATCCCACAGCGTTTTCATGACAAGCATGTTGGTCTGCGGGAGGGGTTTTATAAAAGACCCGCCAACAGGTCTATGGGCACAGGAAGGGATCTGTATGCAAGAAGAAAGGATGATTCTGAATTTCCTGTTGAGATAAGTCTTAGTCATTATATGCAGAAGAGTGAAGCTTTTGTGATCGGTTTTATCGTTGACATTACTGCCCGGAAAGAAATTGAAAAGAACCTGCTGCGCCAGAAAATGGAATTGGAAAAGATAAGTAATGATATAAGAAAACTTAATGCAGACCTCGAAGGGAAAGTAGAAGAAAGAACAATAATACTGAAAGAAGCATTACAGAAACTGGAAGAATCGCAGCTGGAATTAAGTGAGTCGCTGGATAAAGAGCGGCAGTTGAATGAAATAAAAAGCAGGTTTGTTTCAATGGCCTCCCATGAATTCAGAACACCTCTGAGTACTATTCTTTCTTCCGCTACATTGGTTTCAAAATACCCGGAGACAGATGATTTTGAGAAAAGGGAAAAGCATATAAGAAGGATCAAAGACTCAGTGAATCATATGAATGAGCTATTGGAAGATTTTCTGTCGCTTGGCAAACTGGAGGAAGGGAAAGTAGGAGTTACGGTTTCTTCTTTCTGCGTGAAAGATTTTGTTGAAGACGTAGTAGATGAAATGAAAGCTCATCTGAAAAACGGCCAGGAGATTATCCTTGTTTGTTCGGGGGATGCCAGTTTTAAAACGGACAAAAGAATGCTTAAAAATATTTTGCTTAATCTTATTTCTAATGCGATAAAATTTTCACAGGAAGGTAAGACTGTCAAGGTAAGTACGATGGTACAAAATAAGGAGTTGGTCATTTCTGTAAAGGATCATGGTCTCGGAATACCCGATGAAGACCAACCTCATCTCTTCAGCACTTTTTTTCGTGCCAAAAATGTCAGTAATATACAGGGTACAGGTCTTGGCTTACCAATTGTAAAACGATATGTCACTTTGCTGGGCGGGGATATTGAGCTGTTAAGTGAGCTGGAAAAGGGAACTGAGGTTACTATCAGCCTTCCGGAGTACCAGGAGCCCTCCGTTCTGTAAGCATTTTTTTTCTGCTTTTCCTCTATTATGTATTTTTAAGGTATGAACAAAAGTGAAGCTATACCGGTAATAATTATCAGCTCCTTGCTTTTACTTTACTGCATTCTCGTTCTTACCGGAACAGCAATAGGTATTGCAGAATTTATTTTCATTATTTCTCCTGTGGCAGTAGCCTGGATGGTTTACCAGGTTATCCGGTATGGGAAAAAGGAGTATCCTGAATTGAAAGATGAGCAGGAATGGGGCTACCTGGATAAAGAATAAATGATATACTTAAGAATTACTGAGGATGACACACAGTTGCATCTCCCGGTGATTGTGGCATTTCGGGGCTTATAAAAGGAATACCAAGATTCAACCCCCGCAGAATAAGCAAAACCCCCATCAATGTAATAAATACAGGTACAACTTTTCTCATTAGTTTCCTGGCTTCAACGTTGATCATTTGACCGGCATAACCCATCAGCATCATAGCTGGTAATGTACCAGCACCAAACATGGCCATGAAGCTCACACTTTCGGCTATCTCAGTAAATGAAAGAGTGGCAGCAACTGCTACATAAACAAGCCCGCAGGGCAATAAACCATTTGCCAGACCTAATAGTAAAAAACTAAGCGGACCGCCTTGTTTTTTTAGCAGTCGGCTGATTAATTGCTGGATGGAAAGGTAAAAACGATTAAAGAACGAGAAGTGAACACTGTTCTTACTTATAAAATACATGCCAACCATTACCAGTACAATTATACCTAAGCCAATGGAAAACCATTGCTGGTATCCGCTTATATATATCCTTCTTCCGGCTAATCCGAAGATCAGTCCTATGAAACTGTAAGTAATGATCCTGCCAAACTGGTAGGTAAGGAGGGAAAGAAACTTTTGGGTTTTAGATAAATGATGGGTAGGCAATGCTAAGCTCAACGGACCGCACATACCCACACAATGCAGGCTGCCGGCAGCTCCAAGCGTAAATCCTGATATGATGGCTCCCCATAACATTAGAAAATAGTTAGGCCTGTTTCAGAATAATAACTTTTGTCCTCAGCACTCCATTTTATTTTAACAGTATAGTTGCCCGGAGCTATTGAGTTAACAGCGAATGATTGAGCTGCCTGGCTATCAGTTTTCAATGTGAATTTTTTATCTTTTTTTGAATCATAAGCACAGTAGAACCAAACATCACCCGACACGGATTTATTTTTCATCTCTTCAGGTAACTGGAGAATAATTACTTCTTTTTTTTGTTCAAGCTTTACAGGAGAAGAAAGTGAATTTGCCTGCGCTGTTCCATCAATAACCTGTTGGTAGCGCAGTTCTTGTTTATAATAGTCTTTTTCCACCAGCTCAAAATCAGTGTTCATCGAACGATACGCCAGGTAACCCATACCTGAGCCGAAGGCAATGAATGCAAGTAGTAATTTGTTTCCCCAATTCATGGTAATTATTTTTGTTATAATCACTGCCTGCTGAAAGGCCCGGTGAAATTAGTTTTAATGCTCGTAACCTTTTTGTCTCCTTCATACAATCCCACTTCCAGTTTCATTTTTCTTTTGGTTATATATGATCTTGGCAGTATGATAAAAAAAGATCCTGTAGCCTGGTCTTCCTGTTTAAGCAACACTTCTCTTGCTCCAACCATTTCTATTTTTCCAATTGTTGCTGCATCGCCTTCCAGGTGCAGTGTAACCGGAATATCCTTGATTGTTTTGTTGATGATTTTGATATTAAAGAGGTTACTGAGACTGTCAGTTCCTCTTTCCTGGTAAAGTTGCCCCCTCGTCCTTACTATGGTGCCGTCGATATCCTTGCGGGTAAGCAGGAGTGTTGCCAGGATACCAGTCAGAAAGATCAGTAAAACTGTATAGAATTTCATCCTGCCGGTATACCTGAGTTTTTTTCCTTCGGCTATGCCATTTTCAGATGCATAACGTACAAGTCCCCGTGGCCGGCCAACGGCATCCATCATTTTATCACAGGCATCGATACAGGCAGTACAGCCTACACATTCCATTTGTGTGCCATTGCGGATATCTATACCAGTTGGACATACTTTCACACACTGAAAACAATCTATGCAATCGCCGGTATTTAGTTCTGCCGGCTGATTCTTTTTGTATTTTCCTCTTGGCTCTCCTCTTTTGTGATCATACGCTACAATCATGGAGTTGCGGTCAAGTAATACGCTTTGCAGACGGCCATAAGGACAAACAACTGTGCAGGCTTGCTCCCGGAAATAAGCATATACTCCATAAAAGATGCCGGAGAATAACAATATTGACATGAAGCCAATCACATGTTTGCTCACCGGTTCTGTAATGATCTTTACCAGCTCATCCATGCCAATGATATAGGCGAGGAAAAAATTGGCAATGATAAATGCCAGCAAGTAAAAGACTATATGCTTGATGGTCTTCTTACGGATCTTTTCCGTTGTCCAGGGGGAGTTTTTCAGTATCTTTTGTTTTGCGGCATCTCCTTCAATCAAATACTCCACTTTGCGAAACAGCATCTCCATAAAAATGGTTTGCGGACATACCCATCCGCAAAATAAGCGACCAAAGGCAGCAGTAAAAAGAACGATGAAAATGATGAATGTAACCATCGTAAGGCCGAAGATGAAAAAATCCTGGGGCCAGAATATTTTTCCGAAAATGATAAACTTGGCATCAGGAATATTGAAAAGGAACAGGGGTCTGCCATTTACTTTAATAAACGGCAGGGCGAAGAACAGTACAAAAAATCCCCAGCTTACCCAGGTGCGGATATTATAGAACTTCCCTTTTGGTTTTTGCGCAAAAACCCATTTTCTTTTCCCTTTGGCATCAACGGTGGCTATCCTGTCACGAAAAGATTCATTCAGGTTTTCTTCGGGAGTAGTATCGTTGGTTACATTCTCATTCATTGTAATTCTTGTTTCTTAGTTCATTGCTACTTTCTTTGCCTCGGTGGCTGCAGAATCAACTGCAGGAGCAGCCGGGGCCGCTTCTTCTTTATACAATTCTCCCTGCGGCGCTCTTGGATTGGCAGGTTTAGTACCTTTTAGTGATTTTATATAACTGGCTACCTGTGCCATTTGCTTTGCAGACAATTCGTCTTTCCAGCTTTTCATACCATTATTGGCACCATACTTTATCGTCTTGAAAATGTTTTTAATATTGCCTCCATATATCCAATAATCGTCTGTCAGGTTAGGACCTACAGCATTTCCACCACCATCTGCGCCATGACAAGCGGGGCATTTGGTTGGATCGATAAATATTGCTTTTCCTGCCTGTATATCGTCAGCACTGGTAAGTAGTGTCACTGTATTCTCATCCACTGCTTCTCCTTTTTGTTTCAGGTACTCTTGAATCTTAGCTTCAGCTTTTGCCACTGATCTTTCGTATTCCTGTTTACTGGAAGGTCCGGTATGAGATACATGAAAGCGCCATAGGTAAATGGCAGCAAATATGATACAGAGATAAAATCCATATAGCCACCATGGCGGAAGACGATTATTCAATTCACGAATGCCATCATAATCATGACCGAGATCCAGGTCTGCTTCTTCACTTACCGGGCGGAGTTTATTGAACCTGTCCCACCAGCTAAGCTTGTTGGCCTTCACTTCAACTGTTTCCACGGTTGTTTCAAGCTTTTCTTTTTCTGTTTTCAGTAAGAACTTGATGTTGATCAGTAATGCAATGATGATGAACAATTCAAGAAACAATACCGTTGCCATGATATAAAATGTAGATGCTGACATTCCGCCGATTGTTTTGGCTACATTCTTAGCAGCATCAGTCGTGCCCGCAGCATCCTGTGCAAGCAATGCAGGTCCTGAAAGCAGCATTAGGATAAGCAAAGAGGCTACGGCAACAGATGTACTGCTTTTTTCTTTTTTTCTTTTTTTCAGTTTTACATCAGCTGCACCAATCAGAATGTTGGCAAGAATACCAATGATGATCAGTAGCAATACCATTAAAATGATAAATGTTAATGCCAGCGGATTGCTGAAGATGGATGGCTCTGGCGGACCCGCAGCCCAAACAGGCTGAGCAGCCATTATTAATAACGAGGCCAGTAAGCCCAGTATGTGTTTTGTTTTAGTACGCATATATAAAAGCATTACAGGTTAGTTTAATTATTAATTGTCTAAAGGAATACGGCTGATGTCCTGAAAGTTTTTCTTCTTGGTTTTGAATACCCATGTGAGCATGACAACAAAAAACAAAAAGAAAATCAACAGTGAAGTCAGTCCAAAAATGTCTACACCGCCTACTTTTTCTAAATAATTAATGAACTTCATTTTTCAGATTTTATTTGTTTTCAGCTACTGGTTTAGGTTCATTGGTAATATCACGGCCAAGACGCTGCAGGTAGGCGATCAATGCTATGATCTCCATGTTTGAAGGAGTTTCGATTTTATCCTTTTTAAGATTCGCTGCAATTGAATCAGCCTGGTGCATCAAATCCCGGTTGGCAATCTTGTCATATCCTTCCGGATATGGAACGCCGAGGGTTCTCATGGCCCTGATCTTAGCCGGGGTGGAACTGGTATCCAGTTTGTTATCGATCAGCCATACATATTGAGGCATCAATGAGCCGGGAGACATTGACCTTGGGTCATACATGTGATTGTAATGCCATGAATCGGGTCTTTTTAATTTTGGAGCTCCTTCTCTTGCCAGGTCCGGCCCCGTTCTTTTGCTTCCCCATTGAAATGGATGGTCGTATACGAATTCACCAGCTTTGGAATATTCGCCATATCTCGCTACTTCATCACGGAACGGCCGGATCATTTGCGAGTGACAGGTATAACAACCTTCACGGACATAGATATCTCTTCCCTGCAACTCTAAGGGTGTATACGGTTTTACACTGGCGATAGTGGGTACATTTGATTTTACAAGGAATGTGGGTATCATCTGAACCAAACCACCAATAGATACAAGAATAAGACTCACTATCAACATGGTCACTGGCTTTCTTTCGATTACCCTGTGCCAGTATTCTTTTTTATGGCTGGTTTCTTTTACCAGTGGTGCAGCTTCCGCAGCTTCGTTAGGTATGAATACTCCTTTTTTGACAGTTTTATACAAGTTGTAAACCATCATTAAGGCACCAACCAGGTACAGGGTGCCACCGATACTCCGGGAAATATACATCGGTATAAGGTTGGTAACAGTCTGCAGGAAATCATATTTTATTTGTCCTTCCGGAGTAAACTGTTTCCACATGGAAGCTTGTTCAAAACCGGCCCAATAAAGAGGTACCGCATACAGAATGATACCGATAGTACCAAGCCAGAAGTGATTAGTGGCTAATTTTTTGGAATATAAAGTAGTGCCCCACATTTTTGGGACCATATAATAAAGTATTGCAAAAGCAAGGAAGCCATTCCATCCCAATCCGCCTATATGTACGTGGGCTATGGTCCAGTCGGTGAAGTGAGAAATAGCATTAATACTCTTCAGACTGAGCATCGGTCCTTCGAATGTGCTCATACCATAACAGGTAATAGCTACCACCATGAACTTTAAAACCGGATCTTCTCGTACTTTATCCCAGGCACCACGAAGGGTAAACAAACCATTCAGCATACCGCCCCAGCTTGGAGCAATTAGCATTATAGAAAAAACAACTCCTAGTGATTGTGCCCAGTCGGGCAAAGCAGAGTATAACAGGTGGTGAGGGCCCGCCCAGATATATATAAATATCAATGCCCAGAAGTGGATAATAGAAAGACGATAAGAATAAACAGGCCGGTTCGCAGCTTTAGGCAGGAAGTAATACATTAAACCCAAGATTGGTGTTGTTAGGAAAAATGCCACAGCATTGTGACCATACCACCATTGTACCAGTGCATCCTGTACACCTGCATACCAACTATAGCTTTTCATAAATGATACCGGGATAGCTATGGAGTTTACAATATGCAGCATGGCAACGGTTACCCAGGTAGCTATATAAAACCAAATCGCTACATACAAATGCCTTTCCCTTCTTTTAATAATGGTACCAAACATATTGATACCGAAGATTACCCAAACAATGGTAATGGCAATGTCAATAGGCCATTCCAGTTCTGCATACTCCTTACTGGTAGTAAACCCCATCAACAGGGTAATAGCAGCAGCAGCAATAATGCCTTGCCATCCCCAGAAATGAATCCAGCTTAACCTGTCGCTGAACATTCTTGTTTTACAAAGGCGCTGCAGAGAATAATAAACACCAGTGAAGATCGAATTACCTACAAAGGCAAAAATGATTGCATTGGTGTGTAAAGGGCGGAGGCGGCCAAACGTTGTAGGAGCGAGGTTTAGACTGATAGCCGGATAATAAATCTGGATAGCAGCCCATAAACCTGCCAGCATACCCACTATCCCAAACACGATGGTGGCAATACCAAAGGCCTTTACAATCTTGTTGTCATAATAGAATTTTTCTACTTGCATAAACTGGGTTGTTTTATTGAGTTATACGGTTTTGGTTTCAGAAGAAGGTTTGTCATCAAACAAGATGCGGGAAGAAGGAGAGTAATCATCTTCAAACTGCCCTGATTTAACCCCCCATAAGAAGGCAAAAAGAAAAAGACCTGCAATAGAGATACTGGCTATCAGGAGTATGATTATTACACTCATATTTTTTTAGATAATATTAGGGGTAAAAGTATTTTTCGGCTTTGCGGTAAAGGGTAACCAGTATCAAGAGGTTAGCTGATTTTTATCAGGAACTAACCGAATGATGAACAATGCGATGGTTTTAGAGTTTCATCTGCTTGGCAATCAGGGTACTACTGCCGAAGGTGAGCAACAAAATACTCAGCGAACTGCTGGGCATAAGTATAGCCGCAATAAGAGGTGATAAAGTGCCTTGCACTGCAAAAAATAAACCGATAACATTATAAACGATTGACAATACGAAACTGGCAATCACAATATTCCGGTTAGCCCGGCACAGGCTGATAAACCGGGTCAATTTGGAAAGTTGTTTTGCCTCAATAATGGCGTCGCTGGAAGGAGTGAAATTGTTTGTTTGCTCTGCTACTGCAATACCTACATCACTTTGTTTCAATGCTCCCGCATCATTGAGACCATCTCCGATCATCATGACCTTTTCACCCTGTTGCTGCAGGTACTTGATATATTGCAGCTTATCCTCTGGTTTTTGATGAAATAATAGTGTAGCCTTCTTGCCCAATAATTTTTGAAGCGTCTCTTTTTCAGCCGTGTTATCTCCTGAAAGAACCGATAAATGATACTCCTTCTTTAATTCTTTGATTAGTGAAGGAATAGCTTCACGGTAGTGATTGCTGAAAAGGAAGTATCCAAAAATATCGTTATTAAAACTTACAAAAACAGCTGTACCGGGTTGGGTTGCTGTTTTGCCAGTAACAAAATGATAAGAGCCCAGTTTCACCCGGTCATTACCTGCTACTCCCTCAATACCCTGCCCGGTGGTTTCTTTAAAATTGTCAACAATAATTCCTTTTGCCCGACCCAGGTGTTTGACAAGGGCTTTGCTTAAGGGATGGTTAGAACTTTCGGCCAATGCAGCCACTTGTTGCAACTGGTAAGTAGAAATGGATTTGCCCTCGTACACAATATCCTGTTGCTGGGTTGAAGTGAGGGTACCGGTTTTATCAAATACAATATGCGTAGCCCTGGCCATATCCTCTATGGTTTCTGCATTTCGCAGGTAGAAATGATTCCGGCTTAGTATTCTCAGGATATTGCCGTTTGTGAATGTGTTTGAAAGGAACAAAGCACAAGGACAGGCAATAATAAAAATGGCGGTCACAGCTGGCCACATTTTTGCCGGATCATTTAGCTGCCAGTAAACAGCGGTAGCAGCGGCAATGGCCAGGATGATATAGGTGAAATAGCGGCTTAACAAATGAACAAAGGATACATTTTTGTTTTCAGCAGTATTTTTAAACTCATCCCTGTTCCAGAGTTTAGTTAAATAGCTTTGGGTTACTTCTTTCACTACCAGAATTTCAATATTGCCTTCTGTTTGTTTGCCTCCCGCATATACTATTTCTCCCATCTCTTTTAACACCGGCAGGGATTCACCTGTCACAAAGCTATAATCGATAAAGGCCTTTCCTTTGGTAAGTATTCCATCTGCGGGAATTAGTTCTTCATGGTGAATAAGAAGTGTGTCTCCGGTCTTGAGATCAGGCAGGGCTGTTGGAACCTCTTTATCCTCTTTAACCACGGAAACGGCAATAGGGAAGTAAGAAGTATAGTCTCTTTCAAAAGATAATTGTCGCTGCGTTTTATCCTGTAATATGCGACCAGCCAGCATAAAGAACACAATACCGGTCATAGAATCAAAGTAACCACCTCCGGTGCCACTGATTACCTCATAGGCACTCCGGATAAAAGTAATGATGATCGCCAGTGCGATTGGGGCGTCAATGTTCAGGAATTTGTGTTTAAGGCTTTTCCAGGAGGATTGGTAAAATGGGAGGGCTGAATACAATAAAACCGGGATGGCGAGGAAAAAATTAGCCCAACGGAAAACATTCAATAAGACTTTTTCACTGGCATCAATGCCCAGGTATTCCGGAAAACTCATCAGCATAATATTGCCAAAGGCGAATCCGGCCACGCCAATCTGGTACACCATGCTTTTGTCAATGGCCGGCCTTTTTTCTTTCAGGTCATTCAGACTGATATAGGGCTCATAGCCAATACTGGTCAGGGTTTCGGCAATTTTTCGCAGGCTTGTTTTGCCAGTCAGGAAAATTATATCAACTTCTTTCCTTGTAAAATTGACCTTGCTCGAAACAACTCCTCTGTCCAGGCGGTACAGGTTTTCCAATAAATATAAACAGGAACTGCAGTGCATCTGCGGAAGGTAGAAGGTGATATGCATTTGTTTCTCATCCCGGAAACTTACAAGTTGTAACTGTATCTTTTCATCGTCCAGGAAAGCAAATTTGTCTTTTCTGACTTTGATGCGCTGGTTAAGACCAGGATTTTCATTTAGACTGTAATAATCACAAAGATCACTCTGGTTCAGGATCTGGTATACCATTTTGCATCCTTCGCAGCAAAAAATCTTTTCTTCCGAGTGAATTTTATCATTCGGGCAGGTCTCGCCGCAGTGATAGCAAAAAAGTTCCTTATCAGTAATTACTGGTGAAGCCATTTTCCGGAAAATATGAAGTTGCTAAAGTAGCCGGGAGCTCCCGGGAGGTGGCTGAGCAAGTTCACTCATCAAACTGATTTTTATCAAACGATGGTTTTACCTATTTTGCACTACTGTTTAACTAAAAGCTGCACTATGTCACAAAGAACTATCCTTATTATTGATGATAACGAAGATATCAGGGAAAATACTGCAGAAATACTTTCTTTAGGCGGTTACAAAACAGTAACTGCTGAAAATGGAAAAAAAGGAGTGGAGGCTGCATTAACAGCCAAACCGGACCTGATCGTTTGTGATATAATGATGCCGGAGTTAGATGGTTATGGCGTACTTCACCTGCTGCGCAAAAATCCTGAAACAGAAAACATTCCGTTGATTTTTTTAACAGCCAAAGCAGAAAGAAGTGATCTGCGTAAGGGAATGGAGATGGGAGCTGATGATTATGTGACCAAGCCTTTTGAGGAAATAGAGTTGATGAATGCCATTGAATCAAGGCTAAAGAAGTATGATATACTGCAAAAGAAGTACGATCCCAGTGGTAAAGGCCTGAGTGAACTGGCAAACGACCTGCGGGAAAACGGCATGCTGCAGTTCAACCCGGATAATTATAATTCAGAGATTTATACGAAGAAGCAGGTTATCTATGCGGAAGGAAAGAGGCCGAGATTTCTTTACTACGTTGTAAAAGGAAAAGTAAAAGGGTTTAAGACTCATGAGGATGGTAAGGAATATATCACTGATCTCTATAGCGATGGTGATTTTGTGGGTTATCCTGCATTGATCGAAGAGAAAAATTATGACGACTCTGCCGTGGCTTTGGAAGATACTGAGATAGTGCAGGTGCCAAGGGAAGATTTCCAGCAAATGATAGAAGGCAATATAACTGTTGCCTCCAAGTTTATCCGGATTATCACCCAGAATGTAAAAGAAAAGGAAGAACGACTATTGAGCCTGGCCTATAGTTCGTTGCGTAAAAGGGTGGCCAAAGCACTGGTGGATATACATGGTAAGTTTAATGCAGCCGGAGAGAACAAGCCAATAGAAATCTCACGGGAAGATATTGCCCATTATGTAGGCACGGCTACTGAGTCATTGATTCGTACACTTAGTGATTTTAAATCGGAGAAACTTATTGAGATAAAAGACGGTAAGATCAGCATCAGTAATATTGAGAAACTGAAACACCTGCTTTACTGATCCGGCATTAATGATTTAATACACAAAAACCTCTGTAGGCTCATTATTTTCCTCTTTTTCTCCTTTGGGAATGTGTATCTGTAATTCTCCGTTCCTGTAATTAGCAGCTGTCATTACAGTATCCGCATCCCCCGGCAGTTCAATGGTTTCCGTCCACTGAATAGATTTTTCTTCTTTTTTGAGTGCTCCGAAACAATGCAGTGAATCCTTACTCTTAACGGCTGTAATAGTCAGTACTCCCTGCCCTATTGTAATACTAAAGTCTCCTCTTTGCATACCAGGGACAGCTACATAGACCACATATTCTGTGGTATTCTCATCAATGTTGATGGCAGATGAAATGACCCCGGCAATTGCTGTCATGATTGTGTTTTTTGCTATGAAAAAATAAGCCCCCGCCTTTCAGCTACTGGCGGGGGCCGCCCTTCCGGGCCATCCTGTTAGTTCACAGAAATGTTTTTTACTTTTTTGGGTTCTTTTACTTCCAGCTTTGGAATAGCAATTTTCAATTCCCCATTTTTGTATTCTGCATCAATCTTGCCTGCATCGCAGTTTTCAGGAAGGGTAAAACTCCGGGTCCAGCTGCTGTAATTGTATTCACGGCGGTTAAAACGTCCGTTTTTCTCTTCTTTCTCTTCTCTTTCATGCTCAGCGCTGATAGTCAGCATGTCATCGATAGCTTCTACTTTGAAATCTTTTTTCTCGAGACCTGGAGCAGCGATGTTCAGTTTGAATTCCTTATCTGTTTCACTTACGTTAACAGCCGGGACATTCATTACTTTACCGAAATTGAAAAACTCGTCTACTAATGGAGCATTGAAAAACTTATCCATCCAGCCTGTATCAAACATAGTAGGCCAGGAAGTCCTCGGTTTGTCAAGTGCTTTGGTTTCCATATACTGTATTTTAAAAGTGAACAATATTGTTTGCTCTACTAAGTTCAACTGTCGTATACGGGGAAAACAATGACATTAGTGCATTTATTCTATGATTTTTATCAGTTAAAATAGAGCAGCCATGCTCCGGAGAACACGGCTGCCGTACATTCAGGAATTGGAATGCTAATTGAGCGATGGTTTGTTCATTCTGTCGAACATTCCAATAGCTTTTGGAAACAGCAGGTTATTTTCCAGGTGTACATGCTGGTGCAGGTCCGTTTCAAATGCCTGTAATGATGCGAACAACAATTTATAGGTTGTGCAGGCATCCTGCGGCGGAATGTAATTAGTTGTCAATTTCCTTATTTCGGCTGTTAAAGCTCCGGCATGATCATGTTCCTGTTCCATAATACTGATTGGAGCCTGCAGGTAATTGATATTCAATTGGGGATTCTCTTTTTGTTGTGCAGTTATAGTTTCAATTTCCTGAATGCGGGGAAAAAGTACCTGTTCTTCTTTTTTCATATGCAGTTCCATTTCCTCTTTTATTGCTGCCACCAGTTCAAATATTTTAAAAAGCTCAGGATGACGTTCTCCATGTTTTGAGGCTACTTTTTCAGCATAAGTCAGTAGCTGAGGCAGCTCATTTTTTATATAAGCATGGTGAGTAGATACAATATAATCGATCAATTGAGCCTGGGTTAATTTATCAAAGGGGTATCCGGATGTAATACCGGAAGCAGCGGAGACCTTTTCCAGTTCGGGCAGTAATTCTTCTACTGAAATATTCTGTTCATCACAGGCTTGCTTGAGTGAACGTTTTCCTTTGCAGCAAAAATCAAGGTGATATTTTTCAAATACGGCTGCTGACCGGTGATTACCTGTAACTATTTGTGCCAGGCTTTTGTTCATTAGTTCATTCATGATAAAGTATTTAGAATTAAATAGTTGTTTACATATCTTTTTTTCTGAAGCTTTTGACAGCCAGCCATAGCGGAATAGCCGCCCATAACAACATGATTACAGTAGTAAAGAGCACACCCTTTCCACTGCCAAAGAAATCTTTATATAACGCACCTGTGTAGCCCATCAAAGCGCTGATATCCATCTTGAGCATAATGAAAATGCGGCCCAGGTCGATCGGATTAAGGGCAGAAAGCAATAAAGTGAACTTTTCCATGGGATAATCGCTAAAGGCAAACAGGATCAGTAGCACCAGCCCGTCATAGATAAGGGCGAAATAAAACCAAAGTAGAAGTGCAAAGCCAATTCCTCTTGCCTTGTCTTTTGACCTGACTGAAGCCAGGAATGCAATGCTGGTGAACACAATAGTAAGCGCAGTACCAGTAAATAATAAAGCAAAACCTGTGTCATCAGCAGAAAATAGTAAAACCGGAACACCCACTCCGATCCAGAATGCGCTGAGAAGGGAAATACATACTCCTCCAAACTCACTTAACAAAATCCTTGTCCGGCTCAATGGTTGTGAAAGCATCAGCTCGATGAATTCATATGAATTGTAATAATGGATAGTAGTAAATATGAGGCTGATCAATGGCAAAACTATCAGTACAATATTTAGCAGGCTAAGTATAGCCTTGCTGCTGTTTTCTTCCATCCGGAACATGCTGAAAGAAACAATGAAAAGAAACAGGGTATAAGCAATAACTATCTTATTCCTGAGTATATCATATAAAACGTACCTGGATAGCTTAAGCATTTTGATTCGATTTAATAGATTCTTTCATCTTTCTTCTCCGCCAGAAATATCTGGTCGATCCATTTATTGTCAGTTTCATATCCTCTCATCACTTTTGCAATGGCTTTACTGAGTTTTATCTCACCTGTTTCTTCCTGTAATGTTCCAAGATCTTTTAAGAACTGCATTTTTCCTTCCTGCAGGTACATGATATGAGTGGTTAATTCTTCCAGGTCGCTGAGTACATGTGATGTGATAAGGATCAGTTTATTCTTTTTCTTTTCACTGATGATCTTGTCTTTCAATATTTCTGAAGAAAGAGGGTCGAGGCCGGCAGTGGGCTCGTCAAGAATAAGAATAGCTGGGTTGAAAAGAAAAGCGAGAGCAGCACTGACTTTTTGCCGGGTACCACCGCTCAATGTACGCATCGGTTTTTCGTAAATAGCAGGGATATTGAATTGTAAAACGAGGTTATTATCGATTTCTTTTTCAGTTACATTTCTGATCTTTTTCATCATTTCAAATAATTGCCCGACTTTCATATTATCGGGGTAGCGGCCTATCTGGGGCATATAACCAATATCTTTCCGGTAAGCCGGGTCTCCGTTTACCGGCTGATCTTTGACGAATATTTTTCCACCGTCAGGTTTTACCATACCCAGAATCGATTTTATCAGCGTTGTTTTACCTGACCCGTTTGGCCCGATCAATGATATTACCTGCCCTTTGTCAAAATTGGCGGATATATCATCAAGTGCCTGCAGCCTCCTGAATTTTTTATTGATATGTTCGATACGGATCATAATTTCAGCATTTTCATCATTGGTTTGTCATCAAAAAGATTCTCCGGTGTAAGGCTTGGAATAGCTTTTTCTGCTTTGTCCAGCAGCGATACCATAAAACTTCTAAACAGCATGAGTGTAGTTGGGTTTTGCTCAATTATCATAGAATACATGCTGACAGGATGGTATGAAATATCACCAATGCCATCTTTGTTGATATCATAACCGTCATATTTATCCCAATAATTATTATAGAATTTGTTCAGTACCATAGTACCGTTGGTACCTACATCAAAACTGTTCCCGGTAAAATTGTTATGGTGAAATATATTGTCATCGCAGCTGGCCTGTACTTTTATGGCCCATCCGTTATTCTTGAAACTGTTTTTTTGTATCTCAATACGACTGCTGCCCTCCATGTATACACCAACTGTGTTTTTATGAAAAGTGTTCAGAAGAATATGGCTGTCGGTAATATCTTTCAATAGAATTCCATAGGCTGAAGCCCCCCAATTTTCCTCGAAATGATTTTTTTCCATTCGTACCCTTTTGGAGTACATTACAGCCACCCCGGCCCCGTTATTTCTGAAAGTATTATGCAGGTAATTATCGTCATTGGAAAACATGAAGTGTAGGCCATAGCGGATATTTTTTTCACTCAGGTTATTTCTGATTTGTGATTGCGTCACAAACTCAAAGTAGATTCCATCTCTGTGACCTTGTATGTGGTTGTTTTCAATCACGGCATTATTAGATTTCCAAAGATGAATGCCATTGCCTGTCAGTTGTTCTGATGTTGGGATTCCGGTGATCTTATTGCCACGGATAATGGCATTAGTAGTGTTGGAAATGTGAATTGCAAAATAGGAGTGGATAACCGTATTATTTTCCAGTGTCACATTGTTGCAGTCAACCAGTTTGATTGATGCAAAGTCATTCATGGCAGAGTAGCCGGAATTTCGGAACTGAATTCCCTTTACCACTACATTGTTTCCGCTGATAAGAAGTATTTCATATTTTTTTTCACCATCGAGCACTGTATTTTTTTCTCCTATTAAAGTCAGTGATTTGGTAACTATAATGCTTCCTTCTTTATATATCCCCGATAGTATAAGGATAGTGTCTTTATCCCTTGCTGCCTCTATCGCTTTTTTTAGAGAACGAATCGGCTGCGCAGGGCCGACAATTATCGTATTGCCAAAGGAAATAAGGAGGAGAAAAGAGAATACTATGGTAAAAAAATACTTCATTTATTAGTCAAGTTTCAGCAGTAATTCTTTCCATGTAAGTATTGTACCGGTTTTACCAGTGTTAAATTTTTCGGCAGCTTCTTTATTGGCAAATGCGGCTGCATGACTGCCCATAGGACTCTTTATCCCGGGAGCAACAACAAAGAATGTTTTATTGACATCAAGGAAGTCATTTTCCTTTTCAAAATTAATAACAACCTGCTGTTTTACATCTCTCTCTTCGACTGAACCTGATTTGATAAACAGTGACATACAAATGACATCATCAAATTTGAAAATTTTCCCCTTATTTGTAATTAGCTGACAGCCAAATTTTGGATCTATTATGCTCATTTTACAGGTGTGACAAAGATCTTTTCCATATTTAAATGGTTCAGGCTGTGCAGAACAGGAAAAAAGGGCCGGTGCCAGAATCGCCAGTGATATAATTACCGGAAATTTCATTTTTTATTTTTTTTACGTTGATGATACCATTCAGCAAACCAGACTCCAAAAGCAAGAACAGCCGCACCGATTACTACCCAACCTCCCACATCCGGAAATGAGTAGGCGTCAAAGTTCAATAATCTTTTGTGACCAAATAATGGAGGCTGATAGGAAAGGCCGGGTACCTGTATAGCTGCACTGGGATCAAGATTGTGACCATAGTCGTATCCCCACTGATAAAAATCGTACATAGCAAGTGCACCACCAATAGCTGTGAGAATAAGATAAAAAAGTAAAAATTTCCTGTTGCCAGTAACAGCTACAAGCATACCGAGCAACATAAAGAAACCCACTACGTAGGGTAGGAATTTAAATTCGGGGAACATATCGACACTGATATGCTTCATACCGATATAGTGGTTCAAACCATTAATGATCTCTACATCGCCTGATAATCCATTTATCCAGATATTCATCATTAGTCCTTCAGGATATTGTGGCGCAAATAGATCAATACGCCATACGGGCAGGAAGAATGCTGCGATCAAAGCACCGGAAGCAAAAGCGACTAATATCCTGGATGTTACACTGAGTTTGTTGTTCATATTGATTTCTTAAAAAACTCCCGGGGTATTGCCCCCCGGAAGTATGTGAAAGTGTACAATGAAAAAACGCAACACCATTCAATTATTTCTTTGCCGGGGGAAGTAATACTGCATCAATAACATGCACCCATCCGTTTGAGGCACGAACAGAGGCGATAATTGTTGCACTGCCATTCAGTATTGTTTTTCCATCTTTTATACTTATAGTAGCATTATCTCCATTTACCATTCCCAGCGTCATGCCATCAGTTAAAAATTTTACATCCAAAGCAGAGGTGGTCACATGATATTGCAGAATATTCTGCAGGTCTGCTTTTTTATCATCTTTCATTAATCCATCTACCGTACCGGCAGGCAGCTTGTCAAAAGCCGCATTAGTTGGTGCAAACACAGTGAATGGACCAGCGTTAGCCAGTGAGGTAACAAGCTCTGCCTGTTTTAAGGCCGCAACGAGTGTGGTATGGTCTTTTGAACCTACGGCCACTTTAACTACATCAGGAGTTGATACATCATCCTTTACATTTTCCTGCCCGCCGGCCGGCACCGCGGCATCAGTGGAGGTGCCTGCTTCTGATGTTTTATTATTGCCGCAACTAATCATAAAGAGTGCAGTTGCAAAGAATATCAGGTTGAATATCTTTTTCATAACGTTTATTTTTTGTATGAAAATTTATATATAGCAGCGTTGATTACAGCGCTGCTATACTTATTTTATTTGGTTGCAGGTTTTTCAGTTGCCGCAGGAGCTGTAACTGCTGGTAAATTAGTGCCGGTACTGAATAATAATGGCACATTTGAACCGGCAGGGCTGATTCTGATATATCCCTGCATTTCCTGGTGCAATGCAGAGCAGAAATCGGTACAATACATTGGATAGACGCCTGCTTTTTCAGGTGTCCATTTTAATGTTTGTGTTTCACCCGGCATGATGAGCAATTCTGCATTACTGATTCCTTTTACTGCAAATCCGTGTGGCACATCCCAGTCCTGTTCCAGGTTGGTTACATGAAAATAAACGGTTTCTCCAAGTTTAACACCTTCAATATTATCGGGTGTGATGTGAGAACGGATAGCAGTCATATAAACATGCACTTCATTACCTTTTCGTTCCACTTTTGTTTTGCCTTCGCCCATTGCTATATAAGGGTGTTTATTTTCTTCCAGCTTGAATATTTTCCGGCTGTTTTTCATAATCATTTCAGCAGGGATAGCTTCTGCATAGTGTGGTTCACCGATAGTGGGGAAGTCAAGAATCAATTTCATTTTATCTCCACTGATATCATAGAGCTGGGCACTTTGTGTCAGTTCAGGTCCGGTAGGGAGATAACGGTCTTTAGTAATCTTATTATAAGCGATAACATATTTGCCCCAGGGCTTTTTAGTCGGACCACCCGGTACTGATAAGTGTCCAATTGAATAATAAGTTGGTACACGGTCAAGTACTTTCAGATCTTTTACACTCCATTTTACGATTTCGGATGATACAAAGAAAGAAGTATAGGCATTCCCATTACCATCAAATTCGGTGTGTAAAGGGCCAAGACCAGGTTTTGATACCTCACCATGTAAAACAGCCTCATATTTCAATACAGGGATGCCATCATATTCACCATCATAATTCTTTTTAGCAATTGCATCCTGTATCTTGGTGAAAGAGAAAACAGGGATCACTGCTGCCAGTTTTCCACTGCCGACAATGTATTCGCCTGTTGGATCTGTATCACATCCGTGTGGTGATTTCGGACATGGCATAAAGTAAATCATGTCAGGACAATCTTTGGGATCAAGAACCAGTACTTCATTCATGATAGTAGAAGTAGCACTATGTGTGTTATCATCATATTTATTATGAGCATAGCGAACAGCCTTTTTTACTCCTTTACCGGCTTTCGCATATTCCTCCGCTTTTTTCCAGTTCACAGCCATGATAAAATCTTTGTCTTTTTGCGAGGCGTTTACTTCCAGCAATGTGTTGGCTTTTTCAGAATTATAGCAGCTAAAAAAGAACCAACCGGCTGATTTCCCTTTACCCGCACGGGCAAGATCGAAGTTGATTCCGGGAGTTAATATCTGGAAAGCAACATTCATTTCTCCTGATGTTTTGTCAACACCAATAAAACTAACGGTGCCTTTGAAGTTTTCTTTGTAGGTGTTGATAGGAACATCCAGTTTGTTGCCAATGGGTACGCTAAATCTTGTACCGGCCACTACATACTCTGAATTTTCAGTGATGAAAGGGGAAGAGTGGTTACCTGCACTGTTGGGAATTTCTATAATTTCAGCAGTACGGAAAGTTTTCAGATCAATGCGGGCAATACGGGGTGTATTGTTCGCATTACCGAATGCCCAGCGGCCATCATGCTCACTTTTGGTAACTGATAGTGCAATATGGTGCAGGTCATCCCAGGGAACAAACCCATGCGAAGTATTCAGCATTGGTTTGGTTTCTTCGCTGTAACCCCATCCTTTTTCAGGATCAACGGAAAACACAGGAATCACACGGAATAAACGACCGGAAGGCAAACCATAAACAGACATTTGTCCGCTAAAACCACCGGAAACAAAATTGTAGAACTCATCATATTTACCAGGGGCTACATATGCTTTTGCAGCCGCATCTCCGCTAACAGCAGACTGTGTGCCTTTGGGTTTACAACCCTGTAGCCACACAAAACCAGCTACCAGCAATGATATGGCAAGAAGCGATTTGGAGAAAGAGTGTTTCATATATAATATTTAGCAGTTAAAAAACGGGGTTCACTTGCTGGCTTTGTTTCAAAGAGGCTTATTTTTCACCGTCATTGCTCCGCATGAACTCAATTACTTTTCGGGCTTCATCGGTATTGATATTTTGATTCGGCATACGGACAAGACATAGTTCCAGTAGTTTTTGTGCTTCAGGATCAGTTTCAAGCATCATGTCAACGTTGGTTATCATATTCATGATCCATACCGGTTTCCTTTTTTTGGTTACATCTTTCCAGCCGGGTCCTACCAGTTTTTCTTCCGTGAGCTTGTGACAGCTCTGGCATTTTAGTTCATAAGTTGCTTTACCTGCTGTAACCATGGCCTGGTCTAAAGGGGTACTTAAAGTGATATCACCTTCTTTCACTTCAGTGCCGTGTGTTTCTGGTTTGTCTTTAGTGAGTTCCTGGATATCGACAGGTTTTGGTTCTTCTTTTACTCCCTCGTTGCAGGAAAAAAAGAGGAAACTAACCGATAATAAAGTGAGTCTAACAATGTTGTTGCGTTTCATGTTGGAAGATTTTAATGAATAAGAAGAGGATAATGGCCTCTCAAATTTAAATTAAAAAAGATGCTTGTGTCTTTTATCCGGCAAATGTATTTTGGTCCTTTTCCGGGCAATCTGACATTCATCATCAGCTATTGTGATATTTGTCACCCATTCAAAAAATACCTGCTGGTATTTTTGTCGTTTATATCGGCTAATTATGTTCCTTTCAAAATCATTCGGTTATGCCCTCAGGGGAGTGCTTTACGTAGCCCTTGTAGATAAGGAGGGGCGAAAAGTACAGTTGGATGAGATAGCTGAAAAGCTGAGTGTTCCCCGGCATTTTTTAGCTAAGATCATGAAGACGATGGTTAAGGAAGATATTCTCTCTTCTACCAAGGGTCCTTATGGGGGATTTTTCAAAAATGATCAGACACTTAAGACCAGGATCATACACCTGGTAAAGATCACAGACGGGATAGAGCAATTCAATACCTGTGTACTAAGTTTAAGAAAGTGTAACAGCAAAAATCCATGCCCGCTGCATTTCCAGATGCTGAGACTACGGGATGATATGCTGGCTGAGTTTTCTGCAAAAACGATCGGTGATTTGCTCGATGAAAAGAATCCCGATTTTATTAAAAGCATTTCGGCAATTGCATAGCATATTTTACTCTTCCAAAAATTCGTCCAGATCCCTTCTTTCCTTCTTGGTTGGCCGACCGATCTTGCTTGGCCTTTTGCCTGTATGGAAACTCGCAGCCTGGTATTGCAGCCGTTGTATTTCTTCTTCAGGAGTAATGTCTATATAATGCTTAACAGCTTCAGCAGCGGCCACCCTTTTTTCTAATAACCCGGTTACTTTTATCCGCCAGCGTTTAGCTTCTGTTTTTACCTCGTATTCATCTCCGATACTTACATTTTTTGAAGCTTTGGCCTGGGAACCATCAAACTTTACTTTGCCGCTGTCGCATGCTGCTGCGGCCAATGTTCTTGTTTTGAAAAGACGGATTGACCAGAGATATTTGTCGAGGCGGAGTTTTTCACTTCCCATTTTCACTCTTTTTCTGTTTTTTCTTTTTTGGTTTTATGGCATCTTTCATAGCCTCCCGTAATTTATCATACGGCAATACTGCGAATACAAACTGCGACTCAGGATAATTATACAAATCCCTGTTGGGAATGAATTCAGCAAAGATGATGGTATAGAAATATATCTTATGATATGCATCGATTGACACATTTTCCACTGATAATTCATGAATATTTTTGAATTTTTTCAAAAAAAACATCATTTGGTCATGCTCTTTTTCAGACAGATTGCCTGTAATCTTTATTTCTTCAATATCGCCGGAGTCCGACACGTTCAGCTCAATTTCACCTTTGTATATTTTGTCGGGGTCATTAAAAAACCTGGTTATAGATCTCCTGTTCAGTACCCTGATCATTCCGGTAAATGATTCTTCAAAATCCCCGCTCTCGACATCAAATGCAGGCGCCTGTTTCCTCAACAGGTAATCTTCAAGATCATCATTGCTGTTTTTAGCCTGGAATATTGTCTTGTCTTTGGCGAACAACTCTGTTGCCTTGAATTTTTCATATTCAATTAGCCGTGTCAAATCCACATCCTGTTTGAATGAATCATGTGCGCCTGAGAAAATATTGATTATGGTACCTTTTTTAAAAACCCCATCTTCATATCTTTCCCGAAGCACCACTGACTCTGCCTTTTTTACGGGACTGTATGTATAATACTCCCAGGTGCCTGATCTGGTGCCGTTCTTAAAAGAGCCAGTTAACCGGCAAGGCCCGAATGCAACGGAGACATGCACCCACATTTCAAAAGAACCGGTACCATCTTTTGCCAACACTTTTCCGGTTGAATCAATGAAATCATACACAGTAAAGAGTTGATCGTTTCCGGCATACTCAACCCTCATCTTAAGCCGGCCATCGGGATAGAAGTACTCCCACATACCTGCTTTGTGATTATTGATGTAATTGCCCCGGGTTTTTAATTTTCCATTGTCATAGTAAAAAGAGAAAGTGCCATTCCTCCTGCCGTTGGAAGAATATAAGCCTTTCATTTGAAGTGAGTCATTTTTGTAATAGTCAGAAATAACACCCTCATAATACCAGTCAAAGTCCAGAACATACCTGCCTGTCCTGTAGTAAGAAGCAAGAGGTTTTTCAGTTATCTCCCAGTTTGTATTGAAATATATTGTGTCCCTTTGTTGTGAAAAGGCAAAAAGACTGGCAAACATTGTTATTGCGCCGAGGATAAATGTACGTATAAAACCATGTCCCAGCATTTTGTAAAAATATTAAACCTCACTGATAAGTAGTGAGGTTTAAACTGTCCTGATTTATAGTCTTTTTTTGAAGGGGTATAAAAAATTCTACATCTCCGCAAAAAATTTATGGAAATACGGTATCGTTTCTATGCCCTTGTAATAGTTCTCAATGTTATATTTTTCATTCGGGCTATGCAGGTTGTCGTTGTCAAGTCCGAAGCCCATGAAGATGATTTTGATGCCTAATTCCCTTTCAAGAATAGAACAGATAGGAATACTGCCGCCACCACGAACAGGTATCGGTTGTTTGCCAAAAGTTGTTTTCACCGCTTTTTCTGCAGCTAAATATCCTTTGCTGTCAATGGGTGTCATATAGGGTTCACCACCATGGTGTTCAAATGCTTTTACCGTAACTGATTTCGGAGCAATCGACTGAAAATATTTAAGCAGCAGTTTTGTAATTTTTTTGGATGACTGGTTGGGTACCAGCCTGGCTGAGATCTTTGCAGTAGCTTTTGAGGGTAAAACAGTTTTGGCGCCTTCTCCCATATAGCCTCCCCATATTCCGTTTACTTCAATAGTTGGGCGGATTCCGGTTCTTTCATAAGTGGTATAGCCTTTCTCACCCCACAGCTCTTTTACCCCAAGATCTTTCTTATACTCCCTTTCACTGTAAGGGGCCTTGTTAATTAAATCCCTTTCTTTCTTTCCCGCCTTCACAACATCATCATAAAATCCGGGAATTGTGATATGATTGTTCTTATCATGGCAGGAGGCAATCATTTTGGCCAGAATAGTGATCGGGTTTGCAACTGCGCCGCCATACGTACCACTGTGCAGGTCACGGTTAGCAGCAGTAACTTCTACTTCAATGTAACTTAAACCCCTTACGCCGGTATCAAGCGAAGGATTTTTCATACTAAGCATAGAACTGTCGCTGATCAGGATCACATCTGCTTTCAGCAAGTCTTTATGTGCCGCCACAAATTTTCCAAGATTGGGAGAACCAACTTCTTCTTCACCTTCAATCAGGAATTTGATGTTGGTGGTCATACTGTTAGTCTTTGTAAGAATTTCAAGGGCCTTTACATGCATATAAAACTGTCCTTTATCATCAGCAGAACCCCTTGCAAAGATTTTTCCATCAACAATAGTTGGTTCAAAGGGAGGGTTGGTCCAGAGCTCTAACGGTTCTGGTGGTTGTACGTCATAGTGCCCGTAAACAAGCACGGTCGGTTTTGAAGGGTCAATCAGTTTTTCGCCGTACACAGCGGGGTGCCCATCGGTAGCCATTACTTCTGCTTTATCGCAACCGGCTTCCAGCAAGCTTTTCTTAACTGCCTCAGCACATTTCTGCATATCGGCTTTGTGTTCACTTTTTGCACTTATAGACGGTATCCGGAGCAGGTCCAGCATTTCATTCAGAAAACGGTCTTTGTTTTTTTCCTGGTATTCTTTCCAAACTTGTGACATATAATTATTGATTTTGGACGACGAAGATAAGCGGTTTTACCTGTCCAAAAGCTGATAGAAATACCGTCTGACACTGATTTGGTATAATGGCATAATATCTACATTTAACATTAAATTTTTGCAGATGCGTCTATTCCTTTATCTGTTATTGACTATAGTAATAACCGGAACCCTTCAGGCACAACAAACCCCCAGTCTGTCTGACTTTTACCCCATCCCCAGAACAGTCAAAAAAGATATGATAAAGGCTTATACAAATCATTTGTTTTCGGGTTGTGCTGAGGGTAACTGTATTGATGGCAAAGGCACCTGGATTTCGGTTTATGTTTCGGGATTTGGCGGCACAGGTTATTCAGCTGAATATCTGCAAAATGTAAACCTGATTTATTATATCACAAATGGTGTTTTCAAAGACAGTGGCCTTGTATGTGAAGGTCAACAAACCACCACTTATTTTCCGCTCAAACGAAATCATAGCTCAGAGGATTACCAGTCGGAAAATACAGGGAGACGTATTGATACTTCCACTGCCGATCTGAAAATTGGGGTATTTGATAAATATGAAAAGACTTTTTATAGTAATGGCGAAGTGCAGTTGACAGGTAAGGCTAAGATGTATAATTATAAAAAGGCGGTAGCCTGGACTCAGTGGGATAAGATCCGGTATGCAACAGTGGAATATTCTGCCTCCGATATTTTTTCAAAATTTACCGGCATTGTTGATGAATACCTGCGACCTGTTTATGGTGTAGCAACTTTCCAGAATGGTAGTGTTTTCAATGGTTTTTTTATCCGGAATAATACCGGCCCCGGTTTTTATTTTAAATCTGCTGAAACAGAAGAAGGAAAACCAAGGGATGGAGCCGGGGATTTTGATTTTATGCCGGATATTAATTTGTTTCAACAGGCCTTTTCAACCTTTAATTCAGGTACAACGCATTCTATAGAAGTAGGATGGGGTGATGCCGAACAGGAGAAAGAAGCAGGAATGCAACCCGTGGAAATTTACCGTGATCTTACCCGATATGGAGGTGGCGATGCCGGTTGGATTTTTGGTGAAGATGGAAACCGTAAAACACCCCGATTCACCGGCAAGGGTATCTACTATTACAGTGAGAATCTTTTTTATTTTGGTTCTTTTGATAATGGCCGTCCCGATGGCAAAGGTTTTTTGTATTACCGGCATGTTTACAGCGATACTACGCTATGGCCATCAGAAACGTATTTTAAGTATGGCAATTTTATTCAAGGCTTCTTTAATGATGGTTATTTTATTTTTAAAAAGGGAGACCAGTTTGTTAAAAAGGAATTGCCGGTACAAAAAATTTCAGAATCTTCTTTTCGTTCCCTGGCTAAGGAAGCCAATAATAATAATACGCAGGCACTATTGGAACTGGGTGATATTTATTTTGAAGGAAAAGAAGTGAAACCTGATGTTACGAAGGCAATAGGCTTTTACAAAAGAGCCCTTTCTTATGGTAATGCGCAGGCTGCTATTAAACTCGGAAGCTTGTATCAAAAAGGAGATCCTGTGAAGAAAATACAACGGGATTCGCTTAAAGCTGTATACTATTATAAACGGGGTGCCCAGGTGAAACAATCTGCAATTTCATCTGCAGCGGAAATCAAAGAATGCCTGGTAAAATATTTTCTTTTTGCTTATCCCTACCTGACGAGTGAGCAAGCAGCCCGATTTACCCTTGACGATGAATATAACATGGTGTCGGAGTTGTCTGATTTAGTATCTGCAGACTGGAAAAAAAGAAGAGAAAGAGAAAGGTTAGAAGAAGAGGCAAGAAAGAAAAAGTCAGAGGAGCAGGCCAATAAAGAAAAAGCAGAAAGCAAAGAAGTGGTATTATCTGAAGAAGAAGAAAGGAATCTCATAGGAAAAATATTTTTTAAGAACTATAGCACCTCCACGGGAAGAAATAATTGGAGTACCGAAACAATTTTTTACAAGATTACGGGTATTCAAAAAGGCGAGGCCCGGGTAATTTACTCTACTACTGCAGATGTTACCATTCGTAATGGAAATAGACCGGTTCAGTTGTTTGTGGCTAAGAGCAATGGGTTTGCCGAGGCCAAGAAAGACTATCATAAATGTAATGGATGCAGTGGAGGTGGCACTATAGCGAAAACCAGTACCAGTACCTTTAAACACACTAACGACTATACCTATACATTGGGCAAAAAAATAACATACACCTCTACCAGTACCGTTACAAGCTATGTAAAATGTAATAAATGTTATGGAGCCGGATTTTGTCCGGTAGATGGATCAGCTCCGGAGTGGTAGCACTAGTATGACGGTACTTTATGTATAAAATAAATGCTATAAAACTGAATTCGTATATCAGGAATTATCAATCCTCTTATTGGTTGCAGGCTGATTGTCTTTTTTTGAATTGGAATTAACCGCTTTGGTCAAAAGCTTACTGCCAAACCGGTCTTTAATATCATCGACGGCTTTATAAAGGTTTAGTTTCTCCGCATTATTTTCAAACAAACTCATCTGCATTGTGATAGGAATCATGTGGCTGAATCGTACACCCAATAAGCGGACAGGTCTTCCTTTTTGCCAGGTTTTATTGAACAGATCTTTTACTTTGGCAATAAGTACATCATCCAATGCAGTATAATCAACGGTTTCCTGCCGGGAAGTTGTTTCAAAATCAGAGTAACGGATTTTAACGGTAACACAGCCGGTCATTTTTTCATCTTCTCTTAATGAGTAGGCTGTTTTTTCGGTGAGTCTTACCAATTCTTTATGCAGAAAATCAATATTTGTGTAATCAGAGTCAAACGTATTTTCATGGCTCATGCTTTTTTGTTCCCAGTTAGTGGTTATTTCTGCACTGCCACGGCCGTGGGCTTTATGCCAAAGGGCTTCACCCCATTTACCTGCTATTTTCTCCAGGTGTTCAATTGGTGTTTTGGCGATGTCTTCAATAGTATAAATGCCAAAGCTTTTCAGGTGCTGTTCGGTCTGCTTGCCCACACCATTTATTTTTTCAATACCCAATGGCCAGAGAAACTCAATTTCTTTTCCATGTGGTATTTCTAAAAAGCCGTTGGGTTTGGCTTCATTCGTGGCCATCTTACTAATGAAACGAGCTGATGAAAGACCACAGGAGATTGGCAGACCAGTTTCGTCAATGATATGCTGGCGTAACTCTTTTGCATATTTACTTACACCAAAAAATTTATCCATACCCGTAAGATCAATATAGAATTCATCAATAGAAGCCTTTTCAAAGAGAGGTACTTTTGAAGTAATAATATCCGTTACCCACCTTGAGTATTTACTATAATCACCCCGGCTGGCATTGGTAACTATGAGGCCGGGACAAAGCTGGAGTGCCTTTTTCATAGGCATGGCAGAATGGATACCAAATTTCCGGGCTTCATAGCTGCAGGCAGCTACCACACCTCTCTCGTATCCTCCTACCACCACCGGTTTCCCTCTCAATGCGGGATTGTTTCTTATTTCTACTGAAACAAAGAAGGAGTCCAGATCGAAATGGGCTATATGTCGTATATTGATTGCTGACATTTGATCAAAATTAGTTAAAGAGATATGAATCTTGAATGGCTGAAAACCGGTATCGGACCTTTAAAAGACCTGCTGACTTTCCTGAATAAGGAGGGAAAAACAAATGATGTACTCAAAAAGCAATTCATTCGTGAATTAAGAAATAACCTGAATATTTTCCATAATGCTTTTTTGAATAATGTGTCTGCTGATATCATGATTGATATGCTGAGTAATGAATCCATTAAAAAAGGGGTAGAGGCGAATTTTAAGTTCAGGAAGCTAAAGCCCGGACGTATCGAACCTTATCATGTGCATGATGAGCGAAATAAAAAATATATTGGCTGGGATGCAGAAAAACTGGTAGATAAAATTGATGAAAAGATTGAAGAGCTGAAGAATATTAAGAAGATGAATAAAAATACTGTCAGCAATATAAAAAACAATGTTTCCCTGATGCTTAGCAATCTTTATTACCGGATGAAATTACTGGCTGATTTTATTAAAGGTCCTAAGTAAGATAAATTTCCAGCAATCCTTCAGGCAGCTCGACAAACACTTCTTTTTTCTTGTGGTTTATTTTTTGCAGTGAACCTTCATGAAGCGGTATCAACACTTCCTTTCCTCTTATTTCCAGGCGACAAAGTAATTGGTGTGGCTGTTCAATCAATTCAAGAATTTCACCCAAGGATTCATTATTGTTTATTATGGAATACCCTAATAAACTTGCCGGGGCTGTTTTAGCAGCAAATTTTTTAAAATCAGTTTCTGGCAACCACACTTGTTTCTGAGTGAGCTTCATTGCGTCTTCCCTTGTATTTACCCCTTCCAGTTGTAAATAAATTTCTTCTTGTGCTTTTATTTTTGTGTTTTCAATAAACCAGGGTATAAATGAGCCCTTCTTTTCTTCGATAAAAATGGCTGTTAACCCCTTTAAGGAGGTTTTTTTTCCAAGCTCATGTTTAAGGATAAGTTCACCTTTCAGTCCATGAGCGGCTACTATTTTTCCGATATTAAAATATTCAGCCATAATTGAGGATGCAAATTTGTTTAAAAACCGGTAAACAAAAAATCCCGCCTGGTTTTTAAACAAGACGGGATTACGAACTTTCAGGATGGGATATTATCCTTCACTACCGCTATCACCTTCAGTCCTTCTTTCCGGTCTGCGACCTGGAACGGCACGTCTGGCTCTTTTCTGGCGGTATGCATCTTCCTGGCGTTTTTTCACCTGTGCTTCATGCTCGGCACTCCACTTGGTGAATTTTTCCATCGCCGCTGCATCATCAAACAAGCCCAGGCCCACACCACGGAGCAAGTGCTTAAGATACAATACACCTTTGAAGCTAAGGATACGGCGAACGGTGTCAGTTGGTGTAGCACCTTTGTTCAGCCATTCCAATGCTTTTTGACGATCCAGCTGAATAGTAGCAGGAACAGTCAGGGGATTGTAAGTACCTAATTTTTGAATGAATTTGCCATCACGGGGTGCCCGGGAATCGGCAACTACGATGAAGTAAAAGGGTCTTTTTTTCGACCCGTGTCTTTGAAGACGGATTTTTGCTGACATAAATAGAAATTTAACAGCGTTAAACAATAATTGATATCCCGATAGCTATCGGGACCGGTAGATACCGGACGGCAAATATAAGACTGGAAAAGGAAAGTGCAAAGGTGAAAATAGACAGGTAATACAGAACGCAAAAACCTGCAGATATAACCCTTTAAGTAGTATTGTCATTATTCTCTGCTCATGGGTCAGAAATCTTACTTTTTCATCCCCGGCATCATTTTTCCAAAAGCACCCATTTTGTTCATATTCTTCATCATGCTGCGCATTTGCTCAAACTGCTTCATAAAATTATTCACCTCTTGTATGTCTTTTCCGCTGCCTTTAGCAATGCGTTTTTTCCGGTTCCCATCGATCAGGTCAGGATCAGCTCTTTCGGCAGGAGTCATAGAGTTGATCATGGCTTCAATGCCTTTGAAGGAGTCATCATTGATATCGAGGTCTTTTATTTTACTCCCCATACCCGGTATCATACTCAGCATATCTTTCATATTGCCCATCTTCTTGATCTGCTCCAGTTGCATCTTGAAATCAGCGAAATCAAACTTATTCTTACGAAGCTTGGCTTCCAGTTTTTTAGCTTCCACTTCATCAAACTGCGCCTGTGCTTTTTCTACCAGCGAGGTAATATCACCCATACCCAGAATTCGCTGTGCCATTCGCTCCGGATAGAACACATCCAGTGTATCCATCTTTTCACCACTGCTGGTAAATTTGATGGGTTTGTTTACGGTGTATTTGATGGAAATAGCAGCACCACCTCTTGTATCACCATCTAATTTTGTAAGAACAACGCCGGTGAAATCCAGGCGGTCATTAAATGCTTTTGCAGTATTCACTGCATCCTGGCCGGTCATACTATCTACTACGAAAAGGATCTCCTGCGGGTTAACTGCATTCTTTACATTGGCTACTTCGGTCATCATCACTTCATCTACTGCCAAACGGCCCGCCGTATCTATAATGATGACGTTCTTATTCTTATTCCTGGCTTCCTTTACAGCATTTTTAGCTATATCAACAGCATCTTTGTTTTCCAGCTCAATATGAACATCAACACCAATCTGTTCGCCAAGTACCCTTAATTGTTCCATTGCTGCTGGGCGATAAATATCAGCAGCTACCAGCATGGGAGAGAGCCCTTTTTTTGTTTTCAGGAAATTGGCCAGTTTACCACTGAATGTGGTTTTACCACTACCCTGAAGCCCTGCAATCAGAATCACAGCAGGATTACCTTTTGCATTAAAAACTGCTTCTTGTCCGCCCATCAACTCTGCCAGTTCATCTTTTACGATTTTAGTCATTAACTGACCCGGAGAAATGGCGTTGATCACCTTTTCACCTATGGCTTTGTCTTTTATTTTGTCGGTAAATTCTTTGGCTATTTTATAATTTACATCAGCATCTACAAGGGCCCGGCGGATATCTTTAATGGTGCTGGCGATATTGATCTCTGTGATACGTCCCTGGCCTTTAAGGTTCTTAAAGGCACTTTCTAATTTTTCCTGTAATGAATTGAACATGATTCCCTGTATTTTTCGCGGTCACACAAAATAAAAAGTGAACATCAAATGTTCACTTTTAAAGAAGTGCAAAGATAAGTAGTGTATAAATTATATCATGCGCCTAAATAGGTTCTTAATAGTTTGCAACGATTAGAGGTTTTCAGTTTGGTGATAGCTTTATCCTTGATCTGCCTCACTCTTTCCCTTGTGAGGTTAAACTTTTCACCGATATCCTCTAAGCTCATAGGGTGATCGACGCCAATTCCAAAGAAAAAGCAGATAACCTCTTTTTGCCTTTCGGTAAGTGTTTTAAGTGACCTGTCAATCTCTGTTTTTAAGGATTCATTGTGATCCAACTGCCCATCTGTTTTTTCAGCATTGGGGTTTTCCAGTACATCTATCAGGGTGTTTTCTTCGCCTTCTGATAATGGGGAGTCCATGCTTACATGCCGGGCATTAATGCCAAGTGTGGAGGACACCTCTTCAATATCCATTTCCAGTACTTCTGCCAATTCCTCTGCAGATGGTTCTCTCTCATATTGCTGTTCCAACTGTGAAAAAGCCTTTTGGATTCGGTTGGTAAGACCCACCTTATTAAGGGGGAGGCGAACGATACGGGATTGTTCGGCTAAAGCTTGTAGAATGCTTTGACGAATCCACCAAACAGCGTAGGAGATAAATTTAAAACCTCTTGTTTCATCAAAACGTTGCGCTGCCTTAATAAGTCCGAGGTTGCCCTCATTGATCAGGTCAGGCAACGAAAGACCCTGGTTTTGGTACTGTTTTGCAACAGACACTACAAAACGAAGATTGGCCTTGGTAAGCCTGTCCAAAGACTTTTGGCATCCTTGTTTGATAAGGGTGGCTAATTTGACCTCCTCTTCGGGGGTAATGAGTTCGACCTTGCCGATCTCCTGCAGGTACTTTTCTAAGCTTTGGGACTCACGATTAGTAATAGACTTCGTGATCTTGAGTTGTCTCATGCTCATAGGTATGGGTTTAAATGGTGTATTTTAAGGGTTAAAGAATTATAAGTTTGTTTTGGTCTTATACTCTAAAAATACCCACCACAATGTCTAAGTTGTTCAGAAAGTATTGAACTTCAAGGCAATTTAAGGCAATTGCCAATACAGGCCAAATAAATTTTGGCAACCTATTAACGAATTCATATTCAATTTATTTTTTAAGCCTTGATTTGGTTTGAAAGAAGGGGAAAAATAAACCGTAAAATATTTTGCCGCACTGATTTATTTTCTATTATTGCAGCTATCGCAATGATTTTAAAGACAAAATGAGTAAACAATTATACACTTTAGAGTTTCCGGTTCGCTGTTCACCATCCATATTGTATGAATTCCTTTCCACACCTGCCGGATTAGGGGAGTGGTTTGCTGATAAAGTAGATGAGAGAGACAATATTTTTTACTTTGGCTGGAACGGGGCTTTTGAAAAAGCAGATGTACTGGAAAGTGAGCAGGATAAATTCATCCGTTTTCACTGGCTTACAGCCCCCAAAGATGAATATTTTGAGTTCAAAATTGAAAAATCCGAGATCACCAATCAAACGATACTGGTTATAAAGGATTTTGCTGAAAAGAAAGATATAAAGGATCAGAGTATGCTTTGGGACTACCAAGTGAAGGAACTCTTTCACAGGCTGGGAAATTAGTTATTGCCTCCTGCAATATTGATCAGCAATTTGAAATCAGATAAGAGAGCTTTTGGTATATCGTCCCACATTTCTATGGGATGCTGTTTTGCCAGTTTTATAAAAGAAGATTCCCTTATCGAGATACTAAAACTATCTTGATCTGACTGAGAAACCGGGATGTAATTAGAGGCTTCAAAATGATGTTCCCACTCATCTGTATTTATGCAATAAAACATCTCATTTTGCCCGAGCAACGTGTAGGAATCGATTATTTTTTCTTCTAGTTTCTTTTTAAACAAACCTGATACATGCAGTGTGGTACTGAAGAAATTTCCCCACCAGAACATTGTCCGTATCGCCAACACAGCAGATTGGTCAAAATATTTTGGGAAATCAAGTACCCGATATGGAAGTCCTTTATAATTTTCACCTTTAGATATTTTCGGAGCTGAATTAATAACCTGGTGAGGTAATTCGATAACCTTATTGTTCAGATATTCTTGCTGATGAACTTGCAGGTTTGTAAGCAGCAGGTTCACTTTATGCAGCAGATTGTTCTTTGTTAAAATCCAGTCGGCATTCGTTATCAATTCTTTCTCCTCTGGCGAAAGCCTTATTTTTGCTCCTTTCATATATTAAAGATAAGTGTTCAAAAAACTTGATAAACTGATTGTTAAGGCTTTTATTGGCCCATTTATCGCAACTTTTTTTATTACGTTGCTGGTACTGGTGATGCAGTTTTTCTGGTTGTATATCGATGATTTCGTAGGGAAAGGATTAGGTACAAATGTTATCCTCGAATTTATATTATATCAAAGCGCCGTATTGGTTCCGTTGGCTTTACCCCTGGCCATACTTCTTTCTTCATTAATGACGTTTGGAAATTTGGGGGAGAGTTTTGAACTGGTGGCAATAAAATCTGCCGGTATTTCCCTGCTGCGATTCATGCGACCATTATTTTTTGTAAGTCTTTTAATAAGTGGTATAGCATTTCTTTTTTCCAACTATGTAATTCCGGTTGCCAATCTGAAATCAAGAACATTACTGGCCGATATCGTATATGCAAAGCCGGCATTCGATTTAAAAGAAGGGGTGTTTTATGATAAGATCAGCGGCTTCGCAATCAAGATTGGAAAGAAAGAAGCAAATGACACTGTGATCCGGGACGTTATTGTTTATGAACAAGGAAACATGTTGCAGGATAATTTTATTGTAGCCAAAAGTGGTATTATGCGGGTTACAGAAAATAAACGATTCCTGGAATTTAACCTTAAGGATGGTTGGCGGTACCAGGAAAGAGGAAATATATACGAAAGCGCAAACACAGAATTTGTACGTATCGGTTTCAAAGAGTATAAAAAGCAATTCGATCTCAGTAATCTTGGTTTCTCGAGCCGTACGGCTGATAGTGTGAATAAGAATAATGAGAAAATGTTCAGTATGCGGCAACTGGATAAGGCAATTGATTCACTGAAAAAAGAAAATGGCAGAGTAAAGGAACAGACCACAAAAGACATGTTTACTCTTCTGCAGTTTTCTTCATTGCTTGATACAAGCTGGGCTAATCTACAAATGGCTGACAGCAGTAAGAATTTAAAGCAGGAAAAGAGTTTTGATGAATTATTACCGGATTCTGCCAGGATAAATGTAAACCAGATGGCCAAAAGTACAGCAGGTTCTGTCCGGATCAGTTCCGAGTCGCTCACGCAGACATTAAAGGACAAAGAAAAAATTCTCCGGAAACATAAGATCGAGTGGCATCGGAAAATTGCTCTATCGCTGGCTTGTATTGTATTATTTCTGATAGGTGCGCCGCTGGGGTCAATAATCAGGAAAGGAGGACTGGGCACCCCCCTGATCTTTGCCATTATTTTTTTCATGCTGTTTTATTTTTCAAGTACTACAGGCGAAAAGTTTGCAAAAGAAAATACCCTGACACCATTCACCGGGATGTGGATGGCAACATTTATACTTGTTCCGATCGGCCTATTTCTTAATTATAAGGCTATGCGGGATTCCCAACTATTTAATAAAGATTTCTATACAAAAATTGGTCGTTTCTTCAAATCCTTATTTAGAAAAGCAGGAAATTAAATGATCTGTTTCAGGCCATTTTATTTCAGTACTTTCGACCTACTGATATTATTATAACTATTTCTTTAGCCGCATTTTACCGGTAATTATACAGGAAAAGGTGAAGTATAAGTAGTATGGATCTAAGGAAAGAACAACAAAATCTCAGGGTACAAAAATGGGTTGCAACCCTGTCAGTCATTATCCTGGCTATAAAGTTTATTGCTTACTATACTACTCACTCTGTTGCAATTCTTACTGATGCCCTGGAAAGTATAGTGAATGTAGCGGCCGGTTTTATAGGCCTGTATAGCCTCTATGTAGCTGCAAAGCCAAGAGATTTTGATCATCCTTACGGACATGGCAAAGCCGAATTTATTTCATCAGCTATTGAGGGAACGCTTATTAGCAGTGCCGGAGCGATTATTCTGTATAAAGCAGTACAAAATCTTATTAATCCTGTTCAATTATATAAGCTGGATCTTGGAATATGGCTTGTTGCGGTTACGGCAGCCGCAAATTATATTATTGGATATTTCTGCCTTGCAACAGGAAAGAAGAATAACTCACTTGCCCTGATAGCAAGCGGGAAGCATCTTCAAAGTGATTCCTTGTCAACAGTTGGTATTGTGACGGGCCTTCTCTTACTTTTCTTTACGGGGTTACGGTGGATAGATAGTGTCGTGGCAATGTTGTTTGGTACAATTATCATAGTAACAGGGTACAGAATATTAAGGCAATCTGTTGCGGGAATCATGGACGAAGCGGATATAGGTATACTGGGGAAAATGGTAGAAATACTAAATGCAAACAGGCAAGAGGACTGGGTAGATATGCACAACCTTCGGGTAATCAAGTATGGCACTGTGCTGCATGTTGATTGTCATCTTACCGTTCCGTGGTACTATAATGTACATGAGGCACATGAGGAAATTGACTTTTTAGCCTCATTAATCAGGAAAGAGTTTGGAGAATCGTTGGAGTTATTTGTACACTCAGATGGTTGTCTCCCTTTTTCCTGCCAGATCTGTAAAAAATCAAACTGCCGGGAAAGAAAAAATAATTTTGAAAAGGAAATTAAATGGACATTGGAGAATATTTCAAAAAATAAAAAACATGAATTGGTATGAAGACAATTACTACCTGGAAAAAGCTTCATGAATTTGAAAGTAAACAGGATCATAATACTATACAGCTGGATGGAAATAAAGAAAATGGCTTTGGTCCTAAAGCGCTGTTATTAGCAGGACTGGCCGGGTGTTCCGGTGTGGATGTGGTGGATATTCTGGAAAAGATGAGAGTGGATTTCTCTTCTTTGGTCATAGAAACAGAAGCTGAGCAAACGGAAGAGCATCCCAAAGTTTTTAAAGATATCCTGATCACCTATAAGATAAAAACAGGGAGAGAAAATGAAGAGAAAGTGAAAAAGGCAATAGAGCTCTCGTTAGAGAGGTACTGTGGCGTATCAGCCATGCTCAAAAAAAACTCTCCAGTCAATTACAAACTGGTTATTGAATAATGTACATTTAAAGTATGCTTTCCAAGAAGTCACAATATGCATTTAAAGCTCTTGTTTATCTGACTGAGAAGTATAACCAGGGGCCTGTTCTTATTTCTGAGATTTCCCGGAAAAAGAAAGTACCGCTGAAATTCCTGGAAAATATATTACTTGAATTGAAAAAGGCTGGTATTCTTGATAGCAAGAAGGGAAAGGGAGGCGGATATTTTTTAAAGAAAGATCCTGCCAAAGTTAAAGTGGCAACCATCATCCGGTTGGTAAACGGGCCCATTGCTATGCTGCCCTGCGTAAGCCTGTATTTCTATGAGCGTTGTAAGAACTGTGATGAAAAAAAATGCGGATTGCATGATATGATGATTGAAGTAAGGGATGCATCATTGGCCATTCTGGAAAACAGGACCTTAAAAGACCTGGCCCTTTAAATTGCGTTGCTAACAGCTGTTTGTTAAATGGCTTTAAGTCTACCAGCTTGGTAGGGAATCAATTTTACACTACTTTCGCAACTATAAAAGTAATATGTATGGGGCTACATCTGGGTGATATTGCGCCAAATTTCAAAGCCAAGACAACAGCTGGTGACATTGACTTTCATGAATACCTTGGAGACAGTTGGGGTATTCTGTTTTCGCATCCGGCTGATTTTACTCCTGTATGTACTACTGAACTTGGCAGAACTGCTTTGTTGCAGGAAGAGTTCAGAAAAAGAAACGTAAAAGTGTTAGCTGTAAGTGTGGATCCTTTGGATAGCCACCAGGGTTGGGTTAAGGATATCAATGAAACCCAGCATTGTAATGTAGATTTTCCCATTATTGCGGACCCGGACAGGGTGGTGGCTTTTTTATATGATATGATCCACCCTAAGGCTTCTGAAACATTGACCGTTCGTTCATTGTTTGTAATTGGACCCGATAAAAAAGTAAAACTTATCATTACTTACCCTGCATCAACAGGACGCAATTTTTATGAGGTACTCCGGGTAATTGACTCTCTGCAATTAACCGCTAACTATAGTGTGGCAACCCCTGCTGACTGGAAAGAGGGAGAGGATGTGATCGTTGTGCCATCTATATCTACTGCTGATGCAATTAAAAAGTTTTCAAAAGGGGTAAAGGAAATCAAACCTTACCTGCGCTATACCCCGCAGCCAGATAAATAATTTTTTTAACTATATAGTCTATAATGTAAGTAGGATATAAGTAAATGGAACTGACAAGGGAATATATAAGCAAACTTGAGCAATCTTCTTTGGAGGATATACTCAGGTCTGTCTCAGCATCTTTTCCCGGTAAGGTTGTTTTCTCCTCCTCGCTGGGCCAGGAAGATCAGGTCCTGACGGATGTGATTTTTAAGAACCAGATTCCAATCACAGTTTTCACTATAGATACGGGACGACTATTTAATGAGACGTACGAATTACTGGATAAAACTATTGCCAGGTATAAGCAGGAAATACAAGTTTATTTTCCTGAAGCAAGTGATGTTGAGGAATTCGTTCTGACAAAAGGAATTAATAGTTTTTATGAATCGGTTGATAATAGAAAAGAGTGTTGTCATATCAGGAAAGTAAAGCCGCTTAACCGTGCATTGAGAGGCGCCAAAGTGTGGGTGACCGGGTTGAGGAATGAACAATCTGCGAATCGCAGCAATATGCCTCTTATGGAATGGGATGAGAGCAGGCAACTCTATAAGCTTAATCCTTTAATAAATTGGACATATCGTGATGTGATGGATTATATAAGTCGGTATAATTTACCCTGTAACCAATTGCATGATAAAGGATTTTTTAGTATTGGTTGTGCTCCCTGCACAAGAGCTATTGAAGCTGGTGAGGATGCAAGAGCCGGCAGGTGGTGGTGGGAATCTTCTCAGAAGGAATGTGGATTGCATTTACCGGTAAGGCAGTAAATTTTTTTGTAATAAAAGTCTATGAGATAAGTAGACAAATAAAAATATACTATGAGTTCATATCAGTTGAATTACCTGGAGCAGCTGGAAACAGAAAGCATTCATATTTTTCGAGAAGTAGCAGCCCAGTTTGAACGTCCGGCATTACTTTTCAGTGGAGGAAAGGACTCCATTACGCTGGTTCACCTTGCAAGAAAAGCTTTTTCTCCTGGAGCAATTCCTTTTCCGTTAGTACATATTGACACCGGGCATAATTTCCCGGAAGCATTACAATTCCGTGATTGGCTGGCAAAGGAAGTGAGGGCTGAACTGGTTGTAAGAAAAGTAGAAGACACAATTCTTGAGAGAAAGCTTACAGAACCAAAAGGGAAGTTTCCAAGCCGCAACTGGCTGCAGACCTATACATTATTAGATACCATTGAGGAATTCAAATTTGATTGCTGTATAGGAGGAGCAAGGAGAGATGAGGAAAAGGCAAGGGCCAAGGAAAGAATCTTTTCTGTAAGAGACGAGTTTGGTCAATGGGATCCTAAGTTGCAACGACCGGAGTTATGGAGTATTTATAATGGAAGAATTCACAAAGGGGAGAATGTAAGAGTTTTCCCGATCAGTAACTGGACCGAGCTCGATATCTGGAACTATATCCGCAATGAAAAGATTGACCTGCCATCCATTTATTTTGCCCATGAAAGGGATGTAATTGAACATGAAGGTCAACTGGTGGCACTTAGTCAACATGTTCAACCGGCCGAAGATGATGTTATATTAAAGAAAAGTGTTCGTTACAGAACAGTTGGCGATATGACCTGTACAGCTGCCGTTGAGTCAAATGCTGCTACACTCGATGAAGTGATCAATGAAATTATTTCAACAAGGATCAGTGAAAGGGGGGAGACAAGAATTGATGATAAAGTGACTGAAGCGGCCATGGAAGACAGGAAAAAAAATGGCTATTTCTAACTACGTTTTCAAAATGATTCAAAAAAGTAAGATATGGATTTATTGAGATTTATTACAGCCGGTAGTGTGGATGATGGAAAAAGTACCCTGATCGGCCGGTTACTATATGACAGTAAGAATATACTGATAGATCAACTCGAGGCGTTGGAAAAATCAACAAAGAACAGAACAGATGGTTCTGTTGACCTGGCTTTACTAACTGATGGACTCCGTGCTGAAAGAGAACAGGGTATTACTATCGATGTGGCTTACAGGTATTTCACTACACCAAAGAGAAAGTTCATTATAGCGGATGCACCGGGCCATGTTCAGTATACAAGAAATATGATCACAGGGGCGTCTCATGCGAATCTTATCATTATCCTGATTGATGCAAGACAAGGTGTGGTAGAACAAACCCGTCGTCATTCAATCATCGCCTCCTTGTTACGAATCCCACATGTTGTGGTGGCGATAAATAAAATGGACCTGGTGGACTATTCGCAGGATGTATATAACAATATCCTGATTGAGTATAGTAAAGTGGCTAAACAACTGGAGCTGAAAAATGTCAGCTATATACCAATAAGTGCCCTGAACGGAGATAATATTGTTGAAAAATCTGACCTCATGGGCTGGTATGAGGGTGAGCCTTTGCTGGAGTTCCTGGAGAAGGTTTCTGTTAGAAGCGATGTTAATCTTACTGATAGCAGGTTCCAGGTTCAATTAGTCATTCGTCCTCAAACCGAACAATTACATGATTACAGGGGGTATGCCGGAAAAATTATAAGTGGAATTTACAGGAAAGGGGATAAGGTAACAGTTTTGCCTCAACAGATTAATTCAACTATTTCAAAGCTTGAGACGGGGGGATTAGAAGTCGATGAAGTATTTGCTCCGCAGCCAGCCATTATCCATTTGGCTGATGATATAGATATCAGCCGGGGAGATACTATCGTAAAATCTGATAATCTGCCGCTGATAAATAATGAACTGGAAGTTTTGCTTTGCTGGATGGATGAGAAACCGTTGCAGCCCGGTAATAAGTATTTACTGCAGCATAATAGCAGGCTGGTAAAAAGCAGTATAAAAAAAATTGAGTACAAACTGGATGTAAACTCTTTGCAGAAACAATCAGCAGAAGGGGGTGTGAAGTTGAATGAAGTAGTGAAAGTTATCATTAAAACAGCTTCTCCTTTAGTGTATGATTCATATCCAAAACTTAATGCCAATGGCAGTGCTGTTCTGATTGATGAAACAAGTAATAATACTGTTGCCGCTGTGTTGTTTCAGTAAAAGGAATTTATGATCTATACGGGAAATAAAATAAAGGAGACTGTATCACTAAATAAGGCATTGCCACTGGAGAAGTTAGGAGTACCGGAACAGGCAGACATTAGCAGGGAAACTGTTGAAGAATCAATTTTACAGCCGGAAGAAGTACATGGTAATATCCGAAATGAAAAAAAATGGAAAAGGGTAGCCACCATTTTACTAGTCACTTTTGCATTGATGATCGTTGGTTTTTTTGTAATACGGTATGTTGGTTATGCTCCTCTTGCTACACTTGTTCAATCAGCTGTTTCAGGCATTGATACTTCGTTTTATCTTTTTATGCTGGCTGGTTTCTTGGCTCAATTAGTTGATGGCGCCGTGGGTATGGGGTACGGTGTAACAAGTACAAGCCTGTTGATGAGTATGGGTGTGAGCCCGGCAGCAATCAGCGGCAGTGTGCATACTGCTGAAATATTCAGCAGCGCTGCAAGTGGTTATAGCCACTATAAATTTGGCAATGTAAATAAAAAACTTTTCAAAGTATTGGTAATACCGGGTGTGCTGGGGGCTATTGCAGGAGCAGGGGCACTGGTGTGGGCTGGTGAAAAGTATGGAAATTTCATTAAGCCATTTTTAGCAGCCTATTGCATGATACTTGGAATACGAATATTATACCAGGCATTCAAGCGAAATAAAAAAACGAAAAAAGTGAAAAAAGCCGGTTGGCTGGCTGGTGCCGGTGGCTTTTTAGACAGTTTTGGCGGAGGCGGCTGGGGACCGTTGGTCACAAGCACATTAATTGCGAAGGGCAGAAGCCCGCAGTATGTGATCGGAAGTGTGAGTTTAAGTGAATTTTTTGTCACCTTATCAAGTGCCATGTCATTCTTTGTTTTTATTGGTATCACACACTGGCAGGTAATTGCCGGATTAATGATAGGTGGAGCTATAGCCGCTCCGGTGGCAGCAAAGCTGGCCGGGAAATTACCCCTGCGTACTATGCTGGTATGTGTGGGACTGATGGTGATAGTCTGGAGTGTTAGAATCCTACTGAAACTTATTATCTGAGTGTAGAGTTTATATTGTCTTCCACTACTGATTGTATCTTTGACCTCCTATATAAATTTGAGATAATATCAAACATGGCAAAGCAACGACCCGAAACAAAAGCAATCCGTATCCAAACGGCAAAAACAGAACAGAAAGAACATTCCACTCCATTGTTTCTAACCAGCAGCTTTACTTATGATTCAGCTGAGGATATGGCTGAAGCTTTTGCAGATGATTCATTAGATGTAAATATTTATTCGAGATTTTCCAATCCTACTGTTGATGAATTTATCAATAAGATCACTGCATTAGAAGGTGCAGAAGATGGAGTGGCCACAGGAACAGGTATGGCAGCCATATTTTCAACTTTCATGACATTTCTCAGCAAAGGGGATCATATTATCTCTGCTTCTGCTGTATTTGGCTCCACACATACCATTCTTACAAAGTATTTGCCGAAATGGGGAATTGAATATTCTTATTTCGATATGAATAAACCTGAAGTAATTGCTGCTCTTGTCAAACCCAACACGAAGCTGTTATACCTGGAAACACCAAGCAACCCGGGGTTGGATATTATCGATATAGAATTTGTTTCAAATCTATGCAGGCAACATAATATTTTATTTGTAGTTGACAATTGCTTTGCCACACCTGCCGTGCAACAACCTATGAAGTATGGAGCCGACCTTGTCTTGCATTCTGCTACTAAATTCATTGACGGTCAGGGCAGGGTTTTGGGCGGAGTGGTGGTTGGTAAAAAGGACCTGATAAAACAGCTATATCTTTTTATCAGGAATACGGGACCTTCCATGAGTCCATTTAATGCATGGGTACTTACCAAAAGCATAGAAACATTATTTATCAGGATGGAAAGACATGCTCTTTCGGCTATGCATATTGCTCAACAACTCCAGGATCAGGCGAAGATCAGTTGGGTGAAATATCCATTTCTGCCATCACATCCGCAGTATGCCATTGCAAAAAAGCAAATGACTAATGGCGGCGGCATTGTTACTTTTGAATTGAAAGGTGGTATAGAAAGCGGCAGAAAATTTCTCAATGCATTACAGATGATCTCTATGACCAATAACCTGGGGGATAGTCGTACGATTGCCTCTCACCCGGCATCTACCACACATTCAAAATTAACGGAAGAAGAAAGACATGCAGTAGGTATTACACCTGGATTGATACGAATATCTGTAGGATTGGAAAATGTGGAAGATATTCTGGATGATATTAAGCAGGCGTTGCTAAAATGCTGATATTATTTCTTTTTTATCTTGGTTAACTGCTGCATTGTAGCTCTCATATCTTTATGAAGGGGTGCTTCCAGTTCTATGCTTTTTCCATCTATATCTTTAAATGCTAATTGAAAAGCATGCAGTGCCAGCCGTCCCAGAATAGGCCTCTCTTCCAGCTCGTTCCTGGAGAGATTATATTTTTTTTTCAAAGCAGAGATGAGGATTGGTTTCCCGTCACCATACAATACATCACAAACTATCGGGTGGCCGATATCTTTCATATGAATTCTAATCTGGTGGGTACGGCCGGTATGAATCTGAAACCGGACCAGGGAATAAATACTAAAATCTTCCAGTACTTCATAATCTGTCAATGCTTCTTTTCCTTTCCGGTGAATGATCATGGTCCCGTTTTGTGCAGGATGTTCAGCAATGGGAGAATCTATTCTGCCGGTTTTGACTGATGGAGAGCCGGTAACGAGGCCGAGGTAAATTTTTTTTGTTTGCCGGTCTTCAAATTGTTTTGACAAATGTTTATGTGCTGCTTCATTTTTTGCAAAAATGATCAGGCCACTGGTGTCTTTATCGATACGGTGAACAGTAAAGATTTCGCCATATTTTTCTTTCAATAGTGTTTTCAATGAAGTTTCTTTCCCTTCCCGGTCAGGGATAGATAACAGTCCAGAGGGTTTATTGACAGCCACCCAATTTTCTGTTTCGGCGATGATCAAATCGGTGATCTTCATTACAATCAGTTAAATCAATGCAATCAAGGGCTATTTCCCTTTCCCAAAATGTTTCAAATCCCTCACTTCTTTCTCTGTAAGAAACCGCCATTTGCCCCTGTCAACATTCTTCTTCGTCAAACCGGCAAATATAACCCTGTCGAGGTTTTTAACATCATAACCCAATGACTCGAAAATACGACGCACAATACGGTTCCGACCACTGTGTATCTCTACCCCAATTTGTGTTTTATCTTTCATATCTGCATAGGCCAATACATCTACATTGGCGGCGCCATCTTCTAACGTAACGCCTTTCAGGATCTGTTCAAAATCTTTTTTATCCAATGGTTTATTAAGTGTGACATGATAAACTTTCTTTACTTCATTACTCGGATGAGTCAATTTCTGCGCCAGTTCACCATCATTGGTTAATAATAAAACTCCTGAAGTATTTCTGTCGAGACGTCCAACCGGGTACACTCTTTCATTGGTGGCCCGGCCAATTATATCTAACACTGTTTTTCTTCCCTGCGGATCGTCGGTAGTCGTGATATAATCTTTCGGTTTATTCAGTAATATATAAACGAGATTTTTTGCAAGAAATATTTTTTTGCCATTTACTCTTACTTCATCTTTTGCAGAAACTTTATGGCCCGGTTCCGTTACCAGTTCATCATTTACTTTCACTAATCCCTTTCGTACGAGGTCTGCAGCTTCTCTTCTTGCGGCAACACCAGCATGAGCGATATACTTATTAAGCGGCATGCTGTCTGAGCTTTCGGGCCTGCTATGTGTTGGGGGAGGGATGGCTTGCCCTTTATTCCCGGTCTGCTGGTTAACAGCTCCATAGTTCCTTATCCTTGCTTCTGCTTTCTTTTTATCAAAATATTCTTCCCGCTCCTTTTTTTCTTTTCTTTTTTCCTGCTTAAACTGTTCCTTTATAGCAGCATTACTTTTCTTTTTTGTAAATTTTCCGAAATTGTTGGGGGTTTTCTTTTTCATGTGTAGTATTTGCTGTTTTACAACAGTAGTGAAAGGCGAAGATAGTTATAAAATTCAAGCCCTGTCTTACTGAAAGATAGGGCCTGATATGTTTCAAACAACACTTCCGCTTAGATGATTGTCTCTTTATCGGCTGCTGCCGGACCTTCGTGCCGCTTACCCGGACCCGGTCTGTGTTTTCTTCCTTCTTTCATTTTCTTCAGTTGTTCTTCTGTAAGGATAGATTTCATGGCCTCTTGCTGTTTTTTTGCCAGTTCTTTCATTTCCTCTCTTTTTTTCTCCTCTGTAATAGATTTGTTTTCACGAATGGCTTTCATTTTTTCAGCCATTTCAGTCCGGTTTTTTGAAAGCTTTGCAGCCTGGTCGTCAGTAAGTCCCAGGTGAATTTTCATTTTTTCTAACCTCGCCTTTGCATCTACTTCATGCATAGCTTTCTTCTCTGCCTTCATTTTTTCCAGCTTAGCTTTTTGTTCAGCAGTAAAAATGTTTTCCATCTTGGCTTTATGATCTTTGCGAAGATTCTCCATCCTGCTTTTCCATTCTTTCACAGTGATGTTTTCATTTTTTTTCAGTTCAGCCATTTGCTTGCGGAATGCTTCATTCTGGGTTTTGAATTGTTCTTTTTGTGCATCGGTAAGATTCAATTGCTTAAAAGCCATTTTGCGGTCTTGATGTCCTCTTTGTTTATGATGCATCATCGGCCGTTCGCCTTTTCTTTCGGGAATTTCCTGTGCATTAACGGTAAATGCCATTGCAACGATCATTGCTGAGAAAATTATCTTTTTCATGGTTCTTATTTTTGTTTGAGACGGTGGCTGTTTTCCAAAACCTTCGCCTGTCTACGTTAATTAATGTGAACGGATATGAGACCTGCTTATCAGGACAGGGTTTAACCACAAGTAGGAAAATCTTCGTAAATTCATTTTGAAAAGTTCATGAGGGTGGATAAGTCAAGTTCTAGGGCAGAAGCTAGGGTATTCAGGGTTGATAGTGTGGGATTAATTTTGCCTTTTTCAATTCTGTATACTTGGCTTATTTCTATGTCAGCTTCTAAAGCAAAAGCCTCAAGAGTCAGTTTTTTCCTTTCTCTTAATATTCTTAAGTGAGTACCAAAGGCTAAAAGTAGTTCCTTGTCCCTCAATTTGTTCACAATTGCAAAGTCGGGGGAGTAGAAATTTTTTTCTTAGGCATACATGCCTAATTATTGAATTTTATACTAAATTGTGTCTTTGTTAAACCAATAAACACTTATTTATGAAAATGATTAAAAACTTATTTTTAGTAGGCATTTTGCCCTGCTTTGTACTTATTTCTTGTATTCCCGACACACCTTATTCGGGACAACATGTTGTAAATATTATACCTGCTGGAGGTGGCCCAGCAAGGTCATACGAACCGCCTTGTTGTGTAACAATAGATTGCGACCCCAATCTCTCAGGTTGTCAGGCTGCGGTTGATGCATGGGGAGCCTTTTGTGCTGATTTTGGAGTCTGCGTTACCAGAGCACAGGTTGATACAGTGTATGATTATTATTCGAGAAATGATATGAATACATACTATTCAAGATATGATATAAATGAGATATTCCCGGAACTAGCTAGAAGTCGACCAACAGCCAAAGACAGCTTAGTAAATGGAAATTATAAGTTATATGTTATTTCAGATAGTTCAATCGTGATTGTAAAAAGTCCAATCGATTCGGTAGGGTTGGAGAATATCATTTTTGCTTTCAAGAGAGACGATATTTCAGTCGATCAATAATGCTCTATAATAATTTTTTTAATTAGGCTGTCTCAAACGCAAACAAATTTGTCACATTGGGTTTATCGAAATGCGTACAAGTTTGTTTGCTAATCATTGCTATATTTCAATAAGACTCAATATAACAACGATTGGACCTTTCGGGACTACCTCATTTTTCTAAACAAAATGAATTTATTTACATGAGATTCCTTTTTCTTTTATTAGTAGTTATACTGATGGGTTGTGAAGTAGCTACTAACAATTGTTGTGAAGATATATTTCGGGAATTACCTAAGTCTATTCCTTCAAGGCAGTATAAACCAGATTCAACTTCTTATGATATTAGCCATTTAAAAAATATTTTTTCACTGACAGGATTTTATGCAAATTTTGGTTTTCAATTTACCATAAGAAATGATAGTCTTTACTTAATTTATCTTAATGCTGAAAAGGACTCTTTGGTTTTTGTCAACTTGAGAAAAAAAGAGCAATATAAATTAAAGCCATTAGACGAAGTTGCAAAAAAGGGAAGTAGATACTGTAATGTGATACTTGGTGATACACTTCATCTATTTAATACCAAAACATTTATCTACACAAAGTATATAATTGACCCTAGGCTAGAGTTGAAGAAAGCGATGGAAGTTAATTTAAAAGATGTGTTAACTGACAAAAATATTTTTTTTGCTAGTAATATTCTTTTGAATAAAAGAATTGCATATTCTTATCCATATCTTTTTTTGCCTTTTGGAAAATATAATAAGAGAAATGGAATGGATAAAAAGGCTGTCTTTAAGATAGATATTAATTCTAAATTAGTGGAAAAGGTTCAGGATTTTCCTGAAAAATATAAGAAATGTGAGGTAAGGGAGAATTATCCTATTGTGGATGTTATAGATAGCAAGGTGACAGTTGTATTTCAAAAGGATGATAATATTTTTAGTTCTGATATAATAAGTAATAAAGTTTTGGCGAAATCGACTCAAACAGATTTTAAAAATAATTACATGTGCTATTCGGTTGAAAGCAATGAAGATTTGGCATTTACGAGCAAGTATGATTTAAATGATGAGCAAAATATTAATCTTTTATACATTAGGGATAAATATTTTTTGATAAAAAGACTAAGAAAAGAAAATAAGAGTGACCCTGCAAAATGTGCAATTTTGATTTACGACCGGAATTTAAAATATTTATCTACTTTTTATCCAACAATAGGAGTTACTCCAAGATTAAGTTTTGCTTTTAAAAACGGAATTGCAATAATTAATGATGCTTTTGACAGATTATACTATTATGATTTTTCGACATTTTAGATTCTTTATTTTTATAAGCATTGTTATGATTTCATGTCATAACGGAAGCAAGCATGTATATACGAAACTTAGTTTTAAAGAGAATATACTGGATTCAATAATGGATATACAAGGAACGAAACTTGCTGTTTTATCATGTTTAAATTGTGATTGCTTTAGACAGGAATATATTCTAGATTATAGTAAAAACGGGAAATTGCCCAGTGGGTACAAACTCATGGCTGATACAAATTGTATAAAAATAAACTTCCCGATTTTTCACCTACCTCAAAAATTGTTGGATAACCTTTCTGTGGATTTGTATAATCTCGTTTTTATTAAGAAGGTAAACGAAGTAGTAACGTATAAGGTTTTGAAAACGAGTGAAAGCAATAGAATTCAAAAAGAAGCGGATAAATTCTTTAGTAATTAATTTTTATTGGCCAACTGGCCGCAGGCTGCATCAATATCTTTCCCACGGCTTCTTCTGAGGCGGACGTTCACCCGGTGCCTTTCCAGGTATTGCATAAAGGCTTGTACCTTCTCTTCTTCGGGTTTCTCAAATTTGACAAACTCGATCGGGTTATATTCAATAATGTTAATAAGATCGGCCGGAACCTGGCGGTAAATTTTTATCAGGTCATCTGCGTCTTTTAGTGAGTCGTTAAAGTTTTTGAAAAGGATATATTCAAAAGTGATCTCGTTACCGGTCTGTTTGTAGAAATAATTCAGTGCATCTGTCAGCGCCTTAATGTTATTGGTGTCATTAATAGGCATGATCTCGTGCCGTTTAGCATCGGTAGCAGCATGCAATGATAAAGCCAGCTTGAATTTTACCTTATCATCACCCAACTGGCGGATGCCTTTAGCCACACCCGCAGTAGATACAGTAATTCTTCTTGGGCTCATCGCCAGTCCGTCTGCTGAAGTGATCCTTTCAATAGATCTCAGTACATTTTTATAATTAAGCAGGGGCTCTCCCATACCCATGAAAACGATATTACTCAACTTTTTTCCATGTGTGGTTTCACATTGTTTGTTGATCAAAACCACTTCATCATATATTTCATCAAATTCCAGGTTTCTTTTTCTGTCGATATAGCCTGTGGCACAAAACTTACAACTTAATGAACAACCAATCTGGGAAGAAACGCAAGCAGTATAGCGGGAAGTGGTGGGTATCAAAACTCCTTCTACCAAATGCCCATCCCATGTCTTGAATCTTGTTTTAATTGTACCATCCGAGGAATACTGAGTAGCATCAATAGTTAAAGCGGGCAAAGTAAATGTTTCGCCCAGTTTCTGCCGCAGATCCTTACTCAGGTTGGTCATATCGGCAAAGCTCATGGCATGTTTTTGCCAGAGCCATTCATACACCTGTTTGGCCCGGAATTTCTTTTCGCCAAGTTCTTCGAAATACTGTTCAATTTCTGCGAGGGAAAGATGTCGTATATTTTTCAATGTCTTTTTCATCCGGGGCAAAGATAACCACTGTATGATGGATTAAATGAATTCACAGATATTTGCTTCAAATCTGCAAGAATGAATCCAGTGTATATAATTGATTCGGTTCGGACACCAGTCGGTAAGTACGGAGGGGCATTAAGCAGCATCCGCCCGGATGACCTGCTGGCTTATATTATAAAAGCATTATTGCAGAGAAATGAAAGTATTGATGTAAATGCTATAGAAGATGTAATTGCCGGGGCTGCCAACCAGGCCGGTGAAGATAACCGGAATGTAGCAAGAATGGCTGCATTGCTGGCGGGTTTACCCGTAACGGTTGCGGGCAATACTGTAAACCGCTTATGTGCTTCCGGTTTGCAGGCCATCATGGATGCCTCCCGGCAAATAATGTGTGGTGATGCAGTATTAGCAATTGCAGGTGGCGTAGAAAGTATGACAAGGGCTCCATTCGTAATGGCAAAAAGCAATGAAGCATTCAGTCGTTCGGCAGAAATATTTGATACCACTATGGGCTGGCGATTTGTCAATAAAAATCTTTCAGCAATGTATCACCCTTTTTCCATGGGTGAAACAGCGGAGAATGTGGCAAAGCAATGGAAGATCAGCCGCCGGGAACAAGATGAATTTGCATTAGTTTCTCAGCAGAAATATGCAGCGGCCAAAGCGGCTGATAAATGGGCAGATGAAATTGCTGCAGTGGAACTGAATAATAAAGGATTGATCAGTTGGGTGGTGAATGATGAACATCCAAGGGAGACTTCGCTGGAAAAACTGGGATCTTTAAAACCTGCTTTTATCAAAGAGGGAACAGTAACAGCGGGAAATTCTTCAGGTATAAATGATGGATCGGCAGCCATGTTGCTGGCAGGTGAGGAAGCTGTAAGCAAATTCGATTTGCGGCCAATGGCAAAAATTGTTTCTATGGCAGTGGCAGGTGTTGACCCGGCCATTATGGGTATCGGACCGGTGCCGGCCACAAATAAAGCATTGCAAAGAGCGGGATTACAGATTGGTGATATTGATTTGATTGAACTGAATGAGGCATTCGCATCACAATCTATTGCCTGTATCCGTGAATTACAACTGGATAGTAATAAGGTAAATGTAAATGGTGGTGCTATAGCAATTGGCCATCCGCTGGGATGCAGTGGTGTCCGGATCTCCACAACTTTATTGCATGAAATGCAAAAAAGAGATTGCCGGTACGGACTGGCTACCATGTGTATAGGGGTAGGCCAGGGAGCAGCTGTTATTTATGAAAAATTCTAAAAATTAACGGGAGATAGTAACTTTTTAAAGTAACTTTCGTTGCATTAAAATAAAAACACACTATATGAAAAAACTGTTTCTTTCTTTGTTTACTATTCTAAGCTTTTCTCTTGTTAATGCTCAAACAGATTCTTTACAGGAGTATACAGGTAAATACAAGTTTCCTGACGGAAGTCCGGTGACAGAAATTGGAGTTGTACTAGAAAATGGCATGCTTACAGCTACTTCAGCAATGGGTAATTCAGAATTGAGAAAAACAGATTCAAAGGATGTATTTGAAGTGGTGGCTTACAGCGGTACAGCCACTTTCAAACGAAATACAGAAGGCAAAGTGATGGGAGTACAAATACAGGTTCAGGATATTAATATGGAAGGAACAAAAACAGAAGGAATCAGCTACGTTGAAAGGAGAGCTTACTTACCATTGTTGCGAATACGCTATTAAAATTTATACTCATCAACTTAAAGGGCTGTATCCAGATGATACAGTTTTTTTTTAGAAATGATAACCAGGTAAATCCTTTAACAGGACAGTTTCCTGTTTTCCTGTCGACAGGTTTTTAATATTGCAGTTGTTATCGTTCAGCTCCTTTTCGCCAATAATAACCACAAAGGGTATATTTTTCTTTTCTGCATATTTGAACTGCTTATCAAACTTTACCATTTCATGATACAATTCACAGGGAATCCCCTGTTGACGGAGCTGCTGCATCAATTCAAATGATTTTTTGCTTTCTGCCTCGCCGAGATTGAAGAATAACACTTGTGTGCCAGCATGTACATCAGGTGGAAAAAGGTTTAATTCTTCCATTACATCGTATATCCTGTCCACGCCAAAAGAAATTCCAACTCCGGGAATATCAGGAACTCCAAATAACCCAGTAAGATCATCATACCGGCCACCACCTCCAATACTTCCCATTTTTACTATGTCAGGAGCTTTTGCCTCGAATATAATGCCTGTATAGTAGTTAAGGCCACGGGCAAGGGTAGGATCGAGTTTAAGGTTTATGGTTTGAGGTTGCAGGTTAGCAAGAACGAAACTTACTTGTTCTATTCCCTTTCTTCCGATTTCACTCCTACCAATTATCTCAAGCAGGCTGTTTAGTATTTCATCATTAGTACCAGTGATGCCCAGGTATTTTTCAATAATGTTTACCTGCTCAGCAGCCAAACCTCTTTGTATTAATTCTTCTTTTACTTGGTCAATCCCAATCTTATCAAGTTTATCAATGGCGATTGTAATATCCATCATTTTATCAGCGCCACCGCAGATTTCTGCTAATGCTGTTAAGATTTTACGGTGGTTGATACGTAGTTCATATCCATCCAGCTTTAACCGGCTGAATACTTCATGATAGATAGAAGCTAATTCCACTTCATTTAATAAAGAATTGCTGCCTACCACATCTGCATCACATTGATAAAACTCACGGTACCTGCCCTTTTGTGGTCTGTCGGCCCTCCACACTGGTTGTACCTGGTAACGTTTAAAGGGAAATGTAAGCTGGTTATGATTCATTGCCACATAACGGGCAAAGGGAATTGTCAGGTCATATTTCAATGCTCTTTCAGTAATACCTTTTGTATTCTTTCCCAGTAAAACTTTTTCAAAATCTTCCCGGATCTGTTTTTCTTTGTCTGGATTGTCTAAGCCATTATTCAGAATTTTGAAAATCAATTTATCTCCTTCTTCTCCATACTTCCCCATCAGGGTATCTAAATTTTCCATCGCCGGTGTTTCCAGTGGCTGAAAACCATACAGCTCAAAAACGTTTCTTATTGTATTTAAGATATAATTTCTTTTCCTGACTACTTCCGGTCCAAAATCTCTTGTTCCCTGTGGTAATGATGGTTTGGCCATTATTGCTTTTTAACTTTTATATGTTGGCAAATCGCTGGTTGGTTACAGTATACTTTTCAATGATCTTCTCGCAAACCTGATCTATCATTTTGTATACTTCATGATAGCCCGGTTCAGGTCCATACCAGGGATCCGGAACGTCCATGTTTTTGCCGGGATATAATTCATTCATCAGTAAATTAGTTTTTGCTGCATCAAATTTATTCCTGGCAATTTTTTTCATCTCCTCCATCACATCATCTGCCAGTGCATAAATTTTGTCGTATATATCAAAATCGTCGGCTTTAAATCTCCTGGCCCGCTGCTGACTGATATCAATACCATTCAATTTGGCTACTTTTTGTGATAGGGGGTGTGGTGGTTCACCGGTATGATAACTGTTGGTGCCAGCACTTTCCACACTCCATGACAAACCTGCTTTGAATGCTTTTTCCTGCAGTATTCCTTCTGCTAAAGGACTGCGGCAAATATTACCCAGGCAAACCATTAAAATTTTCATAAAGGCAAAGGTAAGCTACGGACTTCAAGCTGCAAGATGGCATACTGCATTTATGGATTTTAGAATATAACTGCATCTAAACATCAAACACACAGCCATGACAAACAAAGAAATTCTTCAATCAAGTCTGCTCGACATAATTTTCGAGAAACGAAATAAGGAATACGGAGCCTATGCGTTACGCAAAGGATATAATGGAAGATTGCTGACTGCATTGGGTGCAGGTATGTCGGTCATTACTCTCTTTGTTTTTATTAATATGCTGGGAAGCGATAGTAATTCAGTTGTTGCTACCACAGATGATAACGGGGGGATTATAATAAAGCAAATTGAATTGCCAAAGGAAAAACCTGCAGAACCGGAAAAGCCAAAAGAAGACATTCGGCAGAAACCAGTAGAAAAGATAGCAACCGTTAAATATATCAGCAATATAAAAATCGAGAAAGAAGTTAAAACAGACATGGCTGCTATCAGCGACCTGAATGGAAAGGCTATTGATATTAAGGATAGTGAAGGGAAAAAACAGGATGGAACAGTTGTAAATAAAGAGCCGGTTGCTGACCCGGGCTCAACCAACATGGTGCCGGCCGAACCGAGGCAGCCTGAATTTATAGTTCAGGAAAAGGATCCTGAATTTCCGGGTGGTGCAGAAGCGCTAAAGAAATTCCTTGCTAAAAACCTGGATACTCCAGGTGAGTTGGAAGCAGGTGAGCTTAAAACAGTAAGAATTAAGTTTAAAGTAGATAAAGATGGCTCAGTAAATACATTTGAGATAGTGTTGAGTGGTGGTAATGAATTTGACCATGAAGTAGTTAGAGTTTGTAAAAAGATGCCGAAATGGATACCGGCACTGCAAAACGGGGTAAATGTTCCTGTAAACTATGTTCTGCCTGTCACATTTATCGGGGCAGAATAATAAAATTTCAATAATTTGCTAGCATCAATAGTCCCTGGTATGTAATACTGCCGGGGACGATTTTTCAGCAAAAGAACTATCAGTTACAGGATAAACTCAAAACGATGTTTGAAGAATATGAAAATAAGAAACGTAAGCAGATTGCGGGTATGAAATCGCTTATGGATTATGGAATGGGTATCCTGATTTTATTGATGGGTTTATTCTTTTTATTCAGGCTTAAACTGGGCAATATTCCGATTAATGAAAGATTGGGCCAGCCGGATACTATAGAAAAAGTATTTGGGGTCTTTTGTATTATTTACGGTGCATGGCGCATTTACAGGGGATACCAGAAAAAATATTTCAGATGATTTTATTCCGAACTATGAAATTGAGAAAGGTAATTATTCCGGCATTCCTTCTTTTATCTGTATTGGCCTCCTGTAAATCATATCAGGAACAAGAAGAGGAGTTGCCGGATAGCCGCAACAGGGGAACTATTAATGTAAGTGCAGACGAAACTTTTAAACCCATAATCGATGAGCAGGTACAGGTATACGAATCTAATCATCCGGGAACCCGCATTGTAGTGGATTATAAACCTGAAGCCGAATGCCTGAAAGATCTTTTTGTTGATAGTGTACGGATGCTGATAGTTACACGCAGGGCTTCAGAGGAAGAAAAAATATTCCTGGCAGATTCGTTGCGGGTCTCGGCTAAAAGCATGGTAATAGCAAGGGATGGTATATCGGTTATTGTTCATCCTGATTCACCTGATACGATTTTTACGATGAAAGACATAAAAGAAATACTTACCGGAAGATTTAAGAAAAATTTAATTCCTGTATTTGACGGTGTAAAAGCAACCAGTACAGTACGTTTTATCATCGATTCAATATTGCGTGGAGATTCACTTACCCCTGATGCCATGGCCGCACGGACAAGTGACGGTGTAGTTGATTATGTATCGAAGAATCCCGGTGTGATTGGATTCATAGGAGTAGGGTGGATAGGAAACCCGGAGGATTCATCGCAACTGAGTTTTTTGAAAAAGGTAAGAGTGGCGCATCTGGAGAGTACAGATATTAAAGGATCTTACGTAAAAGCTTATCAGGCAAATATTTACCTAAAACGCTATCCAATGGTACGGGATTTGGTTTATATTTTAAAAGAAAGGCACAGAGGACTTGGAACAGGCTTTGCAAATTTTATGAGTGGGGAATTAGGGCAAATAATATTCAGAAGAGCCTACCTGGCGCCAGCATTTAAAAATCTTAGCATCAGGCCGGTAAAACTGAATGAGTAGACAAATAAGTTATATTTACAACTTTTAAAAGTGAACAGAAAAATGAAGAAAACCACAATCACATTTTTAGTGTCCGCCTTATTAATAATAAGCGGCCTTCAGGCACAAACAGTGCAGGATGGCAAAAATCACCTTTTTGCCCAGCGTTACAACAGTGCTGTTTCCACATTTGAGAAAATGCTGGCAACTAACCCTAATAATATAGAGGCAATCTACTGGTTAGGGCAGACCTACCTGGAAAGTGAAGAGATAATGGCAGCCCGTATTGC
>JAKQEA010000028.1 GCA_029558715.1 Bacteroidota bacterium | reverse complement strand
GCTTCCCGCTTGCAATCCCCGGAATTAATGGCTATTTTAGCCGCCCTATCCAGCCGCTCCGTTGCGGACAGCGGTGAAATCCTTACCGAAAAGCTTATAACAACCTGATTTTGAAAAGTAAAATTCAAAAATGAAACGTATTATATCCGCCCTTACCCTTTTGCTGAGTCTGAATGCCACCAGCCAGAACCAGGTCGCCATTTTTGCGGGGCCACAGGCCAGCACGGCTAATTATTTTATTCTGAATCAAAGGCAGGACACCAAAATGAAATATGGTTTTAATGCCGGTGTGGCCATGAAAGTTCCTTTTGAAGGTTTTCTGTATTTTGCTCCTGCTGCCTACTATAGTATGAAGGGCTATGATGTTACTTATAACCTGTACAACTCTTTACCTGATATAAGTGCCACAGACAACAGCACCCGGTTTCACAGTTTCGAGATTGCTGCCTTGTTACAATTTGACCTGAGCCCTAAACCCAACCATGTTTTTATTAAGGCCGGCCCTTCATTGGATTTTATGATCTCGGCTACCGAAAAGTTCAATCTTATCTCCGGTGGCAGTGTGAGCCGTAAAATGAAATTTGGTCCCGGGGAATATGGCCGCTACTCTGCCAACCTGCTTACACAACTAGGATATGAAACAGCCGGTGGCTTTCTCATCTTTGCCCAGTTTACCCATAGCCCTGCCAACCTGAGCAACCGTGATGGCGGCCCTTCTATCAAACACAAAGTATTTGGACTTTCTATTGGCAAATACTTTAGCCGCAAGAAGATTGTTATCGATACAAGGAACAGGGAATAAATAAATTGTTGCTGGCATAAATACAAGTTGGTTATCAATAGCAACTTATGCCAGCGGTAGCGTATATTTATGTTGTATGATATAAACACCTAAATTTTAGCTATGCCATTTGACGCAAAAATTTTCAAAGTATTAATTGCTTCACCTAGTGACGTAGGTGAAGAGAGAACTGTAATTCCAGAATTAATTAATGAATGGAATGCGTTAAATGCAGTAAATACAAAATTCCTTTTAATGCCTGTTAAGTGGGAAACTCATTCTGCCCCACTTTTGGGCAACAGGGCACAGGCAATAATTAATGAACAACTAGTTACAGACTGCGACTTATTAGTTGGGGTATTCTGGACAAGAATCGGCACAAATACTGGCTTATCAATTAGTGGTACAGTTGAAGAAATTGAACAATTTGTTGCTTCAAAAAAGCCAGTAATGCTATACTTTTCTCAATCTCCAATAGACCCCGACAGGATAGATATCGAGCAGTTTTCAGTACTGAAAAACTTTAAAGAAAAAATGCGTTTGCAGGGACTTATAGAATTATATTCAAACATCCCTGATTTTAGACAAAAATTCAGTCGACAATTAGGAATAAATGTAGGAAACATAATTAATAACTTACTGCTTATAAACAGGAATACAAAGAAAGAGCCAAGCGAAGCTTTAGCTAAAAAAATCAATAAAAATAACTTATCTCCAATCACTTCCAAAGAACAAATAACCTCTCAAAAAATTGACGACTATTTAATTAAGGCATGTCAAAGTGTTTCTAATAAAGATGGATGGGCAAATGTTGCAGCTGTAGGAAGGTATCTTTACACTTTCACACCTGTAAACTATAAAGAATTAGGCTACCAAAAACTTTCAGAGTTTCTAAAATCAAGGAAGCTATTTGAAATTAAAATCGAAAAAGTATCCAAAACATCAACTCTAAACAACTATGACACTGCTATGATTAGGTTAATTGATACTTTGAACAAGTAACCACATCATACAAGATTGGTATTATCAATAGAGGGTTCGGACATTCGAAAAATCAGCAATGTATGTTCTTCTATACCGTAGTTCGGGGTTTGATGAATAATGCTGAGCAACAGAATAAACAAGGAGCTTTTGTATCTTTAATCCGCGGTGGCACCAGGCTGACAGAACATAGAAAACCGCCATTTCGCCAATGCCTCAACGTTAGCGGCAATTATATTAAACTAATCACATTTATGCAATTCATCCTAAATCTGCATCTATTCCAAAATAATTGACATGACTTTTATTAAATCAACGCTTTTTCTTTTTCTAACCTCTTTATTTTATCAAACTACTTTCGGACAGGATTTCACTTTACCCGATATTATAGAAAAAAGTAAAAAATCGATTGTTCCTATTATTGGTTCTGACACAAAATGGTCAAATCAATATCGGCATTTAGGTACCGGCATTCTCATTGGGGACAGAAAACTTGGTAAAGAATACCTTTTGACCTGTGAGCATGTTATTGCCATTAAAGATTCAACAACGGGCAAAACAGTTAGAAGTGTTAAAACCCTTTATGTAAACTTCAACTTATACAATGACTCAATTATTACAGTGCCGCTTAAATTAGTTTATTCAGACGAGAGTAATGACTTTGCATTATTGGAGTATTCATTTGCTGGCCTTCCAACTCCAAAGGACTCATTACACAGAATAAACCTTTTAATTATGCCCTTTGATAATTTTGACAATACTCAAGATTTAAAGGAAGGAGAACCTCTTTTGTATATTGGTTATCCAATGTCATTCGGGGTCGGACTAAAAAGTTATCCTGTTTCTAGACGAGGAATTGTTGCTCAAAATATTAAAGAATCGTCAACATTTTTAATTGACGGATTTGTACAAGGAGGAAATAGCGGAAGTCCTGTGTTTCGTATTAAACAAAGTGTATACAAATTCTCAGGAATAGCACAAGCTTATCCAAACGAATTCGGAGAGATTAAATACAAAAATTTAAAGGAACCAGATAGAGTAGCAATTGTGAATCCAGGATTTACCATAGTGAAAAAGATTGATGTTATTTCTGCTGTTTTAGTTAGCAAATTCGGCTTTTCAAAATAGACAAATACTACCGCTAGGACGGGATTTTCTATGCTGGCTGAAGAATAGATACTGATTGTCTCGTTCGCTTATCATCTTTAGTTCGGGTAAATGAATAAAGGCGAACAACAGAATAAAATATCAACTATATTTACTTTGCTTAGTCTCGGTTCGGACTGAAGAATCACGGAGTATCAGCACAGGAGAAAGCCCTAGCCATTGACGGCTTTCAATTCATAGATCTACCTTTCAGCCAGCCCTTAAATAATATAGGTAACATATGAAATGGAACGATAATCACCGAAACCAAACTCAATAAAAGGATGCAAAAAGAAGACTACTGGCAGATATTACTTGACATACTCATAAACATCGGCAGACAAACTGAAAAAGATAAAATCGAACTGTGTAAAAATTCGATAGACTCAAAAGAACCGGAAATGGCTTTACCATTTTCTCTATGGACCTACTTTCAGTCATGGAGAAAGTTTTGGAAGATAAATATCTCAGAAGTTTCTAACATCGTATTTAAAAGCAGAGTTGATAACAAGAACTATTTGATGATACGAGGATTAAAAATAACTATCGAGGAATTTACTGAAGAAGAGAAATTAGTGAAAATAAATGAAAATATTTGGTCTCTTGAAGAAATATTTCCAGTTGATGAAAGAGAAGGTAATTCATGGCAAAATAAGCAAGGTTGGATATATGAAAATTTCGAAGGATTAGTTGAGATAATTGAAACCATAATGCTTAACAATCTATTTATTACAGAAGGTGTGGCTAAGAAAATTTTTGAACTGCAAAAAGATTTCGATTCGAAAAAAAAAGCCGAAAATCAGCATATACAGAAGGAAATTGACGAAATGAAAAAAAGGAATCATTGGTAAGACAATGACGGCGCTACAAATGAACTGTGTACAACCAAACAAAATTTAATCTATCCAGGTCTTGCTGAGCAATAACCAAGTTGATACGTCCCCGCTTCCGCTCTGCCTGCAGCAGAAGGCTGAAGAAACTTTGCAGCAGTTGTTTACTTCAGCGTAAATCCGTCAAGGAATTTTGTATTGAAATCACCACTGCGGAATCGTTCATCCTGCATCAGTTGCAGGTGAAAAGGAATAGTGGTCTTCACTCCTTCTATTACATATTCACTTAATGCCCGGTACATGGTCTGTATCGCTTCCTGTCTTGTTTGTGCCACAGCGATCAGTTTACCGATCATAGAATCATAATAAGGAGGGATAACATAGCCGGCATATACATGACTATCCACCCTTACCCCATGCCCACCCGGCTGGTGCAGTACTGTGATCTTGCCGGGTGACGGACGAAAATCATTATACGGGTCTTCAGCATTAATGCGGCATTCAATAGAATGCATTTGCGGTATATAATCTTTGCCGGAAATACGATGACCGGCTGCAATCAGTATCTGTTCTTTTATCAGATCAAAATTGATCACCTCTTCAGTAACACAATGCTCCACCTGTATCCTGGTGTTCATTTCCATGAAGTAGAAGTTGCGGTGCTTATCCACCAGGAACTCTACAGTACCTACGCTTTCATAGTTGATGGCAGAAGCTGCTTTTTTAGCGGCCTCTCCCATCCGGTAGCGCAGTTCATCGGTCATAAAAGGAGAAGGTGATTCTTCCACCAGCTTCTGGTGACGGCGTTGAATGGAACAATCTCTTTCACTCAGGTGGCAAACAGTGCCGTACTGGTCGCCGGCTACCTGTATCTCTATATGCCGCGGCTCTTCTACAAATTTTTCCATGTAGATGCCATCATTCTTAAAAGAAGCGGCGGCTTCTGCTTTGGCCGTATCATATGCTTTTTCCAGGTCTCTTTCTTCCCATACGATGCGCATACCTTTTCCGCCACCACCGGCAGTTGCTTTCAGAATAACCGGGTAGCCCATTTCCCTGGCAATGCCTTTGGCCTGGTCCACACTCTGTAATAATCCTTCACCGCCGGGCACCACCGGCACTCCGGCTTTAATCATCGTTTCTTTAGCCGTGATCTTATCTCCCATTGAGTTGATCATCTCCGGTGTAGGGCCGATAAACTTAATACCATGATCATTACATATCTGGGCAAACCTGGCGTTCTCTGCCAGGAATCCATAACCGGGATGAATAGCATCAGCATTTGTGATCTCGGCAGCGGCCATCAGGTGGGCTATATTCAGGTAAGAGTCGCTGCTCTGCGGACGGCCGATACAAACTGCTTCATCAGCAAATTTTACATGCAGGCTGTCCCTGTCGGCAGTAGAATAAACGGCTACAGTTTTAATACCCATTTCCCTTGCTGTCCGAATAACCCGCAGGGCAATTTCTCCACGATTTGCTATCAGTATTTTCTTAAACATGCGATTAATTTGAAAATTTGAAAATGGCTCAATGGCACAATGCTCTTGTTCTAAACGAAGAAACTAAAGAGTGATTTTCTTTTTGACGTAGCCAAAATTTTACCCAATACTTTGTTTATTTCCTCCAGTTTATCAATCAATATTTTGCAATCAGGATAATTTTCTGCATGCTGACATAACCAAAGCCAATATTGTGATTCCTCAGCTTCTTTGGCTGCAATCTTCATTTTGTGGATAAAGTCTGCTTTGCTTTCACCGTTTTGTGCTTCCATAGCATTTGCTCCGACAGAAGTTCCCGATTTTAGTAATTGCCGTGCAATTACATATCTTTTTTCGGCCTCCAGTTTCTCGCAATATTCAATTACCATAAGAGAAAAATCAAATGATAACCTGAGTATTGGGTTCTTATCAAACACTTCCTTCTTCATATAGCCAGAATTAGATTTACAGAATAAGTTGGCTGAATTGAGCCATTGAGTAATTAAGAAATTGGCTAATCAGGCAGTAATCAGGCCGGTTCTACTAAGAATAAAGGCTGATCATACTCTACAGGTGAGGCATCCTCTACCAGCACCTTCACGATCTTTCCGCTTATTTCGCTTTCGATCTCGTTGAAAAGTTTCATGGCTTCAATGATGCATACCACCGTTCCGGGTGCTACATCTGAACCCACATCGGTCAGGTTAGGTTTATCAGGTGAGGATTTTCTGTAGAAAGTCCCGATCATCGGGCTTTTGATAGTTACAAGGTTGGCTGCCGGTGCTTCAATTGCTTTTGCTTTTTCCGCTGCAGGTGTAGCAGGCTGGCTGCTGGCTGCCGGTTGAGGAGCAACGGTATGGGCAGGAGCAACAGGAACAGGTGCAGAAGAAACCACCTGCGTTACATGCTCTTCTTTTTGTTTTATCGTTACACGGAAATCTTTTTGCTCTATCGTTACTTCTCCAATATTCGATTTGTTGACCATTTTGATCAACTCCTGAATTTGTTTAAAGTCCATGTTTTTCAATTTAGTAGATGTTTTGGTTTTATAAAAGCCTTACCCTGGTTTCGGGTGGGCTAAGGTAAGGAAATCAAGAAGAGAAATTGAATGATTTTTTGCTGTTTTTGGTCAAAATCAGCCCTAAATGATACAAAAATGGCCTGAAACTGTCTGTTTCGGGCCATTTTTGATATAGCGTTAATTGATCATTCTTTTACTCTTTCCACATACTCACCTGTCTTGGTATTAATGCGTATCAGTTCGCCTTCGTTTACAAAAAGCGGAACACTCACCGTTGCTCCTGTTTCCACTGTAGCCGGCTTTAAAGTCCGGGTGGCCGTATCGCCCCGCAGGCCGGGTTCTGTATAGGTAACCAGCATTACGATCTTATCAGGCAGCTCCACACTCATAGGTGTTTCTGTTTCTGTATTGAACAGTACACTTACTTCCTGGCCGTCCTTTAAAAACTGGGGGGCATCTACCATGTTCTCCTGCAGGGCCACCTGTTCAAAGGTTTCGGTATCCATAAAATTGTAACCCGTATCGTCCTTGTAGAGGAACTGGTAGTTCTTTCTTTCTACCCGTACAGGATAAATATTATCACCTGAGTTCCAGGTTTTTTCAATACTGCGGTTATTATCAACACCTTTCAATTTTGCCCACACTTTAGCGGCGGCACGGGCTGTTTTATTTTCACCAAATTCTACTACCGTGTATAAACTGCCATCCAGTTTTATAATTAATCCCCTGCTGATGTCTGCTGTTGTTGCCATTTGTAAATCAATTTTTGAGGCGGCAAAGATAAGGGAGGGCTGCCTGACGGCAAAAGGAAGCTTATTGACCGGAGGCAACTAAGTCTGGAGCGAATAATTTATATTCGCAATCTGCCCGCAACGCTTATGAAGAAACGGTTACATCCTTTTTTCTTACTCCTATTAACCTGCCTGACCAGTTACATTACTGAGGCACAGTTAATAATTACCCAGCATCCCGATGCAACAGCCCTGGCACAAAAATTAGTGGGTGATGGTGTTTCCATCAGCAATGTAAGTTTTACCGGCAATAGCCTCATGGCTTCCTTCTTTCTTAACAGGGCCAACAGAACAAATATCGGCATCGACAGTGGGATAGTATTGACCAGTGGCCGGGCAAAGACTGCAGGAAATAATTTTGGTGTGGACGGAAATGGCATAACACCTGCTTCCGCCGTGGAAGCTGATAATGGCTGGGGGCTACCAGGTGATCCTGATCTTGCTCTTGCCATCGGCGCTCTCACTATGAGAGATGCCTGTGTGCTGGAATTTGATTTTGTACCATTGGGCGATAGTGTAAAATTCAATTATGTATTCAGTTCAGAAGAATACACTCCTAATTATGTTTGTACTTTTAATGACGCATTTGCATTCTTTATATCCGGGCCGGGGATAACCGGGTTAAAAAATATTGCCCTTATACCGAACACGGTTACTCCGGTTTCCATTTTTAATGTAAATAATGTTCCCGGTGGCGCCTGTCCAAACAATATTGCTTACTACATTGATAATTTAACCAATACTTTTTTTACTCATGAAGGGCATACAACAGTACTCACCGCAAAAGAACAGGTGCAGCCCTGCCAGACCTATCATCTGAAAATTGTTATTGCGGATATAGGGGATGCTGCTGTTGACAGTGGTGTTTTTCTGCAGGCAAAAAGTTTAACCTCCAATGCATTTGGTATTACTAATCTTACACAGACAGATCCCACATCAGGCAATAGTTACCTGGTAGAAGGTTGTGCTGTAGGTGCTTTTAATATTACCAGACCGAGAAGGGACCCAAACCCGCTAAATATTATGTTATCGTATGGAGGTTCTGCCCTAAATACAATTGACGTACAGACCCTGCCTGCATTCGTTACTATTCCGGCCAATGATAGTTTCGTTACTGTGAATGTATTCCCCTTAATTGACGGCGCACCGGAAGGAATTGAAGAGTTAAAAATATTTGCATTGGCAGGTTGTGCAGCCGGTATCCCTACTGACAGCACTATGATACAGATAAGGGATTATGATATACTTTCCCTGGCTCCTGATACAGCTATTATCTGTAAAGGCAGTTCTATCCAGCTCACCGCTTCTGCAGGCTATGACGTATACCAATGGTTGCCTGATCCTACATTAAGCAATACAACTATCCGTGACCCTGTTGCCACACCGGTTAACAGTGAAACAACTTATATATGTACCGCCAACGTGGGCACTTGTAATG
>JAKQEA010000018.1 GCA_029558715.1 Bacteroidota bacterium | reverse complement strand
GCTTACAATAGCAGCTGCATAATCACCGCAATGCGAAATAGAAAAATGATACTGTTCATCCATCAGAAACGGCTTACGGGTATCGGCAACCTGGATCAGCTTGTACGGGAAATCTGGAAACAGGAATTGCAGCAAAAACCTACCGGCAAGATGTTGCAGCCGCTTGTGAGGATGAGTCACATTCCGGTGAACCGGCACATTTCCTTTAAAGAATTCCTCCGTTTCCTCAATTTTCCAAACCCCCAACCGGGTTGTTTCGTTGATTTGTTGTTGAAAAAAAACCGGCATTAGTTATCCTTTCCTGTTTACTTTGCTTTCCTAAATAAAACCGAAGATATAAAATGATACTTTCTGATACCCGGATACTGGAAGAAATAGAGAAAGGGACAATTAAAATAGTCCCTTATAACAGGGATTGTCTTGGCAGTAATTCATATGACGTACATCTTGGGAAAACACTGGCCACTTATAAAGAGCATATGATCGATGCTAAAAAGCATAACCAGATCGAATATTTCGAGATTCCGGATGACGGTATCGTGTTGTATCCCCATATTTTCTACCTCGGAGTGACAGAAGAATATACTGAAACCCATGCTCATGTCCCCTTCCTTGAAGGAAAATCTTCAACAGGTCGACTTGGTATAGATATTCATGCAACGGCGGGAAAAGGTGATGTTGGTTTTTGTGGCAACTGGACGCTGGAGATCTCTGTAAAGCAACCTGTGAAAGTATATAAAGGAATGCCCATTGGTCAATTGATCTACTTCCCGGTGGATGGCGATATTGAAATTAAATACAATCAGAAAAAAAATTCGAAATACAGTAACCAGCCTGATAAACCGGTTGAGAGTATGATGTGGAAGAATAAATTTTAATTTAGTTTCCAGATAGTATAATTCAATATCAGTGCAAAACTCACCCAACTGATATAAGGTACCAGCAACCAGGCAGCTATTTTATCTACCTGGGCAAATGAGAATATGGTTAGTAAAATAAAGACCCACATTACTGCCATTTCAATAAGAGCCCATCCTACCAGGTGCTGATTGAAAAAAATAAATGACCAGAAGAAATTAAGTACTAATTGTATGGCAAACAGCGTAAATGCGATTTTTTTCAATTCAGTACTTGTATCAGATTTCCAGATAATAAACAGCGCTACCCCCATCATTACATAAAGGGTGGTCCAAACGGGGCCAAATAACCAGTTAGGAGGGTTCCATACCGGTTTATTTATGGTTTGATACCAGCTTTCTACACCTGTAACTGTAAAGAAACCACTCAAACTTCCCGCTGCCAGCGGGATAGCAACTGCAAAAATGAATTTCGACACATTATTCATGCAGTGTATAACAGCTACGGGAATGATTTTGTTTAAAGCGCTTTACTGCCATATTTTTTGTAGTAGGCAATCAGCCAGGCCACCACTTCATTATAGCTTCTTTTCCCGGCTGGTTGGTTATTGGCCTTCAGAAAATGGCCGTATCCCCACATGATGAGATCTTCTATCGGATTATTATACCGGCGGTAAAAGTCCCTGAATTCCTTTTGATCCTTGATTATCTGCGGATGAGCTTTCTGCTGGAATGATCTCGCTAATGCCGTATCCCTTCTTACTACTTCGACCAATGCATAATTGTACATGTCCAGGTACATAGAATATTTAAATACATCGGATGAATAAGATCGACAGGCCAGGAAAGCTACAAAATTGGCTTCGCTTTCTTTTGCATATCCAAGTTGATGGGCAATTTCATGTGCCGTTACAAAAGGTTCCAAAAATCTTGGGATCGTAGTGTTCACCTGGCCCTCACCGGAAAAGGGATTATAATATCCCTGGAACCCAAGGTAGTTCCCCAGGTAACTATATACTGAAGGCTTAACAGATGAAGGCGAATATCGCAGAAACGAAAATTGATTTGCCGCCTCTTTATAAGCTGCGGCTGCACTCTTAAACAGGTTTTTTTTCTTATCGAATGAATCCCGCTGCACTTCTGTTACAAAAGGAGCATAACTATTTGCTTTATCAAGGAGAATGCTTGTTAATGAATCAAGATCTGCAACTGTATAAGCCTTAACCTGCAACTGCAGCTGATCTGCAATCCCTTTCCTGTTATAATTGAGCCCCCACAAAAGATTAAAGAAAACATAAACAAAAAGCAGGAAAAAAATACCTTGTTGCATAGCAATAACGAAAAACTGTCTTGTCAGTTTTTTTTGGAAAAGAAACCTGAAAAACTTCCAGGTACGGAAAATAATAACGAGTATGAGAAACCCATAAAAAACGTCCCCGACACTAAAGGGTATCCAGCCAAACAAGAACCGTTGCACTTTGGAAATAACAGGATATACCCCCAAACTATAATTTCTTTCAACCCAATCAGGATACCAGGATGCCCATTTTATAAGGATGGTCAGTACTATAAGGAGTATCCAACTCCAGCTTTTCATGAGACGGTCAAATAAACGGGTCAAAAATCGTTGCAAACTCTTAAATTTTAAGTACCTTCAAAATCAGGCTGTTAGCCTGCTGTCAATGGGCAAAAATAATCGAAAAACAGCCATTTACTTTCCAATTAATCCCTTACCTTTGCACACTCTTTTAAAAAGTTGACAAATGAGCCGCCGCCGGGAGTTTGAGATAGCTTTTGTAGGGTTGAAACCCGGGGTTCATGAGTACAGCTATGTGATCAATGATAAGTTCTTTGAGGCATTTCAACAGCAGGATTTCCGTAACTGTAAAGCCAATGTAAAATTATTACTCGATAAAAAGAGCAGTTTTATGCTTTTAAAATTCGAGATTGGCGGTACTATGGAAGTTACCTGCGACCGTTGCAACAATGACCTGCCACTTGAGTTATGGGACGAGTTCAACATCACTGTAAAAATGGTGGAAGAACCAGAACTCATGAATGACCAGGAGGATGATCCCGATGTTTATTACATCAGTCGTGGCGAAAGCCATATTGATGTGGCAGAATGGATCTACGAGTTTATCAACCTTAGCCTGCCGATGCAAAAGACTTGTGAGTATGAAAAAATGGATGGCCCTCATTGCAACAAAACGGCCATGGAAATGCTGAAAAAGATGGAAGCCGGGGGCAGTAATAAAAAAGAGAACCCGATCTGGAAAGGATTGGAAAAATTTAAAGATCTAGATTAACGTTTTAATAATTGAGTTATGCCAAATCCGAAACGCAGACACAGTCAACAAAGAAGTGCAAAACGCAGAACCCATTATAAGGCTACTGCTGCAACATTAACAACAGATACAGCAACAGGAGAAACACATCTCCGTCACCGTGCACATGTAAGTGAAGGTAAGTTGTATTACAAAGGGAAAGTAGTCGCTGAAAAAGCACCACTAAGGGCATTATAATAACCGCCCCGTAATAAATCTTATTAATTCCAAATCCATTTAACTTAACAGTTAGGATGGTATTTGGAATTTGTTGTTTTGTAATTTGCCTGCTATGACTATTGGTATTGATATGATGGGTGGTGATTTTGCCCCGCTGGAAGCAGTGAAGGGAATTAATCTGTATTTATCCAATCATAATATTCCCCCTGCCCTGTTACTGATCGGTGATAAAATACAAATAGAGCAGTTACTAACAACACACAAAGTCCCAACCGAAAATATTAAGATCGTTCATGCAGAACAGGTGATCGATATGCATGAGCATCCCACCAGGGCATTGAAGGAAAAACAAAAATCATCTATTGCAATAGGCTTTCATCTGCTGGCTTCCGGCAAAATGGATGCTTTCATCAGTGCAGGTAATACTGGTGCTATGCTGGTAGGTGCTTTGTTTAGTATCAAGGCTATTGAAGGGGTAATCCGCCCAACAATTTCTACTATCATTCCAAAAATGAATGGAGGCACCGGCTTACTCCTTGACGTGGGTCTGAATGCAGACTGCAAGCCTGAACAACTGAACCAGTTCGCCATTATGGGTGCAGTGTATGCACAGCTAATATTGGGTATAGATAACCCAAAAGTTGGCTTAATGAATGTGGGGGAAGAAGAAGGAAAAGGCAATTTGCTTGCACAGGCTACTTATCCTTTGTTGAAGGAAAACAAACACATAAACTTCATAGGAAATATAGAAGGCCGGGATGTACTGACTGATAAAGCAGATGTAATGGTTTGCGAAGGGTTTACCGGTAACATTATTCTCAAACTGGCTGAGTCACTGTATGAGATAGCACAACACCAGGCATTAAATAACCAATACTTTGATCGCTTTAATTTTGAGAACTATGGTGGCACTCCTGTTTTAGGTGTTGCAAAACCGGTGATAATCGGCCATGGTATTTCCGGGGCAAAAGCATTTATGAACATGATCTACCTGGCCCAGCAAATGATCGAGAAAGATGTAATGAAAAAAATGAAGGAAGAACTTAGTTGAGTTCCAACAACTTAACCTCGCATAAGAAATACCCTTTTCCCGGTAGGTAATAGTTCAAAAGCCTGATTATCTTTATGAAAATTCGAACCTTGAAGTATATTTCACTTACCTCATTATTTTTTTCATTACTTACCTTGTTTGCTAACGCACAGGCGGGAGACAATATACCTGTTGTATCAGATGTAAAATATACTCCTTATCGTTCTTCTATAGCCTTTAAGGTAGGAACAAGAACGATTCCTGTTACTATATTGCAATATGGTCAGCCCAACGGCATTGTTTGCATAAATGTTCATGATAACGAAACTGCTTCTGTAGAAGGAGCAAAAGCGGTGCTGGAACTTACAGGTGGCACCCTTATTAAAATTGAAAATAATAAACAGCGTGTAGTAAAGTTCAGGCTGAACGGTGTTACCTATGGTTTTGACCCAAACAGGATCTATTCAAGAATCGGAATCGGACAAACTCTCAGGGATAACAGAAAATATAGTAAGGCGGCTATGGAAGAGATTGAAAAGTTTGCTCAAAGTGTTCTGTCGCTCATCCCCGATACCGCTTCCTGTGTGGTGGCACTTCATAACAATACTGATGAGGCTTTTTCTATCAGGAGTTATATGGTTGGTGGCAACAGGCAGCGGGACGCAAGAGCAGTTTATGCCAATCCGCTGGAAGACATTGATGATATAATTTTAACCACGGACAGTCTCTTGTATCAGCAAATGGCTGATGCAGGGTACAACAGTATCTGGCAGGATAATGAAAGGGCAAAAAGAGATGGCTCGCTTAGCATTTATTATGGAGAAAGGTCCCGCCGGTACATTAATATCGAAACACAGCACGGAAAAGTGGAGCAATACCGGGTAATGTTTGAAAAACTACTGTTGATACTGACAAATGAAACTAAAAAGTCCCCCGAAAAAACGGAGGACTCTGAGTGATCCCGCTGGGACTCGAACCCAGGGCCCCAACATTAAAAGTGTTGTGCTCTACCAACTGAGCTACGAGATCAACCCTTTCCCTTTTTGGGAGTGCAAAAATACGGTCCCACAGCTTTCGCACCAAAACTTTTTCAGTCATTTATCAATATTGTTCCTTCATGAACAATAAACCTTCTTTGGCCTAAAAGTATTCTGCTTCTAAACTTGTATTTTTTTAAAGTAGGTTTGTAATAATAATATTAAACACATGTCAGCCTATTTTAAGGATAAAGTTGTCGTAGTTACAGGGGGAACAGACGGTATCGGCAAGGCCCTCGTTGACTCATTACTGGATATGGGTGCTAAAGTGACTACCTGCGGTCGTAACAGTGATAAATTGTACCAATTACAGGCAGAGCACCCTTCTTCTGCACTTCATACGATGGTAGCAGATGTAAGCAAAGAAAATGACTGCCGTCGCCTGATGGAAACCACCATTAAGTTTTTTGGAGGTATAGATATTCTTATAAATAACGCAGGGATATCGATGAGGGCTTTATTAAAAGACGCCGGAACAGATGTGTTTAAAAAAGTGATGGACATTAATTATTTCGGCGTTGTTTATTGTACCAAGTATGCCCTCGATTCAATCATCGAAAGAAAAGGTACCATCGTTGGTGTTTCATCCATTGCCGGTTATCGTGGCTTACCGGGCAGAAGCGGATACTCTGCCAGTAAATATGCACTGCAGGGATGGCTGGAAGCAATAAGAACTGAATTAATGGATGATGGAGTGCATGTAATGTGGGTTTGCCCCGGGTTTACAACATCAAATATTCGTAATGCGGCACTTAATAAGGATGCCGACTCTCATGGCGAAACGCCAATGGATGAAACCAAAATGATGACTGCCGGGGAATGTGCCGGCCATATTCTTACATCCATCCGTAAAAAGAAGAGAACACTAGTGCTGACATTTACGGGTAAACGAACTGTTTTTATGAATAAGTTCTTTCCGAAACTGACAGACAGAATGGTACACAAATTCTTTATAAAAGATGGCAAACTGGTAAAATAATCCGTACAAACTGATGTTTTAATTTTACATTATAAATCTTTCATTCTTCTGTTTACATTTATTCATGCCTTTACTAACCCTTACATCTGATATTGGCAACCCTGATTACCTGGTGGGTGCGGTAAAGGCACAACTATTACAAATCAACCCGGAATTTCAGATCATCGACATCTCACATAGCATCCCTCCTTTCAATTATCCGCAGGCAGCCTATGTATGCAGAAGCGCTATTAAAAACTTTCCTGACTTTACTTATCACCTGATACTGGTAAATCTTTTTGAAAAAAAACCAGAACAATTATTACTGGCCTTTCACAATAACCAGTATTTTATCTGTGCAGACAATGGCCTTTTGACAATGATACTGGAAGAAAATCCCGAAATAATTATCGGCATCCCTCTTGATAAAGCCGCTATCAAGAATACAATCTACCTGACCTCAGTAATGGGCAAAATTGTCAATCAACTGGTGAACGGAGAGTCCATAAAAAATATCGGATCATCAGATGTGCAATATCTCGAGAAAAGACACCTGCGGCCCATGCTTGATAACAATTCCATTGAAGGGCAGATCATCTTCATCGATAGTTTTGAAAATGTTATCGTAAACATAACCCGTGATCAATTTGAAGAACAACGAAAAGGCCGGGGCTTCAGGATCGTTTTCAAACGGGATGAAATGATCGATCATATCAGCGAAAGCTATGCTGATGTGCGGGAAGGGGAAAAGCTCGCCTTGTTCAACAGTGCCGGTTACCTTGAAATTGCTATCAATAAAGGCAATGCGGCTGGCCTTTTTGGATTAAAGGGCTTTTCTGAAAAAATGAGGCAGGGCCAGTTGTCTTACCAAACCGTCAGAGTTTATTTTGAATAACAGGCTGCACTTTCCACAGGTTATTCCAAAAATGCTAAAACTGGATTTGCCGAACTGAAATCTACCCCTGAAACCCTATTTTTGCTGTCTCCCGGCCACGAAAACTATCGTGGGTTGGGGGAACTATCAAAATCAATCATTTATGAACTTCAGAAAAGTCAATAACATTACTGGCTGGGCCATTTTTCTTATTGCATTAGCGACCTATTTTCTCACCCGTGAAGCAAGAGGTAGCCTGTGGGATACTGGTGAGTTTATAGCCAGTGCTAAAGGCGTGCAATTACCCCACCCTCCAGGCGCCCCGCTTTTCGTATTGTTAGGACGTTTTTTTATTATCCTGTTCGGTGATAATCCACAAACAGTTGCCAGTGCTGTAAACTTTATGAGTGCATTGGCCAGTGCTGCCACTATTCTATTTCTTTTCTGGAGCATCACTCACTTTGCCCGTAAAATGTTTGTAAATGCTGGTGAACAATTATCCGCCCAGCAAACATTTACTTCTATGGCGGCAGGTGCAGTCGGTGCATTGGCCTATACTTTCAGTGATTCATTCTGGTTTAGTGCTGTTGAAGGTGAAGTATATGCGCTGTCATCATTCTTTACCGCCCTTGTGTTCTGGGCTATGCTGAAATGGGAACATGCAGATGAACATGCAGGCAACGATCCTGATGCGAGACTGAAAAGTGACCGATGGATCGTCTTCTTATTCTTTATGATGGGACTTTCGATTGGTGTACACTTATTGAACCTGTTAACAATACCTGCCATTGTACTGATTTATTACTATCGCCGCTTCCAGGTAACTAACTGGGGTACATTCTGGGCATTTATAGTAGGTTGTCTGATTACGGGTATTGTACAGGTAGGTGTTATCCAATACTCCATGAAAGCCGCCGGGCAGTTTGATGTATTCTTTGTGAATTCATTTGGCATGCCTTTTTTCTCTGGTTTTGCAATTTACTTTATAGCACTGGCCGGGTTAATCCTTTGGGCATTGGGCTTCAAAGAGAAAACAGTGACTCACACCAAACTGATTGTATGGTTTGTACTATTCCTATTTCTCTCGATGCTGCCATTTGTAATAGTTCCCGGCGATGGCGTTAAGTTCTTCCCGTTACTGCTGGTAATTGCTGCTGCCATAACTATAGGCTATTTCTTAAAACCAGCCGCTTTACGGGTGATTAAACTTTCTCTTTGGTGTTATGCCTTTATGATGCTTGGATACTTTATGTATTTCACTGCAATCATTCGCTCCAATGCCAATCCGACCATCGACATGAACAATGTTGATAATCCAATCAGCCTTGTCTACTATCTTAGTCGTGAGCAGTATGGCAGCGCTCCATTAGTCTACGGACCTCATTTTGCAGCTTCGGTACCTGACGACCTGGACCAGGATCAGCCGCTGAAGGAAAGTGAAATGAAATATGTAAAGGGAGAAGACAAGTATATCCCTATCGGCAGAACAAAAGAATACAATTTCAATAGTGATGTAAAACAAATATTCCCCAGGGTCTGGGACTCCAGTGAAGACCAGTACCATGCACAATTCTATGCAGAATGGCTGAACCTGGGATACGATCAGCAAAGCGGAAAATATGAGGCTCCCTCTTATGGCGATAATATTCAATGGTTCTTTACATACCAGATGAGCCATATGTACTGGCGTTACTTTATGTGGAATTTTGCCGGTAAACAAAACGATATACAGGGATTGGGAAATAAAAGAGATGGCAACTGGATCAGTGGTTTCTCATTTGTTGATAATAAAAGATTGGGAGATCAGTCGCAGCTACCCGATAGCATAAAGAATAACAAAGCCCATAATCAGCTGTACCTGCTGCCATTTGTACTCGGTATTATTGGTTGTGTTTATCAATTCCTCAAAAACAGGAAAGACTGGATTGTTAATTTCCTTCTTTTCTTCTTTACAGGTATTGCTGTTGTACTTTACCTGAATCAACCTGGTAACCAGCCCCGTGAACGGGACTATGCATATGTAAGTTCATTCTATGTTTATGCTATCTGGATTGGACTGGCCGTGGTTGCATTTGTAAGAATGGCCCGTGAAAAAGCAGATAAGCTCAACTTTCAGAACATGCTGCTTTTTGGAAGTATCCTGACATTTGTAATCGCTTTTATGAGTTCCTTCCCCGGCAGTGGCGATGGGGCTTTGGTGACATCCATCTTTGCAACAGTATTATATGCAGCTGTTACAGCAGGAGTTACTATGCTGGTAAGAGCAGTTTCATCAGCAGGGCAAAATGAAAGAATAGCTAACCTTACCACTACTGTCGTCTGCCTTGCAGTGCCGCTACTGATGGCACAGCAGATATGGGATGACCATGACAGGAGTAATAAAACAACAGCACCCGATATTGCAAAAGCGTACCTGGAAAGCTGTGCACCCAATGCCATCATCTTTACTTTCGGTGATAATGACACTTATCCGCTATGGTATGCACAGGAAGTAGAGAATGTTCGCCCTGATATCCGTGTGATCAATAATAGCTTGCTTGGTATTGACTGGTATATCAACCAGCTGCGTTATAAAGTAAATGAAGCTGACTCTGTAGATATCATCTGGGATGCCGAGAAAATAATGGGCAATAACAGGAATTATGTGGTATACAGCCCCAAGCCCGGCCTTTCTCAAACAGCCTATTATGATCTGTATGATATGATGAAAAATTATGTGGGCAGTAATGACCCTTCAAAAATGGATAATTCCAGGGGTGAACCATTAAACTCATTTCCTATCACCAAAGTAACAGTTCCTGTTGACAGGGATGTAGTATTAAAAAATGGTACCGCCAATCCAACAGATAGTATATTATCTGAATTTCGTTTTGAGCTTCCGCAACGGGCATTGATGAAGAACGACCTGATCATTCTGAATATCATTGCTGCGAATAAATGGAAACGTCCTATATATTTCACCTCCCCGATTGGAGAACTCGGCTTTGGTCAGTTTCTGCGAAAAGATGGCATTGCCTATCGCCTTGTACCAATTATTCCAAAATTTGCACAAATGAACTGGGTGGTAGATCAATCTCTTCGCCAGAATGGATTAGGAGGCACACAGATCAGGGACAACAACCTCGATGTTATGTATCAAAACCTGATGACAAAATATGAATTCGGCGGTGCAGATAAGAAAGGTGTTTATTTTGATGAAGAGAACCGCAGACATATCCTGAATATCCGGGGCATTTTTGGTGAAGCAGCCGGGAATATGGCTGATGCCGGCCGAAAGGATGAAGCAAAAAAATTAATTGATAAAGTGGAAGCCGGTATCAATCCTGCTAATCTTCCTTATGCGATGACAAGCCGTTACAATAGTCATAACCAGACCGCACTTTTATACCTGGAAGCTTGTTATAAAGCAGGAAAAACAGAACTCGCTGAAAAGATAAGGCTGGAAGTACGGAAAGACCTTGAGCAACAAGCACGGTATTACAATTATATCAGGGATAATAAACCCGATTTCTGGGGTGGTTTTGAAAGATCGGAGGCACCTATCAATGAAAGATTGCTGAGAGTATTAAGTGACATTGAAGCAAAGTATGCTCCGCAAACGCAGCCTAAAACGAATACAGAAGGACCGACCACTATTCAAACCACTGCAAAACCTGACAGTAACAACACAAAGGATACAAATAAATAGATATCACGGCCTGTTATTAATAAAAAACCTCCTTACCCGGAGGTTTTTTTGTTGTTAAACATCTCATGGTTTAAGTTGTTATTAAGCTGAACCTGCGGCAAGATATTTGTCGTAAATTGTCTATTCATGAAAGGATTTCATTTCACCAAATTTGACCCCGACAGAGATGGCAAAAGCCGCTTTGAGCAATTGCTTGACCTCTTCATGCAACTACTTACTTACACCAGTGGTGATGTAAGTGAAGCCATGCAATGGATGAATGAACTGGACAAAAAATACCAGCTTACTGATGATGAATATGGCATGGGTGATTTTATTGAAGAACTGAGAGAAAAAGGATATATCACAGAGAATAATGAACAGGGGCAAATAAAGATTACCCCAAAAACTGAACAGGGGATAAGAAAGCGAAGCCTGGAAGAGATTTTTGGTAAATTAAAAAAGACAAAACAGGGAGATCATCACAGTTTCAAACCCGGGCAGGGCGATGAACAGAATCCCGAAACAAGACAGTTCCAGTTTGGCGATATGCTGGAGCAAATTGATTTTACCGAAAGTATCCGCAATGCACAGATAAATCATGGTATCGAAAGCTTTCATATGAAAGAAGATGACCTGAGTATACGGGAAACAGACTTCAAAGCACAAATATCCACCGTACTGATGATTGACATCTCCCACTCTATGATCTTATACGGAGAAGACAGGATCACCCCGGCCAAAAAAGTGGCGATGGCACTCAGTGAGCTGATCAAAACCAAATACCCGAAAGATACACTGGACATTGTGGTATTTGGCAATGATGCCTGGCCAATTGAAGTAAAAGATCTTCCCTATTTGCAAGTCGGTCCTTACCACACCAACACAGTGGCCGGGCTGGAATTGGCAATGGATATTTTAAGAAGGAGAAAGAACCCGAATAAGCAGATATTCATGATCACTGATGGAAAGCCTACCTGTTTAAAAATCGGCAAACGCTATTATAAAAACAGTTTTGGGCTGGACAGAAAAGTGATAAACCGTTGTTTGAACCTGGCTGCGCAATGTAAAAAATTGAAAATACCCATCACTACTTTTATGATCGCAACCGATCCCTACCTGCAACGGTTTGTACAGGAGTTCACCGAAATGAATCACGGCAAAGCATTTTTTGCATCATTGGATAAGTTAGGAGCATTTATATTTAAGGATTTTGAAAGTGGAAGAAGGAAAACAGTTTATTAGTCAGAACCATGATTTGGAGAGATTAATAAGATTAGCAAATTATGGCAGATTATAAGTATAAAGAAATTACTGAAAAAATCATTGGTTCAGCAATGAGGGTTCATGCAGTACTTGGTAATGGTTTTCAGGAAGTAATTTATCAAAGGGCTCTTGAATTAGAGATGGAAGAAGCAGGCCTTCGGTTTACCAGGGAACTAAGTATGCCGATCTATTACAAAGGAAGAAATATTGGTGAAAGAAGAGTCGACTTCTTTGTTGAAGAAAAAATTATGGTTGAGCTAAAGGCTATCATACAACTTGAAAAAGTCCATCTCGCACAAGCTAAAAACTATCTTGAAGCCTATAATGTGCAGGTCGGCTTATTAATAAACTTCGGAAATATTAGTCTAGAGTTCAAGAGACTGGAAAATCAAAAATTTAAACCTTCAGTTGCTCATGGAAATCATTAAATCCACCCAAATCATGGTTCAGACAATAAAAACACTCGGTGAACTGAAAGCTTCCGGCTATCGGCCTAAAAGCATTAAAGAAGAGATAAGACAGAACCTGATTGCAAAACTGAAAAATAATGAACCGACCTTTTCTGGCATCGTGGGTTATGAAGATACGGTGATACCCGATGTAGAAAGAGCATTGCTTAGCAAACACAATATCCTTTTTCTCGGATTGAGAGGACAGGCCAAGACAAGAATGGCACGACAGATGACGGAACTACTGGATGAATATATTCCCAGTATTGCCGGAAGCGATATCAACGATGATCCGCTCAACCCCATCTCGAAATTTGCCCAGGAAGAGATCGCTACCCATGGCGATGAAACTGCCATACATTGGATACACCGTAGTGAACGATATGGAGAAAAACTCGCTACTCCCGATGTAAGTGTGGCCGACCTGATAGGTGATGTTGACCCTATTAAAGCAGCCAACCTGAAACTCAGTTTTGCTGATGACAGGGTTATACATTATGGTATCATTCCAAGAAGCAACAGGGGGATATTTGTAATCAACGAACTACCTGATTTACAAGCCCGGATACAGGTTGCCTTGTTTAACATTTTAGAAGAGGGGGATGTACAGATAAGAGGTTTTAAGCTACGTTTGCCATTGGATATCCTCTTTGTATTTACGGCCAATCCCGAAGATTATACCAACAGGGGCTCCATTGTTACCCCGTTGAAAGACCGTATCGAAAGCCAGATACTAACCCACTATCCCAAGTCATTGGAAAATGCTCTCGAAATAACCGAACTGGAAGCTGAAGTAAGTAACGAACAAAAGGCTAAAGTAAAAGTGAGTGATTTGATCAAGCGGCTTATAGAGCAAGTGGCTTTTGAAGCAAGAAGCAGCGAGTTTGTTGACAAAAAAAGCGGCGTTAGTGCAAGGCTTACTATCTCTGCTTTTGAAAACGCCGTAAGTGCGGCGGAACGAAGAGCTATTATCAACAATGAAAAGCAGACTCAGGTCTGGATAAGTGACCTGGCGGGTATCATTCCTTCTATCACCGGTAAGGTAGAACTGGTATATGAAGGTGAACAGGAAGGTCCCTACCAGGTGGCAATGAACCTGGTAGATAAAGCGATCCGGTCCCAGTTCATTCAATATTTTCCCAACCCGGAGCAATTAAAGAAAAGACGCAATACCGGCAAGCCATCGCAGGAAGAACAGAAAGATGATAATCCCTATCGTCCCATCACCGCTTGGTTCGATAAAGGCAATACCCTGAACATCTCTTTCAATACTTCAGATAAAGACAAATTATTATTGCTTTACAAAGTAGATGGTCTTCACTCCCTGGTAAAAAAGTATTTCCCGGGTGTAAATGATGAACAGGCAGCTTTGTTAATGGAATTTGTATTGCACGGTCTTGCCTCCTACTCACTGATCAGTAAGAAAATGTTTGAAAGCAAAGTTGAGTTTAAAGACCTGGTAGGAAGTATGATGGATTTTAATGAGAAAGATTTTGAGTTTGACGAAGAAGCCTGAGTAAGTAACTGGTTAATTAATAAGTAGGGATTAAATCAGATAATATTTACTTCCCGTTCCAGTATAACGCCAAACTTCTCTTTCACACTTTGCAAAATCTCCTCGCTGAGATTGTATATCTCATTGCCATCAGCATGGCCATAGTTTACCAGCACCAGGGCTTGCTTTGTATGACAGCCTGCGTCACCTTTACGGTAGCCTTTCCATCCGCACTGTTCAATCAACCATCCGGCAGCCAGCTTTACTGTTCCGTCCGCATTATGATAGCCAACAATATTTTCAAATGCCCCTTTCAGATTTTCAAACAAAGCAGCGCTTATTGTTGGATTCTTAAAGAAACTTCCGGCATTACCAATCTCTTTTGGGTTGGGTAATTTAGAAGAACGGATATTGATGACCGCATCAGAAATAGCTCTGATGGAAATCGTCTTCACTCCCATTCTTTCCAGTTCCTGTTCAATGGCGCCATAACTCGTATTGAACCTTGGCGTTTTACGAAGCTGGTAAGTGACATTAAGAATCACAAACTGGTCTTTTACTTTTCCTTTAAATACACTTTCACGGTATCCAAATTCACAATCGCTTTTCGTAAACGTAACTTTTTTCTGGTCCTTTATATGCCAGGCTTCAAGGTCCCAGAATACATCTTCTATCTCCACTCCATAAGCACCGATATTCTGCATGGGTGAAGCCCCAACATTACCCGGTATCAGCGACAGATTCTCTACTCCTGCCCAGTTTCTTTCAATGCAATGCAATACAAACTGGTGCCAGTTCTCCCCTGCCCCGGCTTTCACATATACATACTCACTGTCTTCATGCAATTCAGTAATTCCTTTGATTTCATTCTTCAAAATAAGTCCATCAAAGTTTTTAGTAAACAATATATTGCTGCCACCACCCAGGATGAGTTTTGGTATTTGAGCTTTGAGATTTAAAGTTTCCTCAAGTTCATCAGTGTCAGCAAATGTTGCGAAATATCTTGCCTTTGCATCTATCCCGAAGGTGTTATACGGCCTCAGTGAAATATTCTCTTGTAACAGCATACTGCAAAAGTCCTGTTTTTTTCGTTATAAACAGATGAACTAACTTCATAACCGGTTATAGATTGTCTTTCGCCTTAAATCAAAAAATATGAAAAAGGTCTTTTTATTGCTGTTAGTCCCTGTATTCATTATTTCCTGCAAAAGTAAAGCCCCGAAAACAGAGACTACTACAGAAACTCCTGTTGCCGCACATCCTGAATGGATCATGCAGGGCAACATTTATGAAGTAAATATCCGCCAATATACTCCTGAAGGAACATTTAATGCCTTTGCCCAACACCTCGACCGGCTAAAAAACATGGGCGTACAAACCGTATGGTTCATGCCAATCAATCCTATCAGCAAAGTGGACCGTAAAGGCACACTGGGCAGTTATTATGCTGTAGCTGACTATACAGCCATTAATCCGGAATATGGCACGGTGGATGACTGGAAAAAGCTCGTCAATACCATTCACGAAAAAGGAATGAAGGTTTTGATCGATTGGGTGCCCAACCATACCGGCGCCGATCACCCCTGGCTAACCACTCACCCTGACTTTTTTGTAAAAGACAGCACTGGTAAAGCTGCCACTATGTTCGACTGGACCGATACCCGGATACTGGATTTTAAAAACAACGAGATGCAGGATAGCATGATTGCCGCAATGAAATACTGGGTAACCAATACGGGCATTGATGGCTACCGGGTGGACGTAGCGTGGAATGTACCGGGTGAATTCTGGAAAAAATGTATTCCTCAACTGAAAGCGGTAAAAAATGATATGTTCTTTTTAGCCGAAGGAGATAAACCCTATTTAATGACCAGCGGCTTTGATGCCTATTATCCCTGGGAAATGTTTCATATGATGGTGAAAGTGGCAGCAGGCGAAAGACCTGCATTTGCACTCGACAGTGTGAAAGCAAAATATGATACTGTTTACCCAAAAGAGGCCATCCCTATGTATTTTACCAGTAATCATGATGAGAACAGCTGGAACAAATCAGACTATGGCACTTTTCCCGGAATTGTTCATGCTCCATTTGCGGTATTCAGCCAAACTATGGGCGGAACTGTTCCCCTTGTATACAGCGGACAGGAAGAACCATTACTGCGTCCTTTGAAATTCTTTGAGAAAGACCCCATCGTATTTGGGAAATTTGAAAGGGCCAAATTTTATAAGAGCCTGCAGGATCTTCGTAAAAAGAATCCAGCTCTTGCTGCTGATGCATCCTTCAGAAAAGTAACCATTGGCAATGACACAACTGTTTATGCATATGTAAGAGAAAAAGGAAATCATAAAATACTTGTGATTCTGAATCTGACAAAAAAAGAACAGGATATAAAAATCACTGATAAAAGTTTGCAGAGTGTGGCTTACAACATCTTTACCGGTGTGAATGAACAATTAAGCGAGAAAAGAAGAAGCTTGCCGCCATGGAGTTATTATGTGTATGAATATCCTGTTGCCGGTGCAAACTAAATCAGCGACGAAAAATCCGCAGTATGGATAAACAACTGAAAGAGTTGATTTATTATATTGAATTGCATGATGCAGAAGGCATCAGGGAATGTTTTATCAATGGTGCTGATCCAAATGATATATACAGAAATGAACCACTGATCTATGAGCTGACCAGTGAATATACCCGCAGCCCCCGCTTCAGTGATTGCGTGAAGGCATTTGTTGATGCAGGACTCAACTTTGAGGATAAAATATTGCTTGCTGTATTGTTAAACGATGCTGAACAACTCAACCACCTGCTTACAGTATCCCCCGGATCTGTTACGAAGGAATACACTCTTCGTTGTGCTTATACAGCAATGTACAAGGTCAGCCTGCTCCATATCTGCGCTGAATTTAATCATGTGGCAAGCGCCGCCATACTCCTAAAGCATGGCCTGGATATTAACCGGAGAGCAGGATATGATGAAAATGGATTTGGCAGCCAGACTGCTATCTTTCATACAGTCAATCAGAACAGCAACCAATCCATTGACATGCTGCATTTTCTTTTGGCAAACCACGCAGATACTACGATAACTGTCCCCGGTCTTATATGGGGCAAGGGCTATGAATGGGAAACACTGATTCCTGCTGTCAACCCTGTCAGCTATGCTATGATGGGTTTATTGCCCCAAATGCACCGGGATGAAAAAGCGGTAGCAGAAACGGTAGCTCTTTTATTGAAGTACACTTACAATATTGGCTATACGCCGAAAAATATTCCTAACGCTTATTTAAATAAATAATCCTAGTATGAGAGCAACAGTTATCGGCGCTACGGGATTGATAGGCGGTTACCTGCTGGAGTTGCTGTTGAAAGATGATCATTTTGATTCTGTAAGAGTATTGGTAAGACGGCCCTTTGTGGCTGATCATCCCAAACTGGAGAAAAAACTGGTGGATTTTACAGATGCAGAAAGCTTCCGGCTGGCCCTGGAAGGATGCGACGTGGTATTTTGCAGCATTGGCACCACGCAGAAAAAAGTAAAAGGTGATAAAGAAGCTTACAGAAAGATAGATTATGATATAACCGTAAATGCTGCCCGGTTCAGCAAACTGAACGGCTGCGAAACTTTTGTATTTGTCTCGTCTGTAGGAGCCAGCAGTAAGAGTAAAAATTTTTACCTGAAACTGAAAGGAGAAATTGAAGATGCCGTAAGGTCCGTCGGGCTAAAACATGTGCATATTATGCGGCCTTCTTTACTGACAGGTGACAGAAAAGAATTCCGATTAAGCGAAAAGATAGCGCAATGGGTAATGCCAGTGTTTTCTTTTCTGATCCCAAAAAAATACAGACCAATACATGCAAGGAAAGTGGCTGAGATGATGATAAATGTTATAAAGAATAATAAACAGACCAATTAACTCCTCAACATTAAGGTTACTATGGTAATTTTAAACCGTATAATGCAATTATGAAAATATATTTGATATGCACTGGTTTACTTGTTAGTACTTTTAGTTTTACTCAAAACAGTAAACAGCTGCAGGATACAACAAAACCAATCCACCCTTCGTCGGCTAATCCAGTCGATTCGAACATTCTTATTGTTGTTAACGGAATTCCGGCCGGAACAATCCGTGAGTTAAAGAAAGATGTAAATACACTTTTTTCGCCTGATATTATTCAAAGCATGAATGTGCTGAAAGATAAACATGCGACCGATAAATACGGGGAAAGAGGCAAAGCTGGAGTCATTGAATTTCAATTGAAAGATGTTAAGATCATTGACGCAAAGCTGACAGCTTCTGGCAATACTGATCATATTATTTTTGAAAAGGTAGAAATAGAATCCTCCTTTCCGGAGGATCATCTGCCTGGAGAAAATTCCTGGAAAGAAATGTAAACGCTGCTATACCTTCGGAAAATTTTGCACCACCCGGTACATATACGGTTATTGTACAATTTGTCGTTGATAAAGAGGGAAATATAAGTGATGTAAAAGCCCTGACAAAACATGGCTTCGGCATGGAGGAGGAGGTGGTGAAAGTTATTTTCAAAGGCCCCAAATGGTTACCAGCTATTAATAATGGCTCAACAGTAAAAGCTTATCGTAAACAGCCTGTTACATTCATGGTTGTCTCCGACATTGAACTATCTACTTATACTCTTACTGCTGGCAAACCAAACGACATTGAAATCACTGTTGATCGCCTGGGCATTAAGCCCGAAGACCTGGAGATAACACTCTCTAATGGATCTATCTCACACAATCAAGGAGAAAAATACACCATTATCGTTGATAAGCCTGGCCGTATTCTTTTAACCGTTAAGAGAAAGACTACAAAGAAAAAAGACATGGAAAACTTCGGAACAGTGGCACTGGAAGTAAAGTAAGCTGTTTATACTCATCTTCCAAATAAGTATCATTTCTCTGCATCAGGAAGTTCAACTTTTTTATATCTCTTGAGCATCCAGCCATTAATCACAAGACAGCTTAGTAATGGTACAAAGAGCATGACAATAAAGCTGAAATAAGAAACCGTAACAACAGGCCGTGGCAATACTTCGATAAAAACTTGCTCACCGATCGTATTACCGGAAAAGACAACCATCTGGATAATATTCCAGCCAAAATGAATAGCTATAGGCACATACAAAGAATTTGTTCTGGCATAACCATAAGCCAGTACCATTCCCATAGCACCTGAAGTAAAAAACTCAATTGCCATTTGAACGGAGTTGCCCCAGAGTTCATGAGAAAACCAGTGGTAGATACCAAAAGCTACAGATGAAATTATAATTGCCTTTATTGCCCCTATTTTCTTTATTAATATATACAATAGCACCCCCCTGAATATCAACTCTTCAAATAAAACTGCCTTGACAACAAACCAAATCCCTTTCAGGATAAGTAAGAAACTGATGCCAGGGTTTAGCTGCCAGCTTTGTTTGGCAATCCACATTTGAAACAAAAAAACGAGACTGGAACAAGCTGCAGTGATAATGAAGAACAAACCAAAGTCGGTCAATCTTTTTTTGGAAGGCAATAATCCAAGGCAATTCAAATTACCCTTTTCAAATAACCATACCGCCAGCCATGAGATAGCCAGTTGGACAATAATACCTATCATGAAAGTAAAGTACGAATAAAAAAGACATCCCACTCACCACTTTCAATCATCTTTAATCTCTCTACACTGCATCCACATCTGCCACCACCGTCACACTCCGGAAACTTTTATCCTGGTGCAGGATGGCAATTTGTTCAAGCAGGTCTTTTTTACATTGAATAATAGTTTTACCATCACGGGGTAGTTTCAACAACAGTTCCATTAGGTACTGGTTTCTTATACGACCAATAACCGGCTCTGCAGGACCAACAATATAATTGCCATATTTATTTCTCAGTGTATTGGTATAATGAACGGCGGCCCTCTCCACCACCTCTTTTATCTTATGCTTGAAAGTGATGTGAATGATACGGGAAAAAGGCGGGTAAGCAAACTCCTTTCGTTTCTTCAGTTCTTCTGTAAACATCATCTTATAATCATGCTGCTGCACAATCTGCAGCAATGGATGCTGCGGCTGCGATGTTTGTACCAGCACCTTTCCTGTTTCTTCTTTCCGTCCTGCACGGCCACTCACCTGTTCCATCAGTTGAAAGGCTCTTTCATGTACCCTGAAATCTGCAAAATGCAACAGCCCGTCTGCATCTAATATGCCCACCAGGTCCACATTGTCAAAGTCCAGTCCTTTTACCACCATCTGGGTGCCGACAAGTATATCAATTCTTTTCTGTTCAAACTGCTGTATCAGCAGATCATGGGCATTTTTCCCCTTCACAGTATCAATATCCATTCTTGCGACTTTGGCTTCGGGAAAAATTTCCTGTAATTGTTCTTCAATCTTTTCCGTACCAAAATTCCGCTGTACAAATTTATCACTGCCACAAGCCGCACAGGTATGCACCGGCGGATATGTGGTACCACAATAGTGGCAGACCAATTTGTTACTGAGTTTGTGATAGGTTAATGACACATCACAATACTTGCACTGGGGTATCCAGCCACAAACACTACACACCTGGTACGGTGCATAGCCCCGGCGATTTTGAAAGAGTATTACCTGTTTCCCTCTATCTATCACTTCCTTCACAGCTTCAATCAATGCGGGAGATAATATGATCTTTGATTTGTCTTTCTGAATAATACTTCTTGTATCCACAAACTGGATTGCAGGTAATTTAAGGTCACCGAAACGCTGCAACAGTTCCACCAGGCCATACTTACCGGTTGTAGCATTATAATAGCTCTCAATAGACGGCGTACCGCTGCCGAGTAAAGTCTTTGCCCCAAACAGCGAAGCAAAATATATCGCCGCATCTCTCCCGTTATATCTTGGCGCCGGCTCCTGTTGCTTAAAAGATGAATCATGTTCTTCATCACAGATTATCAAACCTAAATTCTGATAGGGTAAAAAAACAGATGATCTTGCACCGAGTATCACCCTCAGTTCGCCATTCTTTACCTTATTCCATATTTCTACCCTTTCATTCTGCGAAAATTTAGAATGATAGATACCGATATAACCTCCAAAATGTTTTTGCAGCCGGCGGATTACCTGTGAGGTTAATGCAATTTCAGGCAGCATGTACAATACCTGTTTTCCCTGTTTGATGAATTCTTCAATCAGCCTGATATAAATATTCGTTTTGCCGCTTGATGTAACACCATGGAACAGGCAGACAGCCTTTGTTTGCAGTTGTTCTTTTACCAGTTCAAAAGCATTTTGCTGTATTCCGGTCAGCTCAAAATCGATGGTCACATTTTTCGGCAAATATTTTATCCTATCGATATTTCTTTTTTCGAGCCTGAGAATTTTTTTTTCAATCAGCCCTTTCAATTGCGAATCTGAAGCGCCGGATTTTTTCAACAATTCTGCTTTAATTACCTCCCCGTCTGTTCGCATAAAATGGAGATAACTAAGTAAAAGCTCCATCTGCTTTTCGGCTCTTTGTAATTTTTTATCCTCGTTCAGCAGCTTCTCAAGTTGCTCATCTTCATCATAAGGCTTATTAAGGACAACATAAGTCTCCTTTTTAGGCGAATACGTTTGTTTTAATGCCTCCCACACATGACAAACTTTTTTTTGAATCATGCGGTTGATAACAGGATATACATTGTGAGAATCCAGTAATTCCTGTACTTCGGAAAGGGTTAGCTCTTTTTTTATCAGCAAAGCTTCGCCAATAATATATTCATCATGATCAAGGGCCGAAAAATCGTCCCCATATTCCTCATTGTAAACCAGTATCGTTTCACTTGACAATTTGAAATGCGCTGGTAAAGCAGCAGCCATCACTTCTCCTTCACTGCACATATAGTATGATGCTATCCATTCCCAGAGTTTCAATTGTTCTTCAAATACAACTGGCTCCGCATCCAATACATTCAGGATATCTTTTGTCTCGAAGAATTCAGGCCTTTCCTGATGTAACCGTTTTATAACACCGGCATATTTTTTACTCTTGCCAAGGTTCACTTCCACCCGGCAACCTACTTTGACCAACTCCAGTAAATGTTCAGGAACTGACCAGGTGTAATTTTTGGGTAAAGCGGCGGGTATGATGATTTCTGCAAACAAATAAATGAATTTGGAGGCTCAATTTAGCTGAAAAAAGGATACTACTCCCTTCGCCAGGCAGCACCATACTCAACCAGCTTTCTTTCCATCAGTGCAAACACTTCATCCTTTAATAAGGTAACATCTGAAAGTGTATAACCCGTTACCTGGATTTCATCGAGGTAAACAATCCGGCTCCGGCCAGGTGTCATTGAAAGCAAACTCTCATACGGCATTCTCCGGTAAGCATCGAGGAATAAAACCGGTTTAACCGGTGTCTGTGTTTCTATCGCCACCCGGAAAGCTCCGTCATAGAAATCTTTTAGCGGTTGTGTTGTCATATTAAAAGTGCCTTCAGGAAAAACCAGTACAGAAATACCTTTATTGATGAGTGATTTTAATATCCGTACACTATTGGCCCTGTTAGCAGCACTGCTGCGGTCAACTGTTACGATGGCATTACGATAAATGAATCCAAAAACCGGCACTTTACTCATTTCCACTTTTCCCAGCGGTCTTATTGGCTGCCGGTAAGCTTTTGGAATAATAGCTGCATCCAGGTAAGAAATATGATTACTGACAAAGATGTACGATTTTGATTTGTCATGTGGCGCTTCATAAATTTTTTTATGCCAGATAAAAACCAGAAAAAACCATAGATCAGCCCACAACATACAAAGCCTCATCACCATATTGCCACCTTTTATCCTGCCAAAGAAACTGCTGATGATAGCAAAAGGGAAAATGACAAACATAACAGCGATAAAGGTGACCGCAGCATAAATACTATATAGCCATTTCAGTGGTGTAAGCAGTCCCTTCATCAGTTGCGGTTTTTGTATTTATCGTCATCACCCGGGCAATCACATTTAAAATCTGTTTCAAGATCAATTACCGTTACTACCACCGTTTTGTCATTGCATTGGGCAAAAACTATACGTACCCGCTGGTCATCCTTTGTAACTCCTTCAACTGCATAACGGGGGCAACGGGCATTTTGGAGGTCACTTTTATTGTAATTGATCTTCCCCTCCTGCATGATCTCTTCCACTTCGGCTTTCGAAATCTTCCGGCATTGCATCCGGCATTTTGCATGGTTACTGTAATCGAGATAAGAAGTCCGCCGGTCAAAACCTTTATCCCTGTCAGTAGGGTTGCTTGCCGGGTCTTTTGGCTTATCAGTATTGGTAACTTTTGGTTTCGGTGAGGGTTCAGTGTTGTTGCTGCATTGCTTTATTACAATGATTGCAATCACCATCAGCAGCATCAGAACATAAGGCATCCATTTCTTGTACACCGTAAATAATTTCTACAAATTAAATGTAAATCCATGAGAGACATGCTTCTGTCTCCTCACAATCCTTTATAATCCAAAAAATCGTGGTTCTCATTATCTTTGCGGCCTCTATGGCAGAATCAAGAACAGTGGCGTTTCATACTCTCGGCTGCAAGCTCAATTTCTCTGAAACATCTTCCCTTTCCCGTATGCTGGAACAGGAAGGTTTTGAAAAAAAAGAGTTTGACGACCTGGCTGATGTGTACGTTATCAATACCTGTTCGGTAACTGATAATGCCGATAAAGAATGCCGGCAACTGGTTCGCCGGATACAACGAAAAGCTCCGGAAAGTTTTGTGGTCATCACCGGATGTTATGCTCAGTTGAAACCCAAAGAAATTTCTGCTATACCCGGAGTGCATTTAGTACTTGGCGCCGCAGAAAAATTCAATATTGCCCGGCATATCCGTGAACTGGCCAAAGGTGATTCTGCTAAAATATGCAGTTGTGATATCGAAGAAGTATCCGGCTTCCATTCTTCCTGGTCAGTGAATGATCGCACAAGGACTTTTTTGAAAGTACAGGATGGCTGTGATTATACCTGTTCCTTTTGTACTATTCCAATGGCGAGGGGCAAAAGCCGAAGTGACAGCATTAGTAATGTGGTAAAAAATGCGGAGCAATTAGCTTCCGGCGGGGTAAAAGAAATTGTGCTGACTGGTGTGAATTTGGGCGACTTTGGTAAAGAACCCGATGGAGCCGGTGCCTCGGCAAGTATGACCGGAAGAGAAGAAAATTTTTTTGAACTGGTAAAAGAGCTTGAGCAAGTAAAAGGTATACAGCGTTACCGCATCTCCTCTATAGAACCAAATCTGTTAACTAATGAGATCATTGAATTTGTGGCTAACAGCGACAAGTTCATGCCGCATTTTCATATACCACTGCAAAGCGGAAGTAATAAGATCCTAGGAGCCATGCGCCGCCGGTATAAAAGAGAATTATATGCTGAGAGAGTAGCGCTGATAAAAACATTAATGCCACATTGCGCTGTTGGAGTGGATGTAATTGTTGGCTTCCCCGGGGAAACTGAAGAAGATTTCAGGGAAACTTTTGAATTTTTACATTCGTTAGATGTTTCGTACCTGCATGTGTTTACGTATTCAGAAAGAGATAATACCCATGCATTAAGTATAAAACCAGTCGTACCCACGCATATCCGGAATGAAAGGAATAAAACCCTGCGCAATCTTTCTTATATGAAAATGCAGTACTTTACTGAGCAGCATGCAGGGCAAACCCGCAAAGTATTATTTGAAGGGCATGATAAGACAGGTATGATGGAAGGATACACCGATAATTATATCCGCATCACCACTCCTTACAGGAAAGAATGGGTGAATGAAATAGTGGA
>JAKQEA010000010.1 GCA_029558715.1 Bacteroidota bacterium | reverse complement strand
ATATAACAGATAAAGCTTTAGCCTGTAATTGTTACAGTTCATTATATTAGCTATTTCTTTAAGGTTGGTAATTTCCAACACCTCGTTTTCGTTATCCTGGTACCTCTGGATCAGATAGAGGGCCAGGGCTGCCGTGTTTTTGAAGTTGAAGAGAATGGTGGGTGGGTGCGATATGGGGGAGCTGGCACTGCTGGTTAATGAGCTGGATTTGGAGGTGGAGGGATGGCAAAGTGGGTAGTGTCCCATTTGTCCCGGGTGTCCCGGGGAGGAGGGGTGGGACAAAAAAGAACTAGGAGGGGGAAATGGGCACTTATTTACAGCGGACAGATTTCTGTTTTGGTTTGAAGATCTCATACTTAAAAGGATAAAAACGATTTAGCCACCATGTGCTTACGTTGTTGTGAATATATTTTTTTCTCAGCTTATATGTTTTGTAGTGTTTCATAAGCCCCAGATAGGAATTCATACTACTTTGAAAAGCAGCCATTTCTTCAATTGTTGGCTTATGATCCCTTACGACTTTATTGTGTTTTGTTATAGCAGTGTAAAAATTCCCTTTGGAACGACTGGCTACGTAAATTCTATGTGGTTTAATAACCGTACCAAGATATCTTACACCTTTAGAATAATGCTGTAAGTATATTTTATCCGGATGAAGAATGAGCTGCAATTCCTTCTTCAAATAGTATCGTATCTCTGATATACAGTATTGTAAATATGCCTTATCCGGATGAATAAGTATCAAATCATCCACATACCTGCCGTAGTATTTTATTTTTAAGTCTCTCTTAACAAAGTGGTCAAATTCATTCAGGTAAACATTACCAAAGAGCTGTGAGGTTAAATTACCTATGGGCAAACCATAATCCGGCTGTACATGGAACAGGCACTTTGTTAAAGGCAACCCTTTCCAATCGTTCTTGCTACCCTTAATCCGGCATTGTGTCCTTGGATCAGTAAAGATTGTTACTTTAAGTAGGTAGAGCACTAAATCCAGATCAAAATCAATTTTATTTCTATAGCGAATGACCTCTTCATGAATTTTATCATAAAGCAGAGGCTTGTATATGGACATAAAATACCCTTTAATATCCAGCTTAAGAATGTAGCAATCTTTGGTATAGTTGCGGGAACAGGCGCGAATGAAGTGGTCAGTACGCCTTATACCATAATGTGTTCCTTTTCCTATACGGCAACTGTAACTGTCATTGATAAACGTCTTTTCAAAAATGGGCGATATGTACTGATATATAAAATGGTGAACTACCCTGTCCCTGAAATCGGCTGCAAAAATCTCCCTCTTTACAGGTTTGTTAATTATAAAACAGATGCAACCGCGGGGTTTGTAGTTGCGGTTCATTATTTCATCGGAAAGAGCAAACAGATTGGTTTCAAGATGCTTTTCAAATGCAAGCGCATTTATGGTGTTGCGTTTGTTTTTCCGGGCATCAAAATATGCCTGAAACAAATCCAGTATGATTTTATTACTGTTTGCAAAGGGGAACAATTCCAGTTCTAACATCTGTATTTCTATAAAAAACAACCACGGAGATTACTTATCCGTGGTTGTAAAGTTTTCTTTTCAAATCCCGCAAGCAACGGACAGAAAACCCGCCTCCCTTATTGCCGTTGGCCCTGCCTACGCCGCTGTCAAGGTAGTACAGGCCGCGGCCCCAGGCGGTATCGGTAAGGTACTCCGTAGAACTCCACCAGAGACCGATGATCCCAATGTTGCCGAATGCTCCATCGCCGTTACGGTAGCCACCCGGAAGGGCTGTAAAACCACTTTCGTTGGTAGCTCCTGTATTTGGACTGGTCCAATGAGAGGTTCCGGTTTCTTTCATCTTGCCACCTGCCTCATATTCTCCTCCCAGATTATCAGAAAGTGTTGTCCATTCTACATCGCTGGGTAAATGCCAGCCCGTTGGACAAATGCCTTGTACGCCACTGGGATCGGCGCTACTGCTTGCAGCCCCACTCATGGCTGCCGGCCAGTTATACAAAACTCCGTAGGTCGTATAATTGGAGGTGGCTTTTGCTGCATCTACATCTGTACCATCATATCCGTAAACGTAATAATACGCCGTTGAATTTGAACCTGTCCCCGGGCCAACAACCGATGGCAGATACGCCAGGTTTTCTGTCATCCAGACCTGGGTTCCAATCGTTTTATACGAGTAAAGATTGCCATCCCTTGAATCATGTAACACTGCAATATTATATTTTTTTCCACGGACAAAACCTCCTGCAGGTGGAGTTTTTGTCATACTTTTCCATGAGCCACCAATTTCCAGTTCAATCGTAATATCACCAGACTGCGTCCCCGGGAGTATCATCATGAAAACACTAACAGCTGTAGTTGTTGATAATGAAGCAGCTGAGCCCAGGGTAACTGTTACCGTCTGGGAAGTTGATGTTTGTGCTATAGTATAGGCAATATCATCTACCCCCGGAGTTTGTATCAAGTCAATAGTACCTGTGCAAGCCAGGGCATTTGTTCCTGTAAGGCGCACAGCAGACAATGACCCGCTTCCGGTGATCTGGAATTCCATTATGGAAAACACATGGTTGAACGTAAAGTTTACCGCTCCCCCTCTGGCGACCGTAAGTGGAGTCGCCACCATATAATCCAGTGCTCCAATATGGTCAGTATTTCCGGCCGCAGACTGGCTTTGTGCCGAGGCCAGGGAAATGGGAACCTCTGTTCGCTCTCCGGAAAATCCCGGGTTACGGGGATAATAGGCATAAAAATCATGATTCCCATCAGCTCCCCAAAACATAGTCCCCGTAAAATTTGAGCTTTTTGCCGAGGTTTGGGCCGTGAATTCGGCGTTTTTTACTGCGTTTGAGCCACCTTCTGTGGTCCTTGCCTGGGGTGAAAAGATCCCGATTTTATCGGGGTTCCCTGGATAGCTATCCACACCCTTCCAGTGGGTTTCCACACCGCTCAATGTAGTTTTTGTTCCAGGCGTATTCGTTACATCTTGTTCCTGTACGGTTTGGGCTGTAATCGTTATAGCTCCTCCCCCATTCGTTGGATCAGGCACTTCCTGTAAAGTACACGCATTGATGGCCGTTACAAGCAGAACGGCAGATAAAATTTTAATTAAATCTTTCATAATACTTTCTTTTACCAGGTTAGTGATCCCCAATCTTCAGTGCCCGAGGCGGAAGAGGCCGCAAAGCCTTTTTCAAGAGTGATTTCCAAAACGGTTATTACCGGTGGAATGTAGATTTCCTGCTTAATCTGGTTTTCAGATTGAGCATAACAATTACATAATTTTTCCATAGTATTGATTTTTAATAGGTTACTTTTTATTTCAATCACTTCCAAGTAAACTAACAACACAGGTTCTATAAGGTTTTGATCAAAACCTAAAGCAAAAGGCAAATGACAATATTAAGAAGTCGGCCTTTTGCCACATAAAATCTGATTATCAAAGCAGTAGATAGACCGCATAATCAGAATTTTTACAAATATAGCATAAAAATGTATTAAATCCAAATAACCGAGTATTTTTTTAATTTATTTCAATTATTAAACGCGGAGGCCCTCTCAGGGGCCTTCTGCCCCTGCCGCATGGCAAACCCCGAGAGGTTATTAGTGTGTTTTAGATTCGGCTAAGCTGCTTTTTTACGTTCATATTCTGCTCTGTATTCCTGTGGTGACATATATTTGAGTCTGTGTATCATCCACTCTCTGTTATA
>JAKQEA010000169.1 GCA_029558715.1 Bacteroidota bacterium | reverse complement strand
TGCGCCCATTCTATAGTGTTCAGATCAATTCCTTCCTTGTACATTTCCCAAAGCGGACTCATCTCTCTTAACTTATTAACGGTGTTAGTTACTTGTTCAATTGTATAATCAATTTGCTCTTCTGTTGTAAATCTGCCCAGGCCAAAACGAAGAGAGCTATGTGCCAGGTCATCACCCAGGCCCAATGCTTTTAATACATAGGATGGTTCTAAGGAGGCGGACGTACAGGCAGAACCCGACGAAACGGCAATATTTTTATTAAAGCCCATCATCAAACCTTCTCCTTCCACATACTTAAAAGAGATGTTAGTTACATGTGGCAGACGGTATTCTTTATCTCCATTCAAATAGGATTCCTCTATCTGCAGCAGCGCATTCTCCAATTTGTCTCTTAGCTTAACCACTCTCTTTGTTTCTTCTTCCATTTCATTTCTGCAAATCTCACAGGCTTTACCAAAACCAACGATACCCGGAACATTCAGTGTCCCGCTTCTCATTCCTCTCTCATGACCACCCCCATCAATTTGTGCTGTTACTTTCACTCTTGGATTTTTGCGGCGAACATACAAAGCGCCAACTCCTTTTGGACCATACATTTTATGTGCCGTAAAGGCCATCAGGTCAATACCGTCTTTATTTACATCAACAGGTATTTTACCTACTGCCTGTGTAGCATCACTGAACACAAGGACTCCATGCTTTTTTGCGATTGCACTGATCTCTTGCATCGGCATCACCGTACCAATCTCATTATTGGCATACATGAGTGCAATTAAGATTGTATTTGGCTTTATAGCGGCTTCCAGCTCCGCAAGATCAACCAGGCCGTTGGGCTTCACCTTCAGGTAAGTTACTTCTCCACCTTCTTTTTCGATGTGTTTACAAGTATCCAATACGGCCTTATGCTCAATATTACAGGTGATGATATGATTGCCTTTGCTGGCATACATCTCGAATACCCCTTTTATGGCGAGGTTATCACCTTCAGTGGCCCCGGAAGTAAAGATTATTTCTTTGGGGTCTGCACCAATTAGCTTGGCCACCTGCTCCCTGGCATAATCAACCGCCTCTTCTGCCTGCCAGCCAAAAGGATGGTTACGGCTTGCCGCATTACCGAAATTGTTGGTAAAGTAAGGAATCATCGCCTCCACTACCCTTGGGTCACATGGGGTAGTCGCATTATGGTCTAAATAGATGGGAAATTGTAACATAAAATCAATTAATCGTTGTTCGTTTCAATTAAACACAAAATTAACCCAAAAGGTTCTAAATGAGAGGAGTAATTTGGTGTAATTGGCCGATTTTACCGAATTCGAAAAGGCCTAATTTTACATTTATAAATCTTTAATATGCAAAAGATTGAACATATCGGAATCGCCGTCAAAAGCCTTGAGGTTTCTGTTCCGCTTTTTGAAAAATTACTGAATACCCCTTGCTATAAAACAGAAATGGTAGAAAGTGAAAAAGTTAATACAGCATTTTTCAAAAACGGCCCAAATAAAATAGAACTACTGGAAAGCAGTAATTCTGAGGGGGTTATTGCCAAATACATCGAGAAAAAGGGAGAAGGCTTTCATCATATTGCTTTTGCGGTAGAAGACATCGAAGCAGAAATGAAGCGATTGCAGGAGGAAGGTTTTATTCTTCTGAATGAAAAGCCCAAAATAGGGGCTGATAACAAACTGGTCTGTTTTCTTCACCCCAAACACACCAATGGGGTTTTGATAGAACTATGTATGGAAATAAAATAAGGATCTTTATCTTTAACCATCCCTATATTGAAACAGTATATTGCACAAATAGCTTTGGTAGTAAATGATTACGATGAAGCTATTGATTTTTATACCCGGAAACTTCATTTCATTCTGCTGGAAGATACCAGGCTGAGCGAAAAAAAACGTTGGGTAACGATCGCTCCAATGGGCACTGCCGGCTGCCGGATTTTACTTGCAAAAGCTGCTTCTGAGGAACAAAGAAGCCGGATCGGCAATCAAACAGGCGGACGGGTTTTTCTTTTTTTACATACTGATGATTTTGAAAGAGATTACCAGAATTTAATAAACAATAATATCAAAATTGTGAGACAACCCACTTCTGAAACTTATGGAAAGGTTGCTGTATTTGAGGATTTGTACGGAAATCGCTGGGACCTGATTGAACCTGTAAAACCGGTTTAGTTATCTTCATCAATTTCCTTCTGTATCTCATTTTCCCGCATTCTCATTTTGAATTTATCTGCAAAATCTCGCTGAGCGTTGTGAAGTTTCTTATCCAGTACTTCTTCTTCTCTTTTTATATTGTCCATTATGGCAACTATTTCGGCAGCCCCTTCATCAGTTATATCATTACCTGCCAGCCGGACAGACAGCACTCTTTTGTAACTCTCATTAAATAGTTTCCTGTAAAAAGAAAATGAATTCACAGCAGCATCCCGAAGAGAAGAATCCCCTTTATAAGGTGGCATACCCTTGATCTCATTAATTACGGCTGAAGCCTCATTTGTGTATTTATCAAGCATACCATAGGCTGAGTCAATATCACTTTCGGCTGTATTACCCAATGCAAGAATATTTTTGATGATAGCTGTTTGCCGGCTGATAATATAGTCATTGTATTCAGATGGACTATCATATACAATTCCATTCCGTCCCCTGACAGTTTGCTTACAGGCTGCGAGCAGGACGATAAGTAATAAGAAATAAATTGTACGTACAGTAAATCCCATACTTATTGGTAATTGCTGTAAGATTAAGCCTGGGCCTTTTTCTCATCCTGTTCTTCCCCTATCGAATCAGCATTAATAATACCCAGTTTTTCCACTGCTACCTGGGCTGCTATCTGGGAAGCATCCTTTTTATTGAAGGCCTTGCCTTCTGCAATATTTTTTCCGTCCAGTACAGCAGCAACAGTAAAAAGGCGCCGGCCGTTTTCAAGTTTTTCATTCAATGTTTCAAACTCAAGCACTCTTCCGTTTTTATTCGCCCATCCATACAATTTGTTTTTATGGTTTATTTCCAGGTTTTCAAGGTCGTCCATGAACATATGTGGAAGAATAATACACTCCAGTACCCACTTTGCAGTTTTTTTATATCCAAGATCGAGATAAATAGCACCAACAAGTGCTTCCAATGTGTTTCCGAATATCTGGCTCACTTTTAAAGAGCCATCCATTTTGTTATACAGGGTAATCTTTTTTAATCCCATCCGGATCGCAATCTCATTCAACTGCTGACGATTTACCATTTTACTTCTCATCTCTGTCAGGAAGCCCTCTTCTTTATACGGATACCGTTTGAACAGATAATCAGCGATCAAAGCACTTAGAACAGCGTCACCAAGATATTCTAGGCGTTCGTTATTTTCATCTGCCCCATCGCGGATAGAGCGATGAGTAAGCGCCGTTTTATAAAGTGATATATTGCCGGGTTTATAACCCAGAATATTCTTTAGTTCTTTCTTAAAAGTCGAACCTTCGTGTTTGGTAAAAAAATTCTTGAAGAAATCCACGGTAATCAAGCTACGAAAAAAATCCGAATCAGGCTTTATACTTTTTCACAATCACACAGGCATTATGCCCGCCAAAACCAAATGTGTTACTCAACGCAGCACGGACGGGTCTTTGCTGAGCCTTATTGAATGTGAAATTAAGTTTAGGATCTAATTCAGGGTCATCAGTAAAATGATTGATTGTAGGAGGTACTATATCGTTAATCACAGACTGAATGCTTGCAATGGCCTCGATAACACCTGCCGCACCCAGGCAATGACCCGTCATAGATTTAGTAGCACTGATATTAAGTTTATAAGCATGGTCACCAAAAACAGCTGTGATGGCTTTTACTTCGGCCCCATCACCTATCGGAGTAGAAGTGCCGTGGGTATTGATATAATCTATTTCGTCGGGCTTCATACCGGCATCATCCAATGCGGCCAGCATTACATTTCTTGCGCCTAATCCTTCCGGGTGAGGTGCAGTTATATGGTGAGCATCAGCTGTGGCACCACAACCTGCCACTTCACAATAAATTTTTGCTCCTCTAGCTCTAGCATGCTCCAGTTCTTCCAATACTACTATCCCGGAAGCTTCTCCCATTACAAAACCATCCCTGTCTTTATCATAGGGACGGCTGGCTGTTTTGGGATCGTCGTTTCTTTCACTCATTGCTTTCATCGCATTGAAGCCACCTACACCAGCTTCACTGATCACAGCTTCACTACCGCCTGTTAAGATGATATCTGATTTTCCAAGTCTTATAAGATTGAAAGCATCCATGATAGCATTAGTACTGCTGGCACAGGCGCTTACCACCGCAAAATTGGGCCCTCGCAGATTATGCCGCATACTTATTTGTCCGGCGGCTATATCCAGGATCATTTTGGGAATAAAGAAGGGATTGAACCGGGGTGTTCCGTCTCCTCTTGCAAAATCAGTTACTTCATGCTGAAATGTGATTAAACCACCAATACCGCTGGCAAATACAACTCCTATTCTGTCCGGGTTGATATTATCTTTATTCAAACCCGCATCTGCCATCGCCTGATCACTAACGACCAGTGCCAGTTGTGTAAAACGATCAATCTTCCTTGCTTCTTTTTTATCCAAAAATTGAGTCGGTTCAAAATCTTTGATCTCGCAGGCAAATTTGGTGCGAAACTTTGAGGCATCAAAAAGAGTAATCATGTCGGCGCCGGATACTCCATTTATCAATCCATTCCAGTACTCCTGCAACGTATTACCTAAAGGGGTAATGGCACCCATACCTGTTACAACAACTCTTTTTAGTTCCATATTAAACAGTAATATAAAGCAGTTTCATCAAAAACAAAAACCAACCGCCTTCCATCCGGCAGATACCGGATTAAGAAGGCGGGATTTAATTTATTTCCTGCACCTGAAGCAGGCATTCTTTTTTGTTATCTGCCAAAGGCAGGCAACTTATACTTTACTTGGCATGCTCTTCCAGGTAAGTTACAGCCTGACCTACAGTAGTAATAGTTTCGGCTTGTTCATCAGGAATAGAAATATTGAATTCCTTTTCAAATTCCATGATGAGTTCAACTGTGTCT
>JAKQEA010000161.1 GCA_029558715.1 Bacteroidota bacterium | reverse complement strand
GAAGCCCGGGTAAAATGGGCTAAACAACTAACAACCGAAGAAGCCGGAAAATACACCTTGACTAATGTCCTTAAAGGCTGGAATCCCCTGAAATGAAAAAATGGCTGACCATATTATTATTAAGTACATCTTTTGCAGCTACTGCACAAACTGTTTCAAAAGTTTGGGTACCTGATAACGGTAACGGCACATTCAACAATCCTGTGATCAATGCCGACTACAGCGATCCCGATGCAATACGGGTAGGTGATGATTATTATATGATTTCTTCCAGCTTTAATCATGCGCCGGGATTGCCAATTCTTCATTCAAAAGATTTGGTGAACTGGACTTTGATTGGCCATGCATTAAAAACACAATTGCCTGTTGAACACTTTAGCAAAGTGCAGCACGGCGGTGGTGTATGGGCACCAAGTATTCGTTATCATAACAATGAATTTTATATCTATTATCCCGACCCGGATTTTGGAATCTATCTCACTAAAGCAAAAAATATCAATGGTCCCTGGACTGAGCCAATAATCGTAGAAGCAGGAAAAGGTTTGATAGACCCCTGCCCTCTTTGGGATGATAATGGAAAAGTTTATCTCGTTCATGCATATGCGGGTAGCAGGGCTGGTATTAAATCTATCATTGTTGTAAAAGAATTAAACAAGGAAGGAACAAAAGTCACCACCGATGCTGTAATGGTATATGATGGTCATGAACTTGATCCGACCATTGAAGGGCCGAAGCTGTACAAACGAAATGGATACTATTACATTTTTGCTCCTGCCGGTGGTGTAAGTACAGGCTGGCAAACAGTTTTGCGCAGTAAAAACATTTACGGCCCATATGAAAGAAAAGTGGTGATGGACCAGGGCAATACTACTGTTAACGGCCCGCACCAGGGAGCCTGGATAGATACGAAAACCGGTGAGCATTGGTTCCTGCATTTCCAGGATAAGGATGCTTATGGAAGAGTGGTGCATCTCAACCCGATGAAATGGATAAACGACTGGCCGGTGATCGGGGAAGATAAAGATGGCGATGGAAAAGGTGAACCGGTATTAGTTTTTAAGAAGCCAAATGTTGGTAAAATTTATCCCATTACAACTGTAGCAGACAGTGATGAATTCAATTCAACCAAATTAGGATTGCAATGGCAGTGGCAGGCAAATCCGAAACCGTACTGGGCATTTCCTTCTAATGGATATTTACGGTTATTCTCTGCACAGCTTCCGGACAGCATAAAAAATTACTGGGATGTTCCCAACCTGCTAATGCAAAAATTCCCTGCCGGCGAGTTCATGGTAACAACTAAGCTTTCATTCAAACCAAGACTCGATGGAGAAAAAACCGGGTTGATCATTCACGGAGCAGATTATGCTTATCTGTCGCTGGTAAAAAAAGCAGATGGCAATTATATTTCATTCAGCTATTGCAGCAATGCTGACAAAGGCAAAGAAGAAGTATTGATCTCCGGAGATAAAATAAACGGTGCTAATATATATTTCCGGGTAAAAGTGGGCAAAGGAGCTGTTTGTGAATTCAGTTACAGCGATGACGGAATCAGTTTTAAAAACATCGGCGATAAACTCGTGGCTAAGCCAGGTCGCTGGGTTAGTGCAAAAGTGGGGTTGTTTTGTACCCGAACAGTTAAAACAAATGATTCGGGTTATGCAGATGTTGATTGGTTTCGGATTGAACCTGTTCAATAATATAAACGATCGCATATGGAACGTCGTAAATTTTTGGGCTATACTGCTGCTGCAGGCACTGCACTCATGCTGCACCCGTTTGAAGGCTTTGCTTTCAGTCCGGGCAAGAAACTAAAACTGGCGCTGGTAGGCACTGGTCACCGCGGCTCCGGTTTCTGGGGAAGTAATTTGCTGAAATCATTCAATGAAGTTGTAGAGTTCGTTGGTCTCTGCGATATCAATCCAGGCAGAATGGCTTTTGTAAAGCAGGCGATGAATGTAAGCTGTTCTTCTTATACCGATTTCAAACTGATGCTGAAAGAAACCAAACCGGATTATGTAATAGTAACAACAGTAGATGCAGCACATGATGAACAGATCGTAACGGCACTGGAAATGGGTTGTGATGTGATCACCGAAAAACCTATGACCACCGATGAAATAAAATGCAAACGAATACTGGAAGCCGAAAAGAGAACAGGAAAGAAAGTGATCGTTGCTTTCAACTATCGTCACAGCGTACATGCCATGCAGCTGAAAGAATTACTGGCACAACAACGGATCGGGAAAGTAACTTCTGTTGATTTTAACTGGTACCTGAATGTATACCACGGAGCTGATTATTTCCGCCGCTGGCATGGATTTGTAAACAAAGGCGGTTCACTCTGGGTACATAAAGCCACCCATCATTTTGATTTATTAAACTGGTGGCTCAACAG
>JAKQEA010000159.1 GCA_029558715.1 Bacteroidota bacterium | reverse complement strand
ACCGAAGATGAACCCGATACCTGGTGGCGTTCATTTCATTTTAATGATGAACAGGACAATGAACTCATCAGGAAAGACAGTGTTACCTATTTTAAAATACCTGCCAAAGAACTTCAGCGAATTTTTACGGGCAAAAAAGAGATCAGGATATACACCACTATCGCTCCCAGGGATCCTAATCTGGCTGTTAGAATACGAAGAGTACATTTGTGTACCTTACGGTTTTAATACTAATGAGCCGACACATTATTTATATCATCAATCCCATATCCGGTACCAGAACTAAAAAAGATCTGCAACAGCTGATTGAAAAAAAGACAACAGAAGCCGGAATCGCATTTCAAATCTTTCCTTCTGTAGCCAGTGGTGATTACTCCTTTTTATACCCTATCATCCGGGATCAAGCCATAACAGATGTTGTCATTGCTGGTGGTGATGGTACCGTGAGCCAGGTAGTGAACAGCCTCATGAATTGTGATGTTAATTTTGGCATCATACCCTGCGGCTCCGGTAATGGATTAGCTTATGCTGCCAGGATTTCCAAACAACCAGTAAAAGCGCTGGAAATTATTTTCAATGGCAAGCCCTCGGCTATCGATGGTTTTACAATCAATGAACATTTTGCCTGCATGCTGTCTGGTATTGGCTTTGATGCAAAAGTGGCACATGAATTTGCCCGTCAGCCCGAAAGAGGTTTAAAAACATACGCATCACTCGTAACAAAGAATTTTTTTAGTGCTGCGCCATATCAATTCACTATTGAAAGCAATGGCTTAACATTTTCCACAGAAGCCTATTTTATCAATATTGCCAACAGCAACCAGTTTGGAAACAACTTTACCATTGCCCCAAAGGCCTTGCTGGCAGATGGCCTGCTGGATATTGTTATTGCCAAAAAAACAACCAAACCGATGTTGTTATTTAACCTGCTCAGGCAAATACTGGCAGGTAAGCTGCAAAAGGCAGAAAACTCCCTTGATCACCCGGTGATATATTTCCAAACAGAAAAGATCAGTATTAAAAACCACGATCAGGCACCTTTTCATATTGATGGCGATCCGGCAGAAACACCTGTAATAGTTAATGCGACAATCAAAAAAAAGTGTTTCCGTCTTATTCAACCACTTCAGGTTCCTTAGTTGTTTGTTGTGTAAACAGCCCTGCAAGCTTTTTAAAACTTTCCCGGTTACCCTCAGAACCGATAGAATTAATGATGTCTTTTTCTTCTCTTCTTGTAAGATGAAAATTCAATGCTGCTTTATTTTCCTGGCTACTGGCCGCATATTGAAAAACAAGTTTGTGAACGGGTATGCCATTATTTGTAGTAAAATAATCAAGCATGTCATTCTGAAAATACTCCATCATCTTAAACCAATTATGCTGCAATAGCAAAAAAGGCTTGGTCGCATGGTCTGTTATATCATCAGAAAGATAAGGACTCTCCCAGCCGCCGCCCTGCCTGTCACGGATCTGTATCACCAGCACTCCGCTTGTATTTTCTTTGATCCAGTCATCAAAAGAAGATAGGAACCGCAGGGTGGTCTCTTGCCCATAGTTATCCCGAAGGCCCGCATCCATCACATCAATAACAGGATCAGAGGGAAGCCATACATTAGGAAGTACGATCGGGAAAGTGGCATTCATCCGCAATGCTGATAACATCCTGATATTATATGGATCCTGTTTTTTAAAAAAAGAAACAAAATCAACCGCATCAGGGTCTGCTACCGGAATTTTGGAAGAGTCAATATTCCCCTGCATCATAAAGCGTACCGGTTGTGTGCAGATGATCATTTTGCGGCTATCCCTTGTTATTACCGAATTAAAAAACATCAGTGGTATGGTGGCCGACTTCTCCTCATTGACATAATCACCGAGCTGCTTATTGAGAAAACCCCTTGTGTTATCATTCAATTTTTGTTCAAACGAATAGCCTCTGTCTTTTACATAACGATAAGGCCCTACGGTGAATTTTTGAGCCGGCGCTATTAAATCTCTTGCAAAAAAAGAGGTAAATAAGGGATTGAGTATATCGCCTGCTATATCGTTTATGTATTTACTGTTTTGTAATTGTATATTATCTCCCCGAAGTTTTCTCAGATACAGCTCCCTGAAATAGGCGGCTCCGATCATTCCTCCTGACGCTCCGTTGATCAGGAATGTTTTTTTCATAATTGTACCATTGGTGATACTATCCAGGTGCTGTAAAACTCCCATTGTAAAAGTAGCACTCCGGTGGCCGCCACCGCTTGTATTAATAATAACCAGCAATGGTTTATCACTAAGCTGATTTTTCTTCCATGCATTCAGCACTGAAATCATATTCTGTTTATCAGCATCCACATTCTCTTTACTGCACAAAGCCATCAATCCTTCTTTCGTATAAGATGGCCGTTCATTTTTATTCCAGTAATCAAGTCCATATGCTTTATTACGGGGGTCTATGAGGTCAAGCTTATAAAATACATTCAATAATATTACAAGACCCACCAGGTAAGGTATGCTCCAGCTTTGCAGGAAATAAGTAATAGCGCCGGCTACTCCTATCAGTATAGAAAAGAAAATAGTGATACTGCCTGCTGCGGGCAACTGGAAAAAAGGATTGTCCAGGAAAAAACCTATTAAGATCAGGAAAAGAAAAGCTGCAAAAACTGATAATATAGCTGCCAGGTGATGCCCCCTGAATATTGCCTCCACAAACTCCTCCGTATAATGAGAAACATCTCTTGCCGGTTTTAACCTGAATGGTGTTTCCAGGTAAGAATTCACTTTTATTAAAGGCTTATCATAAAATACCTCTTTTATTTTCCCCAGGTGAGTAATATAATTTTTAGGTTCCGCAATAACCGGCATCATCCGGTGAAGGATAGAGCGATCAGCCCGGAAAAAATAGATAAGCGATGAAGCAAGGATAAAAATGAAGCCGCTGGTAAATCCACCAAAGAAGAAAAGTATCTCTGTCCGCGGCACCAGTTCTTTAAAATGTACAAAGTGATACGCTTTGAAGAAGTAAAAAACAATAAAGGCGCCGGGAATGATTGAGTTATTGATACAATATTTCAGGAAGGGATTGGTAGCGGCAGCCAAAAAACGAAAATGACGGCTGAACAGAATAAAAGAAGTGATATTCCAGCTCATAATGAACATCCCTATAGAGGCCCCCACGATCGCATAACTGATTGAATTTACATTACCCAAATATTCTGGTGCCAGGAACAGGGAGTCTGCACCAAAGGTTTTCATCAAAGTGCCGTTAACCGTACTAAAAAGGATAACCCAGAACAATAACAATATCTGGTATTTCCTGAAATGCAGGAATAATAGTTGAATGGCGAATGAATGATAGAACCCTTTTAGCCAGGCTTTCATGAAGAAGCTTAATAGTTACAACTAAAAATACTGATTATTAACTGTAAGTCAAATAAGCAATCACCCTGATATGCTAATTCACTGTTTTACTGCGGACGATATATAATATCCAGGTAAGCGATAACAATAACAACATAGCCACTAACTGATGTAATTGCGCCATCCACTCAAAAATACCCCATTGATTGGGGATAATCTTCAAACTTGTTACTACTGAAAAAATACCAAGCAAGACCTGTAAGGTCACTAATAAAAGAGGCCACCAGCGGGTTTTTCTAAAAAGTGAAGAGCCTTGTGTTTTATACAATCTAATGGTAAGCCAGATAACCATTATCAGCAATATATAAGCCAGGCCACGATGAATAAAATGAATGGTGATCTTATTATCAATCAGGTTTAAAAGCCCTTCTTCACTCTCCATCATATGGGGCGGGAAAATATAACCATTGATATCAGGCCAGGTAGGTGCCGCAGTAGCAGCTTTGTGCCCGGCCATAAAAGCACCATATACTAGCTGTATACCCAGCACTATAATGATACTTATAGTAATTTTTTTTAGCGATGCGCTGATAACCATTTTATCCTTTGGTACCAGCAGCTCCATAGCAAACCAGAACGTATAGCATAATAAACCCAGTGCAAAAACAAAATGTAAGGCCAGCTTTGCTGGTTTCACATAAATAGCATCACCCGTAAGACCACTGGCTACCATAATCCATCCAATAGTCCCCTGTAAAGCCCCTAACAGGAAAAGAATGATCATCGGCTTCACCATAGAAGGTTTGAAACGGCGCTGAATTAAAAAGATAATAAAAGGAACGGCGAATACAATCCCTATCAGCCGGGCCCAGAAACGATGAAACCATTCCCAGAAGAAAATGAATTTGAAGTCTTTCAGTGAAAAATCAAAATTGAGCAGGTTGAACTGCGGTGTTTGCCTGTATTTTTCAAATTCTGTCAGCCATTGCTGTTCATTCATTGGCGGCAATGTGCCTGTTACTACATTCCATTCTGTAATAGATAAACCCGAACCTGTCAGCCGGGTGATGCCCCCTAATAAGATCTGTACGATGATCATTCCCACACCAACCAGCAGCCAGGCAGCCACCGGTTTGGAAGAACGTTGTAAAAGTTCATTTGTCATTGCGGATGCAAAGTTAGCAGCGGAACTTTGCCTGAAGTAATTTTTGTTGAGCATTATTTAGCAAATTGCGACAGAATGTTACTCCCTTTTTACCAGGATAAACTAACCGAAGCCGGCTGTGATGAAGCCGGAAGGGGTTGTTATGCCGGACCCGTATTTGCTGCAGCAGTTATTTTACCCAAAGATTTTCATCATCCCTTGCTGAACGATTCAAAACAATTATCTGAAAAACACAGAGATGAACTGCGTCCCGTTATTGAAAAAGAAGCTATCTCTTTTGCTGTGGCCAGTATTGATAATGAGGAAATAGACCAGATCAATATTCTCAAAGCATCTTTCAAAGCCATGCACCTGGCATTGGATAAATTAAACAGACGGCCGCAATTACTGCTGATTGATGGTAACAGGTTTACAAAGTATAAAAAGATACCACATCGGTGTTTCGTAAAAGGTGACGGCCGGTTTGCCTCTATTGCTGCAGCCAGTATATTGGCCAAAACATATCGGGACGAATGGATGCAACTATTGCATAAAGAGTTTCCTCAGTACGGCTGGGATCAAAACAAAGGTTATGGCACCCTGGTTCACCGGAAAGCTATTGAAGAGTATGGTCTTTGTAAATATCACCGGAAAAGCTTCCGTCTTATGCACTCACAGATTACTCTGTTTTAAATCGGCAATACCAAAAGCACTAATCATAAAGGTTTAATTTGCTTTTGGCGGAAAGATTGTTGTAAATTAGAAAATGCTAAAAAACAGTTTTCTCCTTTTAATAGCAACACTTTTATTTACCGATGTTAAGTCTCAAAATCCGGAAAAGGATTCATTAACTCATTTACTGACAAAAGCCAGAGAAGACACTAATAAAGTAAATCTTCTCCGTGATATAGGCATTTCCGTTATTTATCAAAACCCGCCGGAAGCGATACCTTACTTTAAACAGGCCATACAGCTTGCAAAAAAATTAAAATTTACTCCGGGCCTTGAAAGAAGCTATGCGGCAACATCTACTGCTTTCGCTTTTACAGCACAAATGGACTCTGCTTTAGCATATATTGATACTGCCATACAGTATGCAAGGGTGGTAGGCGATGTCAGCCGGCTTGCATTGGTTTATCTTAACAGGGCTGATGCCTATCAAAACCTCCATAACTATGCTGCTGCTTTAAGAAATTGTGATACTGCATTAAAGTATGCAGAACAATCACAAAACAAAGACCGCCTGGCCAGGATTTATGACATTATGAGTGATGTTTACAGGGCGCAGCAACAATACCCAATGGCACTGAATCATCTTGATAAAGCTCTGGCACTATACCAGCAGATGGGAAATCTTCAAATGTCTGCTCTTGCATTTTTCAACAAAAGCAATATTTACCGTAAAACAAATAAAAAAGATTCCGCCATTCTGCTTCTTAAGGATGCAATCCGGATAGCAGACAGCATAAGAGATATCCAGAATCTTTCAGCCTATAACGGAGAACTTGCAGGTATCTATATTGAGCAAAAAAAGATAGGAGAAGCAGCGCCACTTGCCGCTGTTGCATTAGAATATGCGGAACAAACAGGAAACAGGCTGCAACAAGCAGTGATACATGATCTTTTTTACAATTTATACCTGGCACAAAATGATATTCCAAAAGCAATACAGTCTGGTCTTAAAGCCTATGCTATTGTAAAGGAGGAGAAAGACATTCTCAGGGAGCCCGAAGTTACAGCCAACCTTGCCTATGCATATTATAAATTGGGTAACACCAAAGAGGCCTATCATTTCCTGAAGATCAGCAAAGACCTTAATGACAGTTTGGTAAGACAACAGTTCAATGATGAGACAGCAAAACTGCAAACCACTTTCCAGGTGGCACAGAAAGACAAAGAGATCCAATTACTGAATAAAGACAAAGAACTGCAGCAGCAAAAACTAACACAACAACGATTGCTGCTGATTGCCGCTGCAGTACTGACCTTATTAGCTTTTTCAGGTATATTTCTTTTAATCAACCGTAACCGTTTACGACAGCAAATGAAAGAGTTGGAACTACGTAACCGCATTGCCGCCGATCTGCATGATGAAGTGGGCAGTTCCCTAAGCAGTATCCATATGCTAAGCCAGATGGCCACTCAAAAACAGGGGATGGATGAATCGCAAAGAAGTATCTTGTCGAAAGTGAGCAGTAATGCCAAGGAAACAATGGAAAAGATGGGGGATATTGTATGGATGATAAAGTCGGGTGAAAACGAGGGAAGTGACCTGAAACAACGGATGGAACGGTATGCCTACGAAACGGGCAGCAGTAAAAATATTGACATGCTGATACAGCTGGAAGAGATAGAAAATGTAAAACTGTCCATGGAACAAAGAAAGAATATCTATCTTATTTTCAAAGAAGCAGTGAACAATGCGGTGAAATATTCCGGGGCGGAGAAAATAGAAATAGGGGCGGCCATTGAAAACAAAGAATTAATGCTCCGGGTAAAGGATAATGGAAAAGGTTTTGAACCTTCAACAACCGGCAGGGGTAACGGGCTCGACAATATGCGAAACAGGGCAAAAGATTTAAAAGGTAAGCTCAGTATTGACGCTGCACCTGGCAAGGGTACTGTTATTATTCTTTCAGTGCCTATATAAATTTCACCCGAATTCGCTATTTACAGCAATCATATTTTAATCAACTTTGTAAAAAATATCTTTTGATCAGCGTAGCAGTTTTTGAAGACAATAAGCATCTGCGGGAGGTTTTTCAGCTCTTGTTGAACAACACACCCGGGTTTACCTGCGCAGGAGCCTATCCTGATTGCAGTAATATCATTAACGATATTACAGTTTCTCCCTGCGATGTGGTGTTGATGGATATTGAAATGCCCGGGATGAACGGAATAGAAGCTACCAAACTGGTAAAAGAGAATTTTCCGGAAGTACACATTCTCATACAAACTGTTTTTTATGAAGATGAATATATTTTCAATGCTATCTGTGCCGGAGCTTCCGGCTATATACTTAAGTCAACCACTCCTGCCGGTTACCTGGAAGCTATTACTGAAGTAAAAGCAGGAGGCTCACCAATGACGCCGGGTATTGCCCGCAAAGTGCTGGAATTATTTAAAACCAATCTCCAGCCGGTTGCTCCTGCAAAAGACTACAGCCTTACCAACCAGGAAAAAAAAGTACTGCAATTACTGGTGGCAGGCAAAAGCTACAAGCTCATTGCTGCTGATCTGTTTGTTTCGGTTGATACCGTAAAATCCCATGTCCGTAACATCTATAACAAATTACATGTACACTCTGGTACCGAAGCTGTTTCTTTAGCCATCCGGGATAAGATTGTCTGACTCATCTCCTTTTTTCACCCTATTTCGCTATTGTCTTTCCTTCGCTGGTTCTTCATCTTTGAATTGAAAATAAAAACAATTCAAAATGAAAAAGGTACTAACTATTTTACTGGCTATTACTAACTATTATACGGTAATTGCTCAAAGTGTAGGCATAGGCACTACCACACCCAACAGCAGTGCATTACTGGATATTACAAGTACTACAAAAGGCTTGCTGATGCCAAGAATGACAACCGCACAACGTAATGCCATCGTTTCCCCGGCAGATGGATTGCTTATTTACAATACAACTACTGATGAACTTAATCAACGGCAAAATGGTGCCTGGAAAACTGTAATTAACAGTGATTATTGGTTCAGGGGTGGCAACACAATGTGGAATATCGGGGATAACATAGGAATCAATACTGCAGGCCCGGCAGAGCGGTTAGATGTAAGCGGAAATATCCGTAGCAACAGCTCCATGATAATCGATAATACTTCTGCCATACTTCAATTAAGAACCAGTGGGGAAAATAAAGGGTTCATGCAATTGTCAGGCGATAATGTTCGCTTTGGCACCAATAGCGGAAATACAGCAGGCAACGTAATATTAAGGATGGACGGAACAGACATGGTAAGTTTTCAAAAAACAGGAAGTGCCGGAACTTTTATGCAAATGAACCTGAATGGCGTATCAACAGGAGTGTTACAGACTACCAATGCCGGCAATGTTGCTCTTACCGCAGTAAATGCAAATGCACAGGTGCAGTTGGGGGGTGAAGTATTTATTAATAACACGGCAAGCAGAACAGGTATAGGTACTTCATCACCAACCGAAAGATTGCATGTAAATGGTAAGCTTAAAGTGAGTGGCACAGATATGACAATTGAAGATGGCAGAATTACCGGTACTTCTACCGGCCCTGCTTATAATCTTTTACCAGTATGTTATGGCCGGGTAAATGAAAACGGAACCAAGGCCGGAGGCACACAGAATTTTACGGTAACCCATGATGGAGATGGAATTTATACAATTACATGTCCGGGAATAACTGCCTCTTCCCTCATTTTCGTTAACCCATTAGGAGGATCAGGTACCAGCCCAACGTGGTTTACAGCACGGGGTGCCTACGCATCTGGAAATAAAATGGAAGTTTATACATCTGAATTCTTTAATGTAGACCGGACGCCTTCGGCTTTTCAATTTATAATCTATACTCCTTAATCATCAACTTACATTGATCAGTCAACTATTTAACATGAAAAAGAAATTCATCTTGCTGTCTGCAGCCCTTTTCCTTTCGTTCACCAACTATGATGCATTGTCTCAAAAAATACAAAAGAAAAAAATAACTCCTGAAGAACTAAAAGAATGGGATAATACAATTGTTGCGGAAAACCTCCTTTCAAAAAACTCGACAACAGAAAAAAGTAAAGCTAAGGAGGAGGCACAGGCTATTGCCGCCTATGTATTGAAAGCAATGCTGCACCGGATAGATCCGGCTACTTATCCTATTGATGATAGGGCCGGCTCTATTGAAAAAATTGCTTTGGATGCCATTGATAAGTTTTCACCATCTACAATGAGTAAAGCTAAAGCAAGAACCCTGGTTATGTGGGGAGATCCTCATAAAAAAACAAAATTACTGGGGAAGTTTGCTACCCTGGATTTTAAAAAGAAAGTCATCGCACCAGACATAAAAAGAATCAGTAAAATAGAATTCAGACCTGTTTTAAAAAATTTGAATGATGGTGCCTTTGTATATCCAGAGCAGTCAACTATTCAGTTGGTTGGATCAAAAGGACCTTCGGCGAATTATATAAGTGATAATTTACCCGTCTTTAATAAGCTTGACCTGGTATTAAGAAAAGTGCATTGTGCCGATGAAACAAATCCCGAAGGTGGTGATGATGATATGGTTATCGGCGGATTGCTGATAGGCGCCAGCGGGAACACAAACTCCGCAAACTCATTTGCCAGCGGCCATTATGATGATGGAAATATTACCAACCACGGGGCATACCCTTTTGGTACTTATAATCTTAATTCTACTTCCGGCTATCCCAAAGTATTTTATTGTATACTTCAATTAATAGAAGTAGATACAGATGAGGCAGAAGCTGCAGAAGCTTTAACGGATGTAATGAAACTCGTAGGTACTTTGGTGTCAAGCGTTAATCCCGCAATAGGTGCATTGGTAGTGGCAGTAGCTGAAGCGGTACAGATATTTACCAGTTGGTTGATTGATGATGACCCATTTTACCCTTATGGGGTTACATTAAATCTTAATAGCCAGAATAAATTTGGAGCAGATGGCAGAAGCAGCAACTGGCATACAGGGAATATATCTGATCATGGAGGTACTTATCGGGTAGGTTTTTATTGGCAATTAAAAAATTAATTTATGAGATATATTTTAGCCATTCTTGTTCTGTGTATTGCCCTCAACCCGGTCATATCTCAGGATGTATTGAAAATAGATCCGGGGGCAGTTCTGAAAACAACAGGCGGTGTTACCGTTACTTTACATGATATAAATCTTGTAAATGATGGCACCATTAACCAGTCAGCTGGTGAAGGAATTTTTCGTTTTTCAGGCCCTGCCAATAATACTATTTCAGGAGTTAATGCCCCTTTGTTTGATATTCTTCAAATTGCCAAAACCGGAGTTGCCAAAATTTCTCTGCAGCAAAATATTGCAATTGGCTCGGGCATTACATTTACCTCAGGTCTTATTGATT
>JAKQEA010000138.1 GCA_029558715.1 Bacteroidota bacterium | reverse complement strand
GACCAAAATCGGCCACTTTTTTCTTCTCCCGTTCCGTCAACTACTCCATACCTGGTACAAAAATGTAATCCCTAAACAGTGTACCTGAATCCAACTATCTCAAATAAACAAAAAAGGCCATCCTTTTGGGACAGCCTCTTTGTACTTTATCTGTATGGTTTATTAAAATTCAGCCGAAACACTAACTTTTGGTTCTTTATCAATCTTGCCTGCCTCAATTGGCTGACCTGAAATATTGTAATCTTCCAATTTGAGTTTGAAATTAGCAGCTACTTTAATTTTACCGTTAGCAACAGTAATAGTTCCTTCTGCTTTTGCAGGCTTGCTTATTCCTTTTACAGTAAGGCTGCCTTCTGCTTTTACATTATAAGTGCCGTCTTTAGAAAAATTGACTTTATTTATCTTTTCAATAGTTCCTGTAAATATGAATTTTGGGAATTCGTTTGAATTCATCCAGTTGGGAGCATTAAAGTGCTCCTGAATTTTAGGATTGGTAAAAGCGAAATTTTTCACAGCCGCTTCAAAGGCTACAGCCCCTGTTTTAGTGTCAATAGAGCCAATGACCGTTTTATTCTCTGCTTTTGGTAAATCATCTTTTGGTGTGGTAGCATCAAAGGAAACTACAGCAGATGATGTTGTTTTCTTTTGTGCCATTACTATGCCTGCAGCAAATACTAAAGCCAATACAAGGGTTGTTTTTTTCATGATTTTTTTTTAGAATTTAGTTTTATTTAGAGTTGATCGTTTAAAATCTATAGAAGTAGAGTCCAGGATCATGCTGTATGAGCTGCCACTCAGGGAACCCTTCAGTGAGATAGCATCTCCGGGCCTGATGTCTTTTGTTCTTTCATAGTCATTTTTCTCAAGTGGAAAATTGATAAAATATTTTGCGGTGTCAACGAATTTGATATTAACGGAAGAATCGCTGTTAACTATGGCTTCTGAAACAATACCATTTACAGTTAAGATTTTTTCTTTGTATTTATTATTACTTGCTGAATCATTGACGGCAAACTCACGGATAAGATCGGTGGCATTTATTGTGTAATCAGCCTTCAGATCTTCTGTATCCGAAAAGGTTTCAGACATCACATAACTTTCTCCTATTTTATAGGCACTGAAGGCAAGAGCGGGGCCTATGACCAGCCAGATAATTTTCTTAAGCCAACCATGAATTGGTAAAGCTGTAAGGATGAAGCCAATGGCTGAAACGATACTTATAAACGCAGCTGGTTGAAGCATGCTGAATGCATTATTACCAACACCAAGATCAATCAGTGTATTTGTAAAAAGGTAGAATACTGTAACAAGTGATAGTGTCATTGCTCCCGCCAAAAATGCTGTAAGAGCTGCTTTTTTGTTTTGTAAGACCAGTACAGTTGTAATTATTGCAAGTACTGGAATAAGCCAGAACAAGTAAAATGTAAATGCGAACTGGGGAAAGGGGTTTCCCAGTTTGAAATTTGATTCCGATATCTGAAAAAATGATCCCGCTGCCATATGGTAAGCACTAACCTGTATTTCTTTCCAGGCTACCCAGGGGAGAAAAAAAGTAATCACCAGAACTACACCAAAGATCAGATGCAGCCATTTCAATGAGGTAATATGATTTTTGCCGGTAGTCATCTAAAAACTAATAACGGCTCTCCATCCAAATAGGTTGCGGAGAGATTAAACAAATATACAATGTTTAAACATTGAATATTTGTTTTTACGTAAAAATTTTGTGAAGAAATAAAAAACCGTTCCGCTTAAGCGGAACGGTTTAACGAACTAACCAATCGTTAATTACTTATATATAAGCAGATTATGCTGCCTGCATTTCCTTTATTTTCTCCCTGATTTTTGTTTCGATCTCCTTCGCCAGTTCAGGGTTATCTACCATCAATTGTTTTACAGAATCTCTTCCTTGTCCAAGTTTATCATTGTTATAACTATACCAGCTGCCGCTTTTTTGAATGATTCCCAGCTCTGTACCCATATCAATTATCTCACCTGTCTTAGAAATACCCTCCCCAAAAATGATATCGAATTCAGCAGCACGAAATGGAGGAGCCACCTTATTCTTCACGACTTTTACTTTTACATGGTTACCGATTGCTTCATCACCATCTTTTACCTGCTGGGTTCTGCGGATATCTAATCGTACCGAAGCATAAAATTTTAAAGCATTACCGCCGGTAGTAGTTTCCGGGTTGCCAAACATGACTCCAATTTTTTCCCTTAGCTGGTTGATAAAAATACAGATGGTATTTGTTTTGGAAATAGTGGCAGTAAGCTTGCGTAGTGCCTGGCTCATCAGCCTTGCATGCAACCCCATTTTACTATCACCCATTTCACCTTCCAGTTCACTCTTGGGAACGAGTGCTGCAACAGAGTCAATCACTACTACATCCAATGCCCCGGAGAGTATCAAACGATCTGCTATTTCAAGGGCCTGTTCGCCATAGTCTGGCTGTGATATTAAAAGATTATCTACATCAACACCCAGCTTTTTAGCATATGCACTGTCAAAAGCATGTTCGGCATCAATGAAAGCACACATACCACCTTTCTTTTGCGCTTCTGCAATAACATGGGTGGCAATGGTGGTTTTACCAGACGATTCAGGTCCATAAATCTCTATCACCCTTCCTCTTGGTAAACCCCCAATTCCGAGGGCTACATCCAGCCCTATCGAGCCGGTAGAAATGACTTCCTGTATTGCTTCAGCTTTATCGCCAAGCATCATTACACTTCCTTTACCATAATCCTTCTCAAGTTTATCCATTGTAAGCTTGAGGGCTTTCAGTTTTTCGCTGTTTGTGTTTGACATATCGGTAGATTTTTCTGCTTTTGCCATTATTCAAAGTTAAGTTTTAGCTATCGCCGGTCTAAAAAACTAATTAACACTCAAAACTAATCAATTTAGCAAAACAGAACTAATTATTTTGGATTTTTTTTAAAAATTTTCTGAAGCTGGCTATGTCAATGGCCAGGTGAATATGTTAGTAAACTGAAGGAATCAGCCTTTTTTTCTCTTTACCCGATCAGGGAAATATTTTTCCAGTAAAGCTTTGAATTCAGGAGTATCACGAATGAAGTCCAGGTCTCTGTCGCTGGTAAGCTGAAAGTAACCGCCAAATCCCAATTGCAGTGATTTTTCAAGACTTTCCAGCACACCGGCTTTATCCTTTTTTAATGCTTTGAAGCAGGCATGATGAAACCAGGTAAACATATCATGCTGTTTATATGTAAAAAGCTGCTCAAACAAATAACTGATATTATGTGTACTGTCTATCAGGCCCGGAACCCGGATATAGGTATACATTATGGAAACAAAAGAGAGATACTGTAAATTATAAACGGTGGTTTTGTTGCTAAATTCATTAAATGAAGCGGCATCAGATTCGAGATAGCTTTTCCCAAAGTATAATTGTTGATTGGTAATAAATGCTTCTGTAGAACCGGAAGCATAACTAATGGCAGAATAAAACTTAAGTATTGCACTCTCGGGCTTACCTTCTTTTTCGTCTATCACTCCCAGGTTAAAATGGGCAAACGGATAAGTACTGTCCTTAGTCAGTACCTGCAAAAAGTATTTTCGGGCAGAGTCCGTTTTATTATTTACAAAATATATATGCCCAATATTATTATCACAGATGCTGCAATAGCCGTTGTAATACTCTTTTGTCTTTTCATAAAATGCAACAGCACTGTCAAGCTTATTAGCTCTTGAGTAATAAAACCCCTTTAAAAAGAGACCCTGCATTTTGCTTTTTTCATTATTGATCATACTTTCTATAAGAGCATACGATCCGGCTGTTTCGTTTTTTTTCCAGTAAACATCAGCCAACTGAAGTTTTATATTTATTTCTTCCGGAAATTCTTTTTGCAGTGCTTCCAGCAGATCAATTGCCTTTTCATACTGCTTTAGTTTGTTGTAGATGATAGCCATGGAATACCGGGCATAGCTATCATTGGGACGAAGGTCCAGGTACTTTTGAAATGCCTTGTTGGCTTTATCAAATTCATATACAAATGAATAAGAGATACCCAGGGCAGAAAGAGTGTAAGCTGCATTAGGCTCCAGTTCAGCGGACTGTTCCAGTTGGCTGATTGCTCTCAGTACAATAGGTCTCCAGCCATAATTATACTGGTCTTCATTTAAGGCCCAGATATATGACATGGCATCCATGTATAATTTCCGGGCTTTTAGGTTGCGGTACATATAGTGCTGCTCACCCAGCAGGTTCATACAGCTATCGAGTTCCAGTGAAGCATAATAACATTCATTTTGGGATGAATAACTTATTTCACCCCTTAATAACGGCGCTACAATAGAATCAAACCGTTGGTTTAGCGCAGCAGCAAGATTTCTCCTCATAATGGGAGTCAGCGGATTATCAGTATATCTTTTCTCAAAAATTCTATAATCTTTTAACGCATTAGTATCTGCTGGTAATATCAATTTCTGGGCGGATAAATTCTTTTTGTAGGAAATGTACAACTGTTGACCATCCGGTTCAAGAGAGTCAATATATCTTTCCTCCGTTCCTTTGGTATTCACTTTAGCCAGGGCGGGCCTGTCCTTCGCTTTTTGAATTTTTAGTACGGCCAATACGGAAGGATTCACATTCACAAATGGCTTGCCCAGATCACCAACGATCATGGGTATTTGTTTCTCTTCACTGTATGTTTCTACATTATCCCTGATATAGCGTTCCAATTCTGAAAAACTTACTCTTCCGTCATTATTTCTGTCGGCCAACCCTTTCATACCTTCTTCCAGGTGAAGTGAAAACAAACCTCTACCCCCTCCCCATTCGCTGCTTTCCAAAGAAAACTGGTTGGGTTGACAGGAAAGGATTTTATACTCCTTCCCCCAGGAAGCTGCCAGTGCCGAAGCTGTTTTTTCGAGCCCTTTAATACCGCCATTTAAGTTTCCGGAATGACAGGCATCTACTATAAATATCATTTCTACGCCTCTTTCAGACAAAGGAGAAAGATATCTTTTCAGATCCAAAATCTCCAGCACATCGTCTTTCATGCCAAAATAGTTACCATCAGGGCTGTTGTATAATAACAAAAGACCATTCTCTACCTGGGTCAAATCCTCCATATCTCCATGTCCGGCAAAAAAGAAATAAACTCTGTCGCCGAGTTTGGCTTTGCGGGCAATGACTGAGATTGCATCAGCTACATTATTCTTGGTAGCATTTTCATTTATAAAGGTTTCAATATTCGCCCTGGCGACTTTGCCACCAGCCTCACTGAGTAAAAAATCTTCAAAGGCCTGCGCATCTTTATGGGCAAACTGCAGCTGTGGCACAACTTTATATTGACTTATGCCAATGATGATTGCATAAGTATTTCCTTTTTGTATGACAGAATCTTTTCTTTTTATAAACCCTCTTTCGTCAGGTTGGGCGGCTGCATGGAAAAATGATAAAAAGGAAATAATTAATATACCTATACCTCTAATGACCATTTAATTTTTAGACTTTAACTTATATTATAAAGATAATACAGAAAGGGGGAGCAAAACTACCCACCACATGGTATTTAGTATTTGGAGATATAGTAATAACTTTTCACAAAGTTTATATATGTTGCTTATACGAAACAGCACTTTCATATTGCTGTTTACCATAATAAATGCTGAAGCACAGCAACCAAAGTTGATGAGGCCTGTTGGTCATACGGATGGTGTTTCATTTATTGATTACAGCCCTGATGGTAAATATATCGTTACCGCATCTTCCAGCAACGAGGACCGGGTAGCCAAAGTGTGGGAGATTGCTTCCGGGAAAATTATTTTCAACCTGAAAGGGCATGAAACCAGGATTCAGAAATTGGCATACAGCCCGGATGGTAAATATATTCTTACACTGGCAGGGTTTCCTTATTTATGGGATGCCGCTACTGGCCATCAAACAGTCATGGTTGATTCCATCATTGCAGATGATATTCTCTTTAGCCCTGATGGAAAACATATTGCCTATGCCCCGGACAGAATAGATTCTGTGTATATCTGGGATATTGAAACCCGAAAAATAACCCTCCGGTTACCAGGTAAGGGTCAAAAATTTGATAAACTGGTATATAGCCAGGACGGGAAAAAACTATTTGGCTACAGCTTTTATGTTGCGGATGCTGAAGACCAGTCAAAATTTTTTATCTGGGATACACAAAATGGTGCTATCGTTTTTGAAGACTCTTGCCGGAATTCAACAACCGGAGACGCCATTTTCTTTAAAGATGGTAAACGAATGATTTTTTGCAGTGATAAAGATCTCCGGGTAATAAACTTTGAAACAAAAGAAACAATCAAACCCGATGAATTTAGTTCAACGAAAAATGAATTGCCTGTAATCACACCAGATCAAAAACGACTGATTGTAGTAACAGATTACAGGTATATTATTGTGTGGAATCTTGACAGTAATAAGATAGAGCATGAACTGCATTGGCATGAAAAAATCATTGCAGATATGCTACTAGTGCCGGGTGGAAAAAAATTACTAAGTATTGATTATGATGCTAACGCCATTGAATGGGATATTGAATCAGGTAAACCCCAGTTGCAGTTTAAAACCCATTACAATAGTGCTAATGGAATGACTTTAAGTCCGGATGGTAAAACGATTGCTGTGACAAGCAGGGAGGATAATGTTGTTTTATTGAGAAGCCAAAGCTATACTTTAGTACAAAACTTATTTGGATCTACAGCATACATTGATAATGTATATTTTACTCCGGATGGAAAAAAAATAGTAGTGGTAGAAGGGGCAAGTTTGATAAAAATAACAGATAAAGTTACCAGTAAAGTAGAAAGAACACTTTTTGACAAAAAGGGAAGGATTGATAAATTGATATTCAATCCGGATGGAAGACGTTTGATCACTACAGGATATGATTCAACATTAAAAGTTTGGGATATAGTGGCTGGTAAATTGCTATATACCATCCGAGCTGCTACATTTCATTTTTATGATGCCGTTATTCATCCGTCAGGGGATACATATATAACCTGGGAACCCATAGATGATATTCTTTCTGTAAGGGCTATGGAAACCGGTGACGTAAAGTATAAGCATACAATTACAACCAGTTATTCGGGTGATGCTATTGCGTATACACCTGATGGCAAATGGCTGTTATTTAATGAGGGAGGAGACCTGCAGGTTAGAGACGGTAAAACAGGAGCCCTGGTAAAAAAAATGACAGGCTCGAAAAATCCGATAACCTATATCAGCATCAGTAAAGACAGTAAAACTGTAGCTGCTGTTGCAGATTCTATAATCATGGCCTGGGACATAACCAGTGGTAAAAAATTACTTCATCAACAATCTTCTTTTGTCTCTTATTATGCGGATGAGTATACAGGATCACCCTCATTTGTTAATGTACATTTTAACGGTGACGGGAAAAAAATAATCGCTCCGGCTGAAGACGGAACAGCCAAAATCTATGATATACCATTGAATAAAATGGTAATGATGCTTGACAGTGCTTTTTATTACCGTACCCTGAGTGATGCTTATTATACTACTGACGGCAAACGCATTCTTACCATCAGTAAACGAACAGGATATATCGGTCAATGGGATGCAGAGACTGGGTCACCGCTGATTTTTATGGGCTCTTCAGATGAATCTATAAGAGCTGTGGCTTCCAGTCCTGATGATGAGCGAATAGTATCTGTTGCTGAAAATAACCTGAATATGTATCACCTGCCTTCAGGAAAGCTGTTGTATAAAACTATTCTTATCAGGAATAATGATTGGCTGACTATTGATACGGCTGACCGGTATGATGGTACAGAAGCAGCTCGTAAACTTCTTTACTTTACCTGTGGTAAAGAGATCATTGAACTTGACCAGGTCAAAGATCAGCTTTGGGTGCCTGATCTGGCAGAACGAATTAATAATGGCGATACGATAAGGTCCAAAGCCCTGAAAGATCTTAACATATGTGACCTTACTCCGCTGGTGTATGATACGATAACAACGGGGGAAGCTTACCAGTTTCACATCATACCCCGGAAAGGCGGACTTGGTGATATAATCCTTGTGGTGAATGGTATTGAAGTAAAACGATATAAACCTGAAGAATTAATAAAGGATGTCAGCCAATACCGGCTCCATGTAAATAAAAGGGATTTGATAGATTACTTTATTCCGGGGCAAGACAACAAAGTAGCCATAAAAGCTCTTACGGCTGATAATGCTATTTCATCACGGGGATTGATTGTAAACGAGGATAAAACAAAGCAATCTGCTATACCGCCTAATCTTTTTGCTGTAATGGTTGGAGTTAGTGATTATAAAGGGGATGAACTTGATCTGAAATATGCTGCAAAAGATGCTACAGATATTTCAAATGCCCTGGCTGCATCGGCTAAAAAACTTTTAAATACTGATGGTAAAGAACATGTGTTTATATACAACCTCACCACCGCAAAGGAAAGATACCAGTTGCCGGAGAAGAATAGTATAAAAAAAGTGTTTGAGGAAATAGGAAAGAAAGCAACAGCTAATGATATCTTGCTGATATTTTTTGCAGGACATGGTGTGATGGAAGGAGAAAAAAAGCAATTTTATTTTCTCACGGCGGAAGCATCTAAAACGTCAGCTGCAGGTGCAGTAAGTGAAGTGGGCATCAGCACTGCAGAGCTGACAGACTGGATGAAACCGGCTTCAATTAAAGCCCAAAAAAGGATTTTAATATTTGATGCCTGTAATAGCGGCCAGGCAATTAAAGATTTTGTAAAAATGGGAGCAGATGATCAAAACTACCTTGCAGCCCGGAATGATGATAAGGCACAGCAGGTAAAAGCAATTGATAAGCTCAATGAAAAGTCAGGTTTATTCATTTTGTCTGCTTCCGCCAGTAATCAAAATGCCTATGAGATGGGCAGGTATTCCCAGGGATTGCTTACTTATTCTCTTTTAAAAGCTATCAAACAGCAACCTGATATACTGGAAGATGGTAAATACCTGAATGTAAGCCGCTGGTTTAATGCCGCAGAAAAAACAGTAACTGATTTATCAAAGGAAAATGGTTCCCGGCAGGAACCACAGATCGTTACCAATACCAACTTCAACATTGGAATAGTGGATGAAGAGGTGATGGCAAAAATCGTACTACCGCAGGAAAAGCCATTATTTGTGGCCAGCAATTTTCAGAACAGTGATGAAAATATTGCCGATGATGACCTGGAGTTTAGTAAACTAATCAATCTGCAACTGAACGACCTGGCAACAAGAGGGACAGATAGTAAAATTATGTATGTAACTGCTACAACTGCTCCGGATGCCTATTCATTAAGTGGCCGGTATACGATAAAAGGAGACAAAATAATACTAACGGTGAATATTAAACAGCATAAAATTATCAAATCAAAGTTTGAAGTACAGGGTGCAAAAGATAAACTGAATGAACTGGCTGCGGAAGTAACGAATAAGGCCGCAGGAATGGTGAAATAACCAGCAGTACAAAATCAGCTAAAAAAATTATCTGACCAATAAGCCACTAACATTGAGGTAAAACCTGCAAGTAATCCACCGTATATTTCCCGGGCAGTATGATCAGATACTATGAAGCGGGCTGTACAAACCAGGCCTGCGATCAGTAATGCGATAGATATGTAAATACCAAAATTCAACTGTTGTGTAAATGCAAGCAGCAGCATAAACATAATCAGTACTCCTGCGCCGATAGCATGCAGGCTAATCTTCATCTTAATGTTCACCATTAGTCCAATCCATGAGCTGATAAACACTGCCAGTGCCAATTGTACAGCAGGTTTGGGATAATCAGGGAGGTTTCTCCATACGTACCAGATCCAGAAATACCAAACACCACAAGCAACCAATGGTATGATACGATCTTTTTGTTTTTCCAGGTGAAACGATTCAATGAATTTTAAAGCCCGCAACAGCAAAACAGTAACCAGTGGAAAAAAAGTAAACATGGCAAATGCCTGGGCCATGACGAGAACTTTTTCCTTTGGAGTAAACCCGGCAAACAGGTAAGGATGTTGATATACCATGAACCAAACTGCATACAATGGAATAAAAACCGGATGAAAAAGGTATGAAATAACTTTTGCTAAGACCACCGTTCCCCCAAAATGCCCGTCAGTAATTTTCAGTTTTTTTTTATCGTTCATCATCAGTGCAGTAGACATAATTAATCGGTACTGTTATTTGTGCAAAGTAAAGGAATTGATAAAAAGGGTGCGGTTTTTGTATATTTATTTATTCGTCAGCAACCCCGTTGAATACTAATCTGACTACAAAAACCTCATTATGAAGAAACTACTGTTTGCCATTACTCTTCTTTTTGTATTGCAGGAAGGCTATTCACAAAAAATTGACAAAGCCAAAATGCAGGCTATGTATGATGCCATTAAAGCAGCAGGTATCCGTCATCCGGATTTTGTAATGGCTCAGTGTATGCAGGAAACAGGTAACCTCAGTTGTAAAAAATGCTGCCTCCGCTATCACAACCTTTTTGGATTTTATATAAAAGGGAATAAATGCAAAAAATTCAATTCGGATGAGGAGTGTATTGCTTATTATAAGACATGGCAGGATAAGCGATATGACAAATGGAGAAAAAAATACCCCAAGGGGGATTATTATCATTTTCTAAAGCATGTAAAGTATGCTACCGGCGACAAGTATAATAATGAATTAAAACCCAAGGTTGCATGGGTAAAGAAGAATCTGCAGTTATAGACCTATTTCTTCAGTCCTTTTATTTTTTCAATATGAAAAGGGGTATGGGCGGCAAAAATATTATTAATGAACAGCAGCTCATTGATTCCTTCTGTTTTCAGCATTTTGACAAAATCACCAGTATAGTAACGCTGGTCCACCACAATTATCTTTTCGTAGTTATTAATAAGAAATGGAGCAAAGGCATTACCATATGATTCTTTAACGATTGCTATCTTTCTTCCATTCTTATGCATTGTTTCCATTTTTACTATCGGAAGATCACCCTGCAGGAAAATTGAATAACTGTTTACACCGCTTACGCTTTCCGCATACATTTTTGATTTTCCCCAGTAAGTAAGGCTGTTATTGCTGCCAATATAAAACCGCACGGAGTCGCGGAATAAATAGTATTTAACTGAATCCGGGTTATCTTTCAGCTTAGGATCACGGGTAAGCCTGTAGAGAGAACCAAGAAAAGAGGGTTTTACTTTATAGCGGACAGTATCAAGAGAAACCGGAGTTAATCCGGCAGTCTCACAAAAGGCACGGTATGCATAGTATGCGCCCAGGCTGGTCCAGTGATGATCAGTATTAAAATATATGTACTCCTCCCGGTGTTTCCTTATTTCATCAATAGCCCACACCTTTTTAATATTCGAATCAAGATTATTGTAAATATTCTCAATAGCAGGCCGGTTAGGTTTTTGCAGGTTTTTATATTTCTCAGTAATCTCAAACTCCAGCGCCACGGGTATCACAAGGTTATACACCTGCAGATTGGGCAGGCCAAGCCTGTTGTAAGAGTTGATTACATTGGCATATGCTTTCCCAACTCCAGGCCCGCCACCAAACATTTCAAATCCGCGGTTTTTAAATACAAATAATCGCTTCTTTACCTCACCTACGGCACCATCATCGGGTAAGGGGCCTGTATTAACAGTATTTTTTGTTGTATCATTCTTTTCATTTGCCTCTGCATCGTTGGCCGGATCATAAATTTTTATATCACCTGATTCATAGCCAAACCTGCTCCGGAAAGAATTAGAAAAACTGATCCATTTATCCCTTAATGGGAAATTATCCGCATAGTATTGCTCAATATTTTTAAAATACTGGCCGCTCCAAAATGCACTGTCTGAGTAGACCGGGAATGTGGCTAATTTCCGGTTCTCCATTACAGATACTGAATCTTTTTTCATCGCCAGTGAAGCGATACCTCCTAAAAACAGCAGGCTGCAAAAAACCACTACATTAGCCAGGTGAATTCTTTTATTTGATATGTCGCTCATATATTACTTCAACATGTTTAAACCGGTTAAAACCGGAAATAAATAAATGGGTTATAACTTTTGCCTACCAATTGGGCTATGCAAACAAAAAGAAGCGCTACATTAAACCCGACAGTAACAGTATCATACAGGGTAATACGGCTTGTTTTCTTCTCCACCCATGCTATTACCCGGTGATAAACCGGCATACAAAGAATGATAGCCATTATCAACCAGAATAAATGAGTGGTTAAAGTATTTATTACATCCATATTCCCTTCGGGACCTGCACTGAAAGTGAATAATTTCTCAACATATGCAATGAGCATGGTGGTATCGGTGAAATAGAAAATAACCCAACCTGGAATAATAACAGCTAATGCATAAAAATGGGCAACAAATGCCGGTAGTTTATCAAGAACCTTTTGCAAAAAAGCTTTTTCAAGAGCTATAAAAACGAAAAAGTATAAGCCCCAGAAAATAAAATTCCAGCTGGGGCCATGCCACAGGCCGGTGAGAAACCATACTACAAAGAGATTGAAATACACTCTTTTTTTATTGCCACCTAGCGGGATATAGACATAATCTCTGAAAATACTCCCAAGCGAGATATGCCATCTTCGCCAGAATTCACTGATGGATTTCGAAATGTAAGGGTAATTAAAGTTTTCACGGAAATGAAATCCAAACATTCTTCCCAGGCCTATGGCCATATCTGAGTAACCTGAAAAATCAAAATAGATCTGCAGTGCAAACATGGTGAGCCCCACCCATGCTTCAAAGCTTGATAAAGACGAAAGTTCTGTAAGGGTGAGAGGGTCACTATTATCACCCATGTATTTTTTGACCAACTCGGCAGCTACGTTGGCAATGATTACTTTTTTAAATAAGCCAATACAAAAACGGGAAAGACCCAGGCTAAAATCCTTCAGGTTTTCTTTTCTTCCGTATATCTCTGTTTCTACATGCGCATACCGGATAATGGGCCCTGCAACCAATGATGAATACAGCGACACATACATTAAAAAGTTAGGAAATGAACGTTGCGCTTTAATATCTCTCCGGTAAACATCGACTACATAGGAAATAGTATGAAAAGTGTAAAATGAAATACCGATTGGCAATGCATAGCCGGGTGCAGTAAATGAAGTGCCTAAAACAGAATTGACCGTATCAACAATAAAGACATCATATTTGAAAGTTGCCAGCAACCCGAGGTTAAATATCAATGTAATTACTACTCCCACCTTTGCCCATTTGGTGCCCCGGTGCTTTTGAATAAAAAGAGCATTGCCCCAGTCTACCATGGAAGAAAGTATCATCAGTGAAATCCAGATAGGCTCACCCCAACCGTAAAAGAACAGTGAAAAAACAATGAGAACCCAATTTCTCCAGGTAGCATTTTTAGTGCTGTAGTAAAGCAGCAGGTTCAATGGCAGAAAAAGGAACAGGAAGATAAGGCTTGCGAAAACCATATTCAGGGGGTTGAGGAATAATTAGCTGTGTAAAATACTGTTTTGGTTAGTTATTTAATAGCGGATAAAGAGGTTTTTTTGAAAATACCCTGCAGGGGGTATCAGGTAGGTTTATTGGCAGTGTATACGTACCTTCATTCTTTAAATAGTTTTACATGCAATTAACTGCAAAACTTATTCAATTATTGCCTTTGCAGACCGGAACTGGTAAAAACGGGCAATGGAAAAAGCAGGATATTATAGTAGAAACGGAAGGCCAATACCCCAAAAAAGTTTGTATTTCCATCTGGGGAGATAAGATCAATGAATCGATGTTAAAAGTAGGAAGCATGCTTACGATCTCTTTTGATGTGGAAAGCCGGGAATACAACGGCCGCTGGTATACTGATGTAAAAGCATGGAAAGTAGAACCGGCGGGTACAGGTACAACAGATAAAATAGCAGATAACCAGGTGTATTTTGATGAAGGACAAACAGAAGGGGGAAGTGATTTGCCTTTTTAAGTTCCTTTCTCAGATGGTTGATTTAAAGAAGTTTGTATAGAATACTACTAAAAGGGTATTTGTCATTAGAAGTTAAGGCATTAATTTACATTTATTATTATGCCTTAACTCCTATTATATGATAACCCGTAAATCTTACCTGTTAACCATACAATTTATTTTAATTCTTGTTTCCGGGAGTATCCTGATTCAAGGCTGCCGTAAAATTGACCGGCAAGTTGAAGAAAATACAATAAGTGAAACAGAAAACAAGTTCTTTAACGAGCACAGGTCAGATGACCCGCTGGTACAGGCTATTAATATTTATTTCAAAACATTTAATAGCAAGCATCAGTTTGTCGGTAAAACTGTAAATCAAATCGGCTTTCCTTATTGGGATAAATCAATAACTTTCGCAAAAACAGACGAAAATTCTGTAGGTAGAGGTAATTCAGAAGACTCTGTAAGTGTTACCTATATCCCGTTTGTAAGAGATAGTCAGCAATTCGTGAATGCTTCACTGTTGGTCAGAACTACACCATCTGATACTTCTTTTCAGTACCTGTGCAATTGGCAATATGCGGAATTTGGCTTTGATACTACCCAAACCGGATGGAATGCAAGAAATGTTTTTCATGTTTTTGCTCTTTTAGACAAAAATGTATTTGGAAGGACTAAGTTTCGGATTACAGATGAAAATTTACTCACAGAGGATCAAAACAGCTACCTTGACAGTTTGGGTTTAAGTTTTGACAGTGTTGAGGTAGTGTTTAACTTTATTCAACCTTCTCAGAAGACTACTTTAGGCAGGGGTAACTTACTTATGCCTGTTACAGGTTGTAATGATGTGGTGGGTTGTGTAAAGACCCACATGATGGCTTTTCGTTCTGGAAAGGGGCAGATACAACCAGCACCGGATATATGCCCGCCTGGAGAGACGCCGATGGTATTTACTATTTGTACGGATATTTGGGTATATATACCAAGTGGAGATAATGGCTCAGGCGGTTCAGGAGGAGGAGGTTCAACAGGCGGAGGCGGAGGATCTGGAGGTGGAGGAATCCCACCGGAATGTGGCAGCACCCTCCCCGGAAGAACAAACCTGACTGACCCTTGTGAACCTGGTTGGGAACCAGTTCTATTGCCTCCCGGTACACCATATGATCCCAACAATTATGATACAATAGGAGTTTCAAATCTTCTTCGTACAAATTTTCCATGTATTGCTTCCCTAATTAAGGATAGTTTGCCCAATACAAACGGATTTACGCAACGGATTCTTTATAATATTTTTGGTATTAGCTCTAGAATTCATCTTGACTTTGATATTGATAATTCTTTAACGAAAGATTCGGTAGATGCATATAATTCTCCAATTCTGTTTGCTATAGATACAGCTAATAATCTGTTTCATTATCAGTCGAGGATATTTTTGAATCCTTGGGTTTTGGAAAATGCCACATATGAGTACAATGTTGCAAACTTAATTCATGAACCAATTCATGCGTTTATTGATCAGATTTATTATCAATACTTTAATGGGATTATCGATTCAGCACAAGTTTTGGCAGCTTTTCCTATTTTCTGGGATTTTTTTACACACCCTTTAACTGCATCAAATAGTTATCTTCCTCCTACGACTCATCACAACATTATGGCATCAACATTCATTGACAGCATTAGCTCTATAATTAAACATTATTATAAAGGACCGGCTCCCTCTGAACAATGGAAAGACTCTATAAGTAAGGCATTGGCTTGGGGCGGATTAAATACAACAAATACATGGTATTCAAAGCAGACAAGTGAAAAGTGTCGAATTGCGGCAATAAATCTTGCTGCAAGAGATACAAGTATTAGAAGTGTTATTCCAAATATTCAAGGGTTATCGTGTAATAATTTCACAACTGCAAGGTATGATTCCCTAAAACTAAGCCCTCCTTGCCAATAAGCTATACGATGAGAAAATATTTTTTATTTATATTAATACTCTCTGTTTCAAAATCGAGTATTTCGCAGACAGATAGCGTAAGAAGAAATGATCTTAGAAACCTGAGTGATATTATCATCAGGAGTATCAGCATTCCCGATTCAATTTTACAAAAACCGGAAGGAGAAACTATTGTTTTTGAAATCAGCCTTAAAGATAAGCAGATAGCCGCTGTAGACATTTGGCACAAACAAACCCGTTTTTTGTATGATGTCGGTAAGCAAATAGCAGTAAAGATTAAAGATTGCTGGAAGCCAATATCAGACCTTCCTCCCACTATCTATTTCCCGTTATGTATAAACTTTATGGGAGATTCTGTTTATATGGATAAAAACAAAGACTTTTGGTTTGAAGTGTTGAAAAATCTGAAAGAAATCGAAACAAAAAACTTTATTGTAGTATCGCCACCAGTTATATTTTATAATCGTAAACCTTACCGAAAAAAATACAATTAAACTAAAGTTCCTTTCTTAACCGGGCCACAGGTATATTCAATTGTTCCCTGTATTTAGCCACTGTGCGGCGGGCAATATTGTAACCTTTTTCCTGTAGTAATTCAGTAAGCCGTTCATCACTCAAGGGCCGTTTCTTATCTTCTCCTTCAATAAAGTCACTGAGGATCTTCTTTACTTCACGGGTTGATACTTCTTCACCACTGTCGGTGCTTAATGATTCGCTGAAGAAAAACTTGAGGCGGTAGGTACCGAATTCAGTTTGCACAAACTTACTGTTGGCAACACGGCTTACAGTTGAAATATCCAGGTTGGTTTTCTCGGCAATATCTTTTAAGATCATCGGTTTCAGTTCTGTCTCGTCACCCGTAAGGAAAAATTCATACTGGTGTTCCATGATGGCATTCATGGTACTAAGCAAAGTATGCTGTCTTTGTTTAATGGCATCAATAAACCATTTGGCAGAGTCGATCTTTTGTTTGATGAACAATACGGCTTCTTTTTGCCGTTTATCTTTTTTGGCGCCCCGGTCATATTCTTTCAGCATATCACGGTATCCTTCGCTGATGCGGAGTTCGGGAGCATTGCGGCTGTTAAGTGTCAGTTCCAGCTTGCCGCCATTATTGATGATGAAAAAATCGGGTACCACATAACTTTCAGCCTTATTGATCTCTCCAACATTGCCACCGGGTTTTGGATTCAGCCGTATGATCTGCTGCATCACCTCTCTCAACTGGTCATCATCGAGGTTCAGCCCACGCTGAATTTTTTCGTAATGTTTTTTGGTAAACTCATCAAAGTATTTGGAAATAGCTTTAATGGCAATATCTACCGGGCGGCCTTCATCTTTTTGACGATATAACTGTATCAGCAAGCACTCTCTTAAATCCCGGGCGGCTACCCCGGGCGGCTCAAACTGCTGTATACGGTTAATAATAGCTTCTACTTCTTCTTCGGTAGCAATAATATTTTGACGAAAAGCCAGGTCATCTACAATGGAAGATGTCTCTCTTCGCAAATAACCATCTTCGTCAATGCTGCCCACTATCTGCTCAGCTATGGTTTGTTCTTTTTCTTCCAGCTTCAGCAGACCAAGCTGGTCGATAAGAGTCTCGTAAAAACTGGCTTCTGTTTTATATGGCAACTGTCTTCCTTCATCTTCTTCCGGATAGTTATCGTCGCGGAGTTTGTAATCACCCACTTCATCATCACCCTCCTGCACATACTCACTCACATCAATATTATCATATTCATCCTCACTGCCGTCATTATCCTCATGATCCTCATCGCCGGTTTCGCTGAATTCATCTTTTAATTCATCTGCACCCTCATCGTGCCCTTCTTCATCCAGTTCCAGTGCAGGATTTTCTTCCAATTCCTCTTTGATCCGGGTTTCCAGGTTAGCCGTAGGTACCTGCAGCAGTTTCATCAGTTGAATCTGCTGTGGCGACAGCTTCTGCAGCAATTTTTGTTGTAAGCTCTGGCTAAGGGCCATGGTTCGTTCAGTCTTTTTTAGTTGCGGGCTGATTTTTAATAAAAAATTTGCCC
>JAKQEA010000134.1 GCA_029558715.1 Bacteroidota bacterium | reverse complement strand
TAATCTAATTGCAGATCGTCAGTTCCGTCTCCTAATAAATTCAAATCAACATCTGTTCCTGAAATACCTTCAATAGATCCGCGGACATGGGCTGCATTCAGTAATACTTTCTCCAGTTGCTTTTCCCGTTGCTTCCATAATTTTTCCATCGCATCCCTTTCTTTTTGTATGGAGAGTTTCATACTCATAAAACCTTCCCGGATGGCCTGCCATTGGTCAGCAAATTCCCGGCTGGTGAGATAATCATACAGCAAGTGCATTTTATCACCCCGGTTTTCCTGGCTTTTTGCGGCGTTTGATACTTTAATAATGCCATCCCGCAACATATGAACGACTGGTTTCACTTCTATAAAAGTGCAGATCCATACACCATCTTTTTCTCCAAAACGGTCCATTTCTTTCGGCAAAGCCTGAGTGACGATGACGGCTACATCCGCTCCCTGGCTGCGCATATCGGCTTTTAATTTTTCTATCCAATCATTCGCAAAGTCTTTTGTTCTTTTACTTTCAAAAATGATCTTGCCACATTCCTGGCCAAAATTGTTACGAACCACCTGTATGCAATCAGCTCCCCGAACGCCCTTGCCAACTTCCACAATTACATCAAAAGGGAAAGCTGTACGTAACATTTCTTCCAGCAGAAGCTCCTGTACTTCTCCCTGTGATTGCATGGATCCCTGTTCGGCTTTTCGTTTCATCTCTTCTGCCAGTTTCCTTTGCACTTCAAGCTTTTCTTCCATTTCTTTCAATCGCAACTGGAATTCAGTTTCTTTGGCTGCATTCCGCTGCTCCTCCAATTTCCTGATTTCTGCGGACAGCTTTTCTCTTTCTTCCTGTAGCTTTTTCTGAACTGATAATTCCAGCTCAGCTTCTTTAGTTTTTAATTCCTGTTCCTTCTTCAAAAAATCAAGCTGTTGCTGGCGGGCTTGCTTTAGTTTTTCTTCGTTGTCTTTATTATTTTGCTCAGCCAGCTTCAATTTATTTTCAAAATCAGCTGTGATGTTTTTACGAATATTTTCTTCAAGACTTTGCTGCAATCGTCTTTTTTCTTCTTCCAGTTTGTTTTGGAATTCTTCATTCTTTTTTTTCTGCCAGTCAGCCGCCTTAGACCGAAGCTCTTTTTCCACTTCTTCCCGGATGGCATCATTCGGTTCAAACTGGTGCCCGCAATTAGGACATTTTATTTCAGTAGCCATTCATTCAACTTTAGTTTCAAATCTACAAATAAAAAAAGCGACTCATTTTATTGAATCGCTTTTAAAGTGCCCCGGATCGGAGTTGAACCGATACGGCCATTGCTGGCCACAGGATTTTAAGTCCTGCGTGTCTACCAATTCCACCACCAGGGCAACCGGTAAAAAAAATCCTCCGCCGGAACGGCAAGAGGACTTGTTGGAGCGGAAGACCGGGCTCGAACCGGCCACCCCGACCTTGGCAAGGTCGTGCTCTACCAAATGAGCTACTTCCGCATATAAAAGAACTGTTGATTTGCTGCCATCAGCTTATTTTCTGAAGGCGGGACGCAAAAATAGGGCATGCGCCCTTTTTAAAAAAATTTTTGAACCAATTATTTGTATTTCGGCGTGTACTGGCTGCTCTCCTGTACTGGTACATCAATCTTGCTGTATCGTTTGTTATACAACATTGTGCAGGCCCCAAATACAAAGGCGACTATACAAGCCACTTGCAGGTAGAAAAGAAAGCCGGAAGAAGAAACCCAGTTGTGGGTGAAGTCTTTATCCTGTACTTTTTGAAGTTCTTCGTGATATTCCTGTTGATTGGTCATAGTGGAATTTTGTGATGCAAAAATAAGGGTTCAGTACAAAAAATATCATTTTGTTTCATTCATAATTTCATCAAAATGCTTCTTCTTTCTGACAAAATGCTGCCAGATCATGTTCTTTTTAGTATAACCTGACAGGTCAGCTTTCCTGTTTTTCGGGAAAACACTTTTACCCTGGTAAAATAACCACCACTTGGTGTAAGCAAGATGAGAGCGGATAATAGCTATAAAATAGCCTCCATCTCCTGATAACAATCCCTTCCAAGCCGACAATGCATCGAGAAAATTTCTTGCCGGAACTATCCATATTTTTTTTCTGAAAGGGAGATTTTTTGATAACATGATCCTGTTGTTACGGAAATTAAGATAGGTCTTCAGGGAGTTGCCTCTTGGCAATGTGCCCCCACCCACATGGTATACTATGGCAGCGGGGCAGGAATAGATCTTATAACCGGCTAATTGAATTCTCCAGCACAGATCTATTTCCTCCTGGTGGGCAAAAAAGTACTCATCAAATCCTTTTACTTCATGAAAAACAGATGACCGGATAAACAACGCCGCTCCACTGGCCCAGAAGATTGGCTCACATTGATCATATTGCCCTTTATCTTCTTCACATATATCAAAGATCCTCCCTTTTGCAAATGGATAGCCATACTTGTCAAGCCATCCCCCTGCCGCACCGGCATATTCAAACATTTTTCTGTTTGTGAAGGAAAGTATCTTGGGCTGACAAGCAGCGATACGCTTGTTTTTTTCTAACAGGTCAACCATCGGTACAAGCCAATTGGATTGTACTTCCACATCTGAATTGAGGATCACATAGTAATCAGCTTGTACCTGATTCAATGCTTCATTATATCCTTTAGCAAAACCAAAGTTCTTTTTAAAAGAAATAATACGAATGGCCGGGTAGGTATTTCGGAGAAAGCTCACTGAATTATCTGTTGAGCCATTATCAGCTACAACTACTTCAAGATTATTATAACTGGTGGCATATACAAATGGTAAAAACTGTTCGAGGTATTTTTGTCCGTTCCAGTTTAATATTACAACAGCTACTTTAGGTGTATGGCTCAATGGTGTGAAAATATTTATTCAAAAATAAGGGAAGCCGGTATATCCTTGTTAAATTCGAAATATGTTTAAGCAAATATTAAACTGGCGGGTATTGCTGGCATTACTGGCCATCATAATTGTCAGCGGTACTATTTTTTATTCGCAATACCTGGCAAGAAAAATAGCCATGGATGAGCGGCAGAAGGTAGAGCAATCGATAGATGCCATTAAATTTATTATCAATGCACCATCTGATGCAGATATCACATTTGCTTCTAAAATAGTTACTGGGAATAAGTCTATCCCAATCATTGAAACGAACGAAAAGGATAGTATTATTCAACATATTAACCTGTATACTGCCAAAGCAGCAAAAAGTATTTCTTTTGTTGAACAAAAACTAAGGCTGTTCAAGTCTCAAAACAAAGCTATTGAATGGATTGACCCGAACAACCCTTCTGTCCGGAACCGTTACTACTATGGTGAATCCAAGCTTTTGAATGAGGTTCGGTATTACCCGATAGTGCAATTATGCATTGTCGCTTTGTTTATGGCTATTACACTTTTATCTCTCCGCAGCAGCTACCGTTCCGTACAAAACCAGGTGTGGGCAGGAATGGCGAAAGAAACGGCTCATCAGCTTGGCACACCTGTATCATCGCTGGAAGGCTGGGTAGAAATGCTGAAGGAAAACCCCGACAGTAAAAAAATTGCCCAGGAACTCGAAAAAGATGTAGACAGGTTAAGATTAGTATCGGATCGTTTTGGCAAAATTGGCAGTACCCCGCATCTTGAAGAAACAAACCTGGTGAGCCAGATCAATAATATGGTGGATTATATGCGAAAAAGAGCTGCCGGAAAGATAAATTTTTCAGTTAACACACATGGGCATAAGCAAATAATAAGCAAGGTGTCGGCTCCTCTATTTGACTGGGTTATTGAAAACCTCTTAAAAAACGCTTTAGATTCCATGGAGGGGAAAGGAGCTATTATTGCAGATGTAAATCAAGATGATAAGTTTGTTTATATAGATATTACTGATACCGGGAAGGGAATTAGTACACAAAATATTGCAAGAGTTTTTAAACCCGGATTTACTACCAAAAAAAGAGGATGGGGGCTTGGTTTGAGTCTTTCCCGACGCATCATCAAACAGTATCACAAAGGAGAGATCTTTGTCAAACATTCTGAAATCGGAAAAGGAACAACATTCAGAATTGTTCTGAAAAAATAAACCGCTTACATTTGCACTCCTCCCGGTAGCTATAGGGATGGAAGACAACCAGGTTGAAATAAGCTCTTACAACTAATGCCCGGGTGGCGAAATTGGTAGACGCACCACTTTGAGGTGGTGGCGCCCGAAAGGGTGTGCTGGTTCGAATCCAGTCTCGGGCACAAAAGCTTCAGTATTCGCTGAAGCTTTTTTTATGCAATTGTAATAGCCTTAAGCCATTTCCTCGTTTTATTAATGGCCGATCTCAGGAGACTACTCTTTCTTTCCTGTATATTTTTTTCCAGTTCTTTTAATACCCCATATTCATCAAATGATTTTGGGAGGTAATCTTTTCTGAAATGCTTCATTCTTACTAATAAAACATCATGATCTTGCCAGCTTCCCAGGTCATCGAGGATGTTGTGTAATAAGGGTGGTTGGTATTTCTCACTTTGATTGATCAGGTTGAGCCAGTAATAGACAGATTTGAGGTTTTTTCGAAGCAAGTGCGGTTTTTTGAAATGGGTACTGACCTTTCCAACCTTTTCATCTATGGCTGATTTTATTATTTGCTCCAACTCAATACTATTATTGAATTCCGGTTCTTGTTTTAACAGGAATGCTATTTTCTTCAGCTCTTTATTTTTGTACCGGTGGATTTCCTGGTTTGTCCATGCCTTTGTTATTTTTAATATTGTCTGAAGATAAAGGCTGAATTGGTTAATGGAAATAGGGGGACTCTTTTTAAATTCAGTTATTATCTCTAAACATATTTCAACATCCCGTTGCCGGCCGGTAGTAGTAAAAAGTTCTTCAGTAGAATGGAGAGATCCATCCAGACTGCCTGATGCAAGGTCTTCTGTTTTTTTCAGTAGTAAATAAAACTCAAAATAAGCCCGGAGTTTTTTGATGGCTACCCTCAGGTCATGTATTGCTTCTTTGTTTAGTTTTTGCCTGAGGAGGGCAAGGTTTTTTTCAAAAACCTTTTGTTCTTTTTTCCATTGAACCAGTATGGGATTTGCAGCATCCATCCTTGTATACATCCCGGGGATGTCTATTCTTGTACTGCTAAGTAACTATAATCTCTCCTATTTAACTATGAGTTGCGTCAGTTTATCCCCTCATTATTGACTAAAAGTGTAGGTATAGTCAATTTTTCCGGTTATCTGTTTATCGTTATTAAAGAGTACTTCCTTCGTTTTAAGCCCCTTTTCGTCATATATGTATCTCCAGATCAGGTAACCAATATTCAGGCTGGAAGTAGTAGTTGTTTTTTGAACCACATTGTCATTTTCATCATACTCAAACATAATGTCTGGTAATAACTTCTTTAGCCGGGTATTGAATCGCACAATATCCAGCAGGCGGTTCTTGTCATCGTAATAATAATAGAGGTAGCTGGTTTCGATACCTTTTCTGAAGGTTCGTTCTTCTGCTATGTTTCCATCCTCATCAGTTACAAAACGTACTTCAAGACTATCCGCACCTGTTCCTGACCTGGTACTGCTTATTATACGCCACATTTTTTCGGGCTTTCCGGCAGTATTGAAAAACCATTGATGTGTTTCGATGTGGTCAAAAGCGCTGGCTGAATCTTTGACAGTATTCTGCACCATGCTTATCCTGTTGTTTTCATCATATAGATAAGTAGTAATTCCCTGGATTTGAGCTGATGAATCTGTAATGTTTGTTACTCTTCCTTTTTCATCAAACCTTGAGTAGGTAGTTTTTTTGTTGAAATTGTTTATCGTTGAACTTCTTAAAAGCCTGCCATTCTCTTTTACTTCCTGTAGTTCTGAAAAATCAGTTGCTTTCACGCCGCGGTTGTCATACCCGGTGGCACTAACTGTTTTTACCTTATTGGCAGTATAGTTTTTCATCAGGTTGTTGGTTTCCTGTGTACCAATAATATCGTTATAATAATACTGCGCCTGTGAGCTAAGAGAACCAAGTAAAATAAAGAGTAGCAAAAGGGTCTTCATGCTGTGATATGGTTTTAAAAGTCAAAGTTACCTTAATTGTTCAGAAACGAAAAAGAAAGGCTTCTTGTATTTTTTGTACTTATTTTTAAGTAAAAATTTACAGTGTCTCATATACCTCAGCGGAAAGAGAAGGACTGTCTTAACTGCGGCACCATTGTCCAGGGAAACTATTGCCAGCACTGTGGCCAGGAAAATGTAGTACCACATGAGTCTTTCTGGCATATGGTAAAACACTTCCTGTATGATATCACCCATTTCGACAGCAAATTTTTTGATTCGATGAAGTATCTGTTGCTGCGGCCCGGGTTTTTACCCCAGGAATATATTAAAGGAAGAAGAGCCAGTTACCTGAACCCCATCAAAAAATATGTATTTACTTCCGCAGTGTTCTTTTTGATCTTTTTTGGCTTTTTTAAAGGAGGAGAGGCTGTCAAAATTAACCTTTCCAGCAACTTAACAAGTGAGCAAAGGGATGAGTATATTAAGAGAGGTGAGGAGGAATTATTGAAAAACCCCGCAAATGACAAATGGAAGGAAGCAATGCAGATGCTTAAGGATACAACGAAAGTGCTGACTGAAGAAGATATGATAAAGTATTGGAATGATGTTGAATTTATAAGTATAAGCGGCAAAAAGTATAATAGTCTTGCGGAGTATGATTCAATTCAGAAAGTCATTCCTTCTGCTGACAGAGATGGATGGTTACAAAAAATCATTCAGAGAAAGAACCTGAAGCTGAAAGAAAAGTACCGGAATGATCCCAAGGCTGGCTTTAATACGCTGGGTAATACATTTCTTCATAAGCTTCCTTATCTGTTATTTGTTTCTCTTCCTTTATTTGCACTGATCTTAAAATTACTGTATACCCGGCGTAAGAATTTTTACTATGCCGATCATGCTATTTTTAGTGTGTATCACTATATTTTCACTTTTATTCTTTTATTATTCGTTTTTGGGCTGGATAAACTGAGTACGGTAACAGGCCTGGGAATTTTTGATGTGCTGACAGGATTATTATTCCTCTCGGGAGGAGTATATTTATATCTTTCTATGAAGCGATTTTATGGCCAAAAGCACCCAAAAACCTTTTTTAAATTCTTACTGCTGAATATATCAGGAGTTATTATGCTGGTTGTATTATTTGCTGCGTTTATATTATTTTCTGTTTTTGAATTATAATAACACATTATGTCCGCTACTACAGAGAAATCCTTTTCCAGACTTATTGAGATAATGAATGATCTCCGGGAGAAATGCCCATGGGATAAAAAGCAAACTATTCAGTCACTCCGGCAAATGACAATTGAAGAAACCTATGAGCTGGCTGATGCAATTACAGAGGGAAACTGGCAGGGTATAAAGGAGGAATTAGGTGACCTTTTATTGCATATCGTTTTCTATGCAAAAATTGGAGCTGAACAACAGCAATTTCAGCTGGATGAGGTGATCAATGGTATTTGTGAGAAACTAATAGCAAGACACCCTCATATATATGGGGATGTGGAAGTAAAAAATGAGGAGGATGTAAAGCGAAACTGGGAAAAACTAAAGTTAAAGGAAGGGAAGAAATCCGTTCTGAGTGGAGTTCCTCAGTCATTACCCGCCACAGTCAAAGCCATGCGGCTGCAGGAAAAAGCCAGGCAAGTAGGCTTTGAGTGGGATAATAAAGAACAGGTTTGGGAGAAAGTAGAAGAAGAAATGAAGGAGTTGAAATCAGCTATTGAAACCGGTAACCAGGCCAATACTGAAGATGAATTCGGTGATGTGATCTTCTCATTAATTAATTATGCACGGTTTTTGCAGGTGGACGCCGAAAATGCGCTGGAAAGAACTAATAAGAAATTCATCCACCGGTTTTCCCAGATGGAAGCAGCAGCCCTGAACCAGGGAAAAAACTTAAGTGAAATGACCCTGCAGGAAATGGATACTATCTGGAATAACATCAAACAACAGCGACCTGATAAGTGAAGCCACAACGAAAAAATATATTCCGGAGCAAGTTCAGTTTCCTGCTGCTATCTTTCATTCTTTTTGTATTATCCTTTGTTTTTAATACACTGTACTCCAACCGGTCTTCTGTAGCAAGAGAAGTGGACATTCTCGAAAAACACATTCATACACAACAGGAGGATTTTGTAAGCTTTTTAAAAGATACATCCCTTGTAAACAAACTGATTGCCAGGACCGAGTTATTAGAAGAACTTACACAGTTGTCATCTAAGAAATACGGTATATTTCTTTATAGTGTAAATGAGTTTGGTGAGGTGAGTATGAAGTTTTGGAGTGATCAACTGATTGTGCCTCCCATAGAAATGCTTTCGGCAGCCGATGGGGAGTATTTTACTAAACTATCTAATGGATGGTATTTTATTGTGAAGCAAACTCTGGCAGCAGACACAAAGCCTGGTAAGTCTCTTGCCTTTGCTATGATACCAGTATGGTCAGAGTTTTTTATTGAAACTGATTATCTGCCACAGCAATTTGTGCATAGTCCCCTGGCAGGTAAAAGGGTTCGCATAAGTGAGGCCATTACAGAGTTTCCGGTAAGAACACTTTCCGGCAAAACTCTTTTTTACTTAGATAAAAAAGTAACAGGAGCAGTACCATTCAATGACCTGCAAACACTATTATTGCGATTTGGAGCCCTGCTATTCTTATTTCTGTTTATTTACCTGGCAACAGAATCCACAGCTAAAAGGTATGGCCCATGGAAATCAATTGGTCTCCTGGTGCTATTACTGGTAGTGCTTCGGTTGACAACTTATTTTTTCCCCTCTCTGCTTAACCTGCGCCAGTTTGAAATCTTCAACCCCGTGATTTATGGGGCAGACCCTATTCAACGTTCTTTAGGTGATCTGCTGATTAATGCGTTATTATTTTGCTGGGTTGTTTTATTTGCCTGGTCAAAGCTGCGCTATATAGAGAATCCTGTGTCGGGGTTATCGCTAAAACTGCGTTTGATATTGGGTATTTTTTCACTATGCCTGCTTATTTTCTCGACTTTTATCCTTTCAAATGTTGTACGCAGCCTTGTCTCCGATTCTAAAATTTCATTTGATGTAACTAATTTTTTCAGCCTGGATCGTTACACAATAGCTGGATTTGTAGTGCTGGCCTGTCTTTCGTTATCCTATTATTATCTTTCACGATTGCTATACCGGTTCATTTTTCCGTTGTTTACAGACCGCAATTACCTCATCTATTTTTCAATTGGCTTTCTCGGATTACTTTATCTCACTTTTCGTTCCGGGAATCCTGAAGTATTATTTTATCTGCCTGTTCTTTTATGGTTGCTTATCTATACCTGGCTTGTGCACAGGCAGGGGATTATTTTTAAGCATATCAGAGTAAACATGGCTGGCATGCTGGCCTGGTTGTTTATCTTTTCTGTATCGATAGCTGTTATCATGCTGTCAGAGAATAAAAAAGTGGAATGGGAGAAAAGAAAAAGGATGGCAGATAAACTCTCTGTTCAAACAGATAAATCGAGTGAAATGATGATGAGTATTGCTATCCAATACCTGGATAACGATTTTTTGTCAGAAAATTTTAACCGGTTTAAGGACCTGGAAAATAGTAAGAAGTTTCGGGACAGCATCATTACTGATAATTACAGGGGATACCTGAATAAATATGATACCCGTCTCTATGTGTATGATGAGTATAACCGGCCGGTGTATAATGATGATGCTACTACATATGAATCATTGAATACCATTCTTACTGTTCAGTCAAAACCAACACAGATCGATGGGTTATTTTATTTCGAAACTTCTTTTGATAAGTTCAACTATATAACCCGCCGGGAGGTACTTGATACAGGAAATCAAAGGTTAGGATCTTTTTTTATTGTATCTAATCCGAAGAAATTTAGTAATGAAGCATTATTCCCGGAATTATTCAGGCAATTCAAACAAACAGATCCGGAAAGCTCACCTATTTACTCCATCGCCGTCTATGCAGGCCACAGGCTTATTTCTCCGCCCGGAAATTATCCTTTTGCCATCTGGCTCACCAGTGATGAGGTGCCCAAAGAAGAATACCTGCAAAAAACCAACGGTGAGTTTGATGAACTCTGGTACAGGTCAGGCACTGAAAAAGTTGTGGTTATTGTCCGCAAAAGAGAAACATTTATACAAGCCATTACATTGTTCTCTTATATTTTCTGTTCATTCTTGTTTATGGTGGCATTTGTTCAGTTATTATCTTTTGTTTTAAAGAAAGGAACCAACTGGACAGGTTTGCGAAACCTGCTGCAGATAACCATCCGCAGACAGGTACATAGTACTATTATTTTTATCAGTATTTTTTCATTCCTGGTGATTGGTGCTGCTACCATTTCTTTTTTTATAAACAGGTATAAGCAAAATAACAGCGATAAACTGAGCCGCACCATGAAGATTATGGTGAATGAAATGGAGAAGGAGATGGCTGATCACAATACGTTTGATGATGTGATCAAGATATATGATTCTGTTTCCAATACAGGATTGCAGGGGCTTGTTGACGAAGTATCTGAAATACACGGGGTAGATGTGAATGTGTATGACCTTGCTGGCAACCTCCAGGTATCTTCTGAGGCAAATGTTTATACCAAGGGGGTTTTAAGTAAAAAGATTGATCCGGTAGCTTATTACTACATGGACAGGTTGCGCAAAGTACAACATCTGCAAAAAGAAAAAGTAGGGAACTTCTCTTATTACAGTATGTATAGCCCGGTTCGTGATGCTGACGGACAGGCCTATGCTTATATCAATATTCCTTACTTCACTTCGCAACCGGAACTGGAAAAGGAGATATCTAATTTCCTTGTCACAATCATAAATCTTAACGCTTTTATATTTCTGATAGCAGGTTTGATCGCATTGTTTATTACCAATCGTATTACTGATTCTTTTTCACTGATCAGTGATAAGATGAAGGAGGTAAACCTGGGTAAGTTAAATGAAGCAATTGCCTGGAACCGGAATGACGAGATAGGAGAACTGGTACAGGAGTATAACAAGATGGTGGCTAAATTGGGAGAGAGTGCTGCTGCATTGGCCAAAAGTGAAAGAGAAGGTGCCTGGCGGGAAATGGCCCGGCAGGTTGCACATGAGATCAAGAATCCACTGACACCAATGAAACTGAGCATACAGTACCTGCAAAAGGCTATTAATAATAACCAGCCTAATGTAAAAGAATTGTCAGCGAATGTTGCCAACACTTTGGTGGAACAAATTGATCACCTGTCGAAGATTGCGGCAGATTTCTCGCAGTTTGCCAATATCGGAAATACGAATATCACCACTTTTGATCTTCATGATGTTATTGCCTCCCTGAAGGAATTATATGCTTCAGATGAGAATGTACGGTTTATCTGGAGGCCGGTGCATGCACAGCTGATGATGCAGGCAGATAAAACACAGATGAATCGCCTGTTCACCAACCTGTTTGCCAATGCTGTGGAGGCTTGTAATGGTAATAGTTTCTGCAGTATTGAAGTAAATGAATCAAGGCTGGAAAATATGATCCACATTAGTGTAAAAGACAATGGGGAAGGGATAGCTTCAGAAATGCAGGAAAGAATATTTGTTCCCAATTTCACAACCAAATCGTCAGGTACGGGTTTGGGGCTTGCCATGTGTAAGGGAATAGTGGAACAGGCCAAAGGAAAAATATGGTTTGAAACCGAACAGGGTAAGGGTACTACTTTTCATATAGAATTGCCCCTGATCAATTAAAGGATGATTGCTTTCCCTGCAATGCAGTAAATACGGTTCTTCATAAATAGATATTCACATTTCAGGAATTATTCTTCTCATTATACCCGCATGGCATTTTTTTTGTTTCTTATTTGCGCTGCACCATATATCCTTCAGGGCTTCACCAGCCCGGTTAAGACTCAGATCAAGATATGAAAAACCAAAGCCAGTTTGTGGTGTCCCCCAACACGGTGCCCTGCAATGCTTCTATCACAGTACAATCTCCTGTTAATATGTTTGGCTCAGACAGCTATCATATTGTCAATGACAGTGGCGAATTGATAAGAAAAGGACGGATATGTGATCCAACAAGGGAATTTTCCTTAAGTGTGGGTGGTATGCCCGATGGTATTTATTGGCTTGTAATGGGGGATCTGAGAGAAAGATTTACCATTGTCTGATACAGGATTAATCCCACACATACTTCCAGTTTCCATCAGCCTGTTTTTTCCAGACGGTATGAAATACACCGGTAGCTTCATTAACCGAACCTGAACTATCCTTGGATTGCCAGACGTACTTACCATAGGTATAACCCATATCTCCTGTTTGCGAAGCATCTGTAAAATCAGGAGACCATTTTACGGATGCCGTTTTAAAATAATCTGCAGCATAGTAATTCCTGATATTCTCTTTGCCTTTGATGAGGGTGTCGTTCTGACGTTTAATAATTGCATTTGAGTCGGCATAATACCAGAAGGCTTCTGCTATACCTTTTTCTGCTGCCATTTTCTCAAACTCTTTCTCTGTGTTTACTATTTCCTGCCTGGCTTTTTCCCGCAGATCAGTATTGTTGTTTTCAGCAGTACAGGAGCAGAATATGAATACAACGATGGCTAAAATATTTTTTTTGAAATGCATAGTCATTAGTTTAAGTAAAACCTTCTGTTTTGAAATAAATATTATTGATCACAGATCTTTTTGCATCAGTATAAATTCAATAGGTTGTTTTGGTATACCAAATTTTGGTTCATTGGGAAATGGTTGCGTGATGCCAGTATTGTAATAACCTTTTCTTTCGTACCAGGCGATCAGCTCATGCCGGATCGAAATAACTCTCATATAGATAGACGTACAGGCCTGTTCCGCAGCGTATGCTTCAGCTGCCTTCATCAGTTGTTTACCGATACCCTTTGCCTGGATTAGTGGCGAAACACTCAGCATACCGAGGTAGAGTTTTTTATCTTCTTTTCTTAGGAAAACACAACCGGTAATTTTATTATCCGGATCCGTATATTTTAAAATTACGGCTCCGGGTTGCTGCATTAATTCTCCAAGGCTTGTTTCATCAGTACGGAGTGAACCTTCGATCATATCTGCTTCAGTTGTCCAGCCTTTCTTTGAAGCATCACCCCTGTAAGCACTGTTGAGCAATGAGACTAATACTGGTATATCCTGGATGGTTGCAATGGTAACCGACATGCATTGAAGGTACAAATTCTATGTATCGAAAAGTAATCAGTACTACCAACCCATAATATCCGCTAATCCTTTAAGAGTGAAAATGACGCCGATCGTAGTGAGCCCGTACATGGCAAGTTTAATATCGCCACCGCTGCCATAAAGCAGAATGGTAAGCATACATCCGATAATGAGCAAAGCCACACCAATGCCACAACAGGCAAAACCGGTATTTCTTTTACGGGTGATCCGCAGGGTTTTGAGTTGTTGTATTACTTCCTGCAGCAGATTATCAGGAACTCCCTGTTCACGAAGTTGCAGGGTT
>JAKQEA010000126.1 GCA_029558715.1 Bacteroidota bacterium | reverse complement strand
AGCCGGATCAATACAGTAAACAACACCACTTTTTGTTCCAAAGAAAACCAGGCCGTCTTTTTCGATAAGCATGGAAGGCACATGCTCATAACCAAAACCAGCATGCAGTTTCCAGGCAGCCCATTGCTTTTCCTTACCGGCGGCATAGGCAACAATAGTGTCCTGCATGGTTTTTCCATATATCCATTTGCCATCAGCAGATATCCCGATTGACTCCCGTACGGTTGCATCGTTATTACGCCACAATGTTTTCCCTTCCGATGCAGAGATGGCAGACAGGTAACGGTCTGGTGCTACTACATACACGATACCATCCGCTGCTACCGGTATACAAGCTGCCGGAGAAAAATTCCGGATAGATGACCCGTTATTCCATTTCCAGGCCATAGCCCCGTCTTTACTATGTAATGCATAAAGATTTCTATCCCAGGCGCCAAAGATTATTGTATTGTTGTACAGCAAAGGAGTACTTACTACCGGACCATTCAATCCGGTGTACTTCCAAAACAAATTTCCATAGGTGCCATTGAGTGCAATAAAAGAATGATCACTACCGCCTATAAAAACAGTATCGCCATTTACCAGTGGAGAACCCAGTACCGATGCACCGGTTTGATATTTCCAGCGCAGTTTTCCTTTCTTCTGATCAAGACAATACACAACTCCGTCACCTGAACCAAATACTATCGCATCACCAACTACCGCCGGTGAAGAAAAAATTGCACCCCCGGTTTTATACTTCCAGGCCGGTTTACCATCCTTTAAAGAAAAACAAGTCATTATCCCATTTTGATTTCCCACAAAAACTTTATCAGTTGCAACAGCAGGTGTAGAGATAATATTAGCATCAGAAGAAAACTCCCACACTCTCTTTACGTGGCTATAGGTAGAATTGATAGAATAATCGGGTCTTTTAAATGCTTTATCTTTCGCATAATGTCTTGTTTCCACTTTTACACCCGTCCATTTTTTTTCTGTGCCTGAGACCGGCCTTCTGACGGTAAACAGGATCGAATCATTTCCTACATCAACAAGATTGTATCCCCCTTCTGTATCCTTGGCCCTGAGATTTGACCTGCCCATCACTCCCGGGATATCTTCAAAATTCATGGCCTTATTGGCATGACCATGCCCGCAAAGAATGGTCCATGTATTATATTGACGGAGACGGTCAGTTATTTCATACCAGTTGTCCAGGCCGTTATCAATCGGGTAGTGGTTAAGGAAGATCACTGGTTGGTTATTCTTAATTTTCTTCAGCTCATTATCCAGCCAGTTTACAGCATCTCTTGGCACATGTCCATCACTCATCCTTACATATGGGCCGGATGCACAACCCAGGAATTTTATTCCATTATACTCAAAACTGAATTTATCGTATCCGAAGACAGTAGTGAACATTACACCGCCGCTCTCACTCCAGCCGGTATCATGATTACCGGGTATTATATACCATGGAATATTCAGGCTGTCCAGTATCTGTTTGGCAAGTTTTAATTCTTCATTGGTTCCCAGTTCGGTGATATCACCCGTCAACACTACAAAAGCTATATCCTTCATGGCATTAATATCCCTTACTGTTCTTCGCAGGTCTTCCTCTGCCGATCCGTTAGGAGAACCAATATGTGTATCAGAAATAAAAGCAAAGCGAAAAGGCTTTACCTGTGCGCTGGTTGCAATCGACACTACAAGGAAAATAAGCAATAAGCATTTCTTCATACAGCAAGTTAATCCATGTGCATTTTATATCTGTTCCCCGCCACACATTTTTTTAATATTAATATCAACTCTGCAGGCAGATTTCCCGGAATGCTTATATTCGGTAATCAAATCTTAATCATAAAAAAATGAACCTTTTAGACATCTCTTCCTGGTGGCAATCGCTGGTAATGTTTGAGAAAATCTTCTGGGTGTTTGCGTTGCTGTTTTCTTTTCTGTTTGTAATACAGCTTATCATGGCCTTTGCCGGTGGTGATGGCGACCTGGCAGCAGGCGATGCTGATGATTATATCGGGCATGATGATGGTATTGGTTACCAGTTTTTCACTATTAAAAACCTCATAGCTTTCTTTACTGTTTTTGGCTGGACGGGTATTGCCTGCATCAAAGGAGGAATGAGTAAAGGACTGACAATTGGCATTGCCCTGCTGGCCGGATCAATAATGGTAGTAATGATGGCTTTTCTCTTTCGTAGTATGAGCCGGTTAAAACAAAGTGGTACCCTGCAAATGAAAAATGCGATAGGTCTTATTGCCGAAACTTATTTATTTATACCTGCCGGCCGGGAAGGTTTTGGCAAAATCCATATTAAAGTGCAGGGTTCTTTACATGAACTGCAGGCTATCACTGATGATACGGAGAAAATACCAACCGGTAAACTGGTGAAAGTAGTCGGTATAGTCAATGATAGTGTTCTCCTGGTTACATCAAATCTTTCCTAATCATATTAATTTTTGAAATTTATGGCTGAGAATTTATTACTGGTCGTCGCCGCAGCGGTCCTGTTCTTTTTTATCCTGGTCTATTCTATGTTCAGGCGCTACAAACGTTGTCCTTCCGACAGGATATTAGTTGTGTATGGTAAAGTGGGTAAAGGAGCCGAGGGTTCACAAACAGCAAAGTGTATCCATGGTGGTGCTGCATTTATATGGCCTATTATACAGGATTATTCCTTCTTAGACCTTACGCCCATTTCAATTGAGGTAAATCTTACCAGTGCATTGAGTAAACAAAATATCCGGGTGGATGTGCCTTCACGGTTTACTGTTGGTATATCAACTGAGCCAAATGTAATGCAGAATGCTGCTGAACGGTTATTGGGTATGCAGCGTCCTGCTGTTCATGACCTGGCAAAAGATATTATTCTTGGCCAGATGCGCCTGGTAGTGGCTATGATGGATATTGAAGAGATCAATAATAACCGGGATAAATTCCTTGCCAACATTGCCGGAAATGTAGAGGCCGAACTAAACAAGATAGGCTTGAAAATGATCAATGTAAACGTAACAGACATCAAAGATGAAAGTGGTTATATTGATGCATTAGGTAAAGAAGCGGCCGCAAAAGCGATCAATGAAGCCAAGATCCGTGTCGCTGAACAGGAACGAACCGGTGATATTGGTAAAACAACAGCTGAAAAAGAAAGAGATATTAAAGTAGCAGAAACACAAAGGGACCGTGATATTAATGTAGCAATGGCTGTAAAAGAGAAAGAGATCCAGATTGCCGGCGCCAACAGGGATGAAAACATTGGTAAAGCAGAAGCTGAAAGAGACACCCGGGTAAAAATGGCAGAAGCCAATGCAGTGGCGGTACAGGGAGAAAACTTATCAAAGATCGAAATTGCCAATTCAGATGCAGCAAGAAGAGAAAGAGAAGCTGAAGCATTAAAAAAAGCGATTGCTGCAGAAAAAGTGCAGGCGGCAAAAGCATTGGCAGAAGCGTATGAAGCAGAGAAAAAAGCGGAAGATGCCCGTGCAGAAAGAGACCGGGCATCGCAAAATGCAACCATTGTTGTAGCTGCTGATATTCAAAAGCAAAAACTCATCATCGAAGCGCAGGCTTCTGCAGAACAATTAAGGGAAAAAGCAAAAGGTGAAGCAGATGCCATCTTTGCCAAACTGGAAGCTGAAGCAAGAGGTATGTATGAGATACTGACCAAACAAGCTGAAGGATTGGAACGTATTGTAAAATCTGCCGGCAATAACCCGAAAGATGCTGTATTGCTGCTCATAGCGGATAAACTTCCTGAACTGGTGAAATTGCAGACAGAAGCCATTAAAAATATCAAGATTGATAAGATCACAGTTTGGGATGGCGGTGGTATGGGAACGGATGGAAAAGGGTCAACAGCGAATTTCATGAGCGGATTGTATAAAGCGGTTCCACCACTGAAAGATATTTTTGATATGGCCGGAATGGACCTGCCTACCTATTTAGGCAAGAAAAAAGAAGATGCAGCTGTAGATCTGGAAGCTGAAGAGATCAAAAAGAAATAAAGAAGGAAAAGGAGGTAATATCTCCTTTTTTTAATAAATAAACTTTCAATATTTTTTGAAAATTCGGAAACGGCGCTGTAGTTTTGTGGCATGAAACTAATAGAGGCCAAACAACAATTCATCAGCAGCTGGGGTGCTTTTGGAACCCATTGGGGGATCAACCGGACAATGGCGCAGATACATGCCCTTCTTTTAATAAGCCCCGACCCCCTGACACAGGATGATATCATGGAAGAACTCAACATCAGTCGTGGTAACACCAATATGAATATCCGGGAACTGATCAACTGGGGCCTGGTAGAAAGAATATTTATTCCAGGGGAACGAAAAGAATTTTTTTCAGCCGAAAAAGATATCTGGAAAGTAGTAAAACAGATTGTAAAGGAAAGAAAGAAAAGAGAACTGGAGCCTATGCTTCAATTATTGGATAAACTGGAAGCAGTAGAAGGAGATAAAAAAGATAAGCATGTAAAAAATTTTGTTGATACGGTAAGCAGTATCAAAAAACTGGGAAAGCAGGCAGATAAGACTCTTGATACCATGATAAAAGCAGAAGAGACCTGGTTTGTCAGTGCACTGATGAAGATCTTTAAATAGTGCTGAAAAAATGAAGCAGATAAAAATCATTGACCTTGCCATACAACTGCTGATAACAGTTGGCGGATTGACCTGGCTTTTTGCAGGACGCAATAATTATTCCCTGTTCTATATTTATTATTTCCTGGGCGGCTGGCAGCTTCTTAGTTTTATTGCCCATCTTTTGGTAAAAGAGAACTGGTTGCACCAGGTAGGAAGGAAGAGATACTTACTTACACTTTTATGGACCGCAGGGCTTGGGGCAGTAAGTTATTTGCTTCTTCTGGCCGAAATACCACTGATACTTTTTTACCTGGCAGCCCTCCTGTTTGTATCCCCTGTTTTTGCTATCTGGTATTTTATTATAAGTTTCCGTGAATTATCGGCTATAAAAAACAGGGAACTGATTCACCTGAAATAAAGTGAAAAGAAGAATAGACTTAGTTTTGCAACATGAATGCTAAAAAAACACTTGTTCTTGGCGCTTCAGACAATCCTTCCCGTTACAGTTACCTGGCAGTACAACGGCTGAGAAATCACGGGCATCCTGTTGTGGCTATCGGTCGTAAACATACCGTGGTGTCAGATGTTACCATAGAAACAGAAAAGAAACAGTTTGATAATATAGATACGGTAACCCTCTACCTGAATCCGCAGCACCAGCAGGAGTTTTATCAATACATACTTTCATTAAAGCCTGCCCGTATCATCTTCAATCCGGGGGCGGAAAATGATGAACTGGCGGATTTAGCTAAGGAAAATAACATCAAAACCATTGATGCTTGTACGCTGGTCATGTTAAGCACAAACCAGTACTGATTCGTAGATAACCATTACCCCACTCGAAGTTTTACGAATCACTCAGGGTACTACTCCTCTATTTCAGCTAATTATCGTTGCTGAAAGTTGGAACTGTTTAAAACTTTCACAAATCTTGTAGCACCGTCCCCCTGAAAACTGCAGTAGAAAATCCTGACTGCCGAACAATATCCTGTTGACTCTAAAAAAGTTTAAATGAAAAACATTCGTACCACTATCCTATGCGTAATTGTTACGCTATGCAGCATGGCTTCATTGGCACAAGATCAAAAGATCCCGGTGAATGAACCGGATTACAACAAGCCAAAGCTATTCACCAGTTTACCTGATAAGATTCCTGTCAGCATTGAGAAGATCAATGACCTGATTGCTACACCGGTGGGCCGCAGTTCCAGCTTTCGCCTGGCTGAAACAGCCGATTTCCAGTTCGACGGGGAAGTAGTTTCTGCTGCCAGTAAATATGGCAACAGTATCCAGAGTGTGGTTGTCCGTTCGGCGGCCTTTAACGGAGCCAATCTTACTATTTCAAAGATCACTAATGCAGACGGCAGTATTTCCTATACCGGACGCATCATTAGTTTTAAACATGGTGATCTGTATGAATTACAAACCCAGGAAGGAAAACCCGTATTAGTGAAAAAAAATTTTTACGACCTGGTAAACGAATAAATTAAAACATGAAAAACAAGTTATAGCTGACCCGTTTTTATATCTGTACCCTTTGACCCTTTGAAATCTAAAATCCGTCTTGTTATGAAAAACTTTTTTCGATCCGTACTTGCGGCACTCTTGCTGACCAGTGCCGGAAATCTGAAGGCCCAGGTACCGGCCCTCAGCAGCTATCCGTCTGCTTCAGCAGTCTTGTTTCTGGATTTTGATGGTCACACGGTGAGCGGCACAAGCTGGAACTATGCCGGCCCGATTGTGTGTGCCCCTGCTGCGCTGGACAATGCAAAGATCAATACCATTTTTAATCGTGTTGCTGAGGATTATCGCCCTTTCAATATCAATATAACAACAGATTCTACCAAATTCCTGGCTGCTCCGGCCAATAAGCGGATGCGGGTTATCCTTACTCCTACTTACGAGTGGTATGGGGCTTCAGGCGGAGTAGCTTTTGTTACTTCATTCATCTGGGGTGATGATAGTCCCTGTTTTGTTTTTACAGGTTTGCTTGGCAACAATGTGAAAAATATTGCTGAAGCTGCTTCACATGAAGCAGGTCACACCATGGGTCTTTACCACCAGTCATCGTATGATGGTAACTGTGTAAAGACATCTGATTACCATTACGGGCAAGGCAGTGGTGAAATCGGCTGGGCACCTATCATGGGTGTTGGCTATTACCAGAATTTTACATTATGGAATAATGGTCCTAACTCATTTGGTTGTACCAGTTATCAAAATGATCTTGCTGTAATAACCGGCAGTAATGGTTTTTCTTTTCGCACGGATGATCATGCCGGAGCATTTGGCAGTGCTACTGCTACCACTTTTGTTGCCAACCAGTTTACTATAAATGGTGTGATAGAGCAATCAAATGACCAGGATCTAATCGCCTTCACCCAGCCTTCATTCGGCAGGTTTCAATTAAGCGCTGTTCCTTATAATGTAGGTACCGGCAATGCAGGTTCTAATCTTGATATGCAGGTTACATTATTCAATAGTGCACAAACACAATTGAATATTTATAACCCCGGAACATTACTCAGCTCAGTTATCGATACAAACCTGAACCCGGGTACTTATTATCTCCGGATAGAAGGCCGGGGTAATATTTATGCACCGAATTATGCCAGTCTCGGCTCCTATGCCTTGCAGGCAAATTTTACAGCCGGAGGCACTCTTCCTTTAAGGCAATTGACCCTGCAGGGGCAATTGAACGGAGACAGGCACCAGCTTAGCTGGATCATTGATGCTGATGAGGCAATAACTGAACAGGTAGTAGAAGTATCGGCAGATGGCAGAAGCTTTGTACCAATAAACCAGGCGCCGGTTAATTCCCGTGCATTTTCTTATAAACCATTTACCACAGGAACCCTGCAATACAGGCTGAGTGTAACATTTGATAACGGCCGCCAGTATTATTCCAATATCATTACCCTGCGCAATACTAACGGCGGCAGCAGGCCGCAATTGATCAGCAACCTGGTGAGTTCAGCTACGGTTACTGTAAACAGCCCGGGTACTTTTGATTATGCCATTTATGATTTCACCGGTAAAACGATTGCCAAAGGCCAGCTATCAAACGGTATCAATACAATTACTGCCAATGCGATGACAGGAAGTGGTATGTATATGATACGATTTGTGAATGGCACCGAACAATGGACCGATAAAATAATCCGTCAATAAAGTGTTTTTTGGTCCGCCCCGGCGGACGATAATCCGTGCCCCTTTTGTAATTCAGAGGTTTTCCTGTAACTTAGGAAAACCTCTTTTTATATGCGCTGGAGAAAATTTAATGGCGACCCGATTGAACTACCCATTTTGGAAGCTGTAGAAAATGCTATCAAACGGGAGACGGAAAAAGGCCACCGTTTGAAAGTTTGCATCGGTACTGACTCACAGGTAAAAGGTAAAGAAACAGAGTTTGCTACAGTTATTGTTTTTCTGCGGGAAGGACATGGCGGTTTCATGTTCATCCACAATGAAAAAACAAGACAGCAATTCACCATCAAAGAACGGATGCTGACCGAAGTAGCAAAGAGCATTGAAATTGCTTATGATCTCTGCAACCTGTTTACTGTGTATGATGTGGATATGGAAGTACATGCAGACATCAATACCAATCCGCACTTCAAGAGTAATGATGCGCTGAAAGAAGCAATGGGCTATATCCTGGGAATGGGCTTTGCCTTCAAAGCCAAACCGGAAGCTTTTGCCAGCAGCAGCTGTGCGAATAAGGTAGTAAACTAAATCTAAAACACCTGCCGGTGAAATGCGGAGGTTTCCTCTGCAAGTGGTTTCGTCACCCCTTTTTTCTCCTTCTTTGCAGTCCCACGATCAGTACGGCAAACAATACCGTACCAATAGCAATATTAATAATAGCAGAAGTTCTCTTTTTTTGTTGCTGTTCCTTTTGCAGCTCCACCATATAATTCATGTTCCGGTTGATATTCTCCTGTATCCTGTCCACACCGGTATTAGATAGTTGAATTTTCTCCACACTGTCCTTAAAAGCTTTGATCTTTTTTAAAGTAGAATCAGAAGAAAGCATCCTTTCCCTCAGGCCTCTTTTTACCCTCTCCCCTTTTTCGGCTGATTGGGCTGCTACCTGCAAAGACAAAAAGATAAAGATGACAAAAACTATTCTATGCATACTGGACTGGTATTAGCAGAAGAAATGAAAGAGTGGAATCAGTTTTGCGCTGGTATAGCAACTGGCTTAGCAGTAAAATGATGCACCAGCTGGTCAGTCCCTTTCCCGGGATTACTTCCTGAAGAATACAATTTCTCCAGTTGCTTACTGTCTTCCTGTGCAAGAACAAAAGTGACAAGAACGATGACAAACAGCACAACTACAATATTCTTTTCGGATAAGATCGCTTTCATAAATACAATATTGGACAGTGCAAATTACTATTTAAATATCAAACTGCTGATTCCTGCCTTACAACTTTTTAAAACTGGCATTCAGTCCCCCGATATAATCCAGCATTTCCTTTCGCCCTGTTCTCTTCGTTGAAGAGGTGATAAAATGCGGCGGAGCCTGTTCCCAGTTTTCTGAAAGAGCTTGTAAAAAAGCGTCCACATTCCTTACTGTTGCACCAGGCTTATTCTTATCCGTCTTTGTAAACACCACTACGAAAGGAACCTGCCACTCTCCCAGCTGGTTGATAAAAGCAAGGTCGATAGCCTGTGGTGAATGACGGCTGTCGATCAATACAAACAAACAAACGAGATTCTCTCTTTTCCGGATGTATGATTCGATCATATTGCCCCAGTTGTTCCTCGCCTTCTGGGATACCGTGGCCGCATAGCCGTAACCGGGCAGGTCGGCAATATTCCATTTCTTTTTATCGGAAGAAATAACTTCAAAATGATTGATCAGTTTTGTTTTGCCCGGTGTAGCAGAAGTCTTGGCCAGTTTTGTTTGCCCGGTGATCATATTGATCAGCGATGATTTGCCCACATTACTCCGCCCGATAAAAGCATACTCCGGGTGGTCTGGTGGCGGGCATTGTTTATGCGTAGCACTGCTGATTACATATCTGGCTGATATAACTTCCATGAAAGCTGCAAATTAACAGTAAACAATCTGCTTTGCCTCACTTTAAAAGAATAAACAATAAACAACGAACTGCAAACTTGCCCTAACTTTGCAGCCCATGTCAAACCCCTTACCACACGACAATATCATTCCCTTCAAAGATTCTGAGAAAGGCAAGAAGGAACAGGTGGCCGATATGTTTGATAAAATAGCTGGTAAGTACGACCAGATGAACCGTTTCCTGTCTGCCCGAACTGATATCAACTGGCGAAAAAAAGCTATCCGCATGCTGAAAAAGGACCATCCTCAGCATATACTGGATGTGGCTACGGGTACAGCAGACATGGCCCTGATGGCTTACAAGATCCTGAAACCGGCCCGGATCACCGGTATAGATATTTCGGAAGGTATGCTGGAACTGGGGAGAAAAAAGATTGAAAAAGAACAACTTGGGGACAAAATCCACTTACAGAAGGGAGATTCAGAAACAATAAATTTTGCTGAAAATACGTTTGATGCCGTGATGGTGGCATTTGGAGTACGGAACTTTGAAAACCTGGAAAAAGGCCTTGCTGAAATGTGGAGGGTATTAAAACCCGGGGGCCGGTTGATTGTGCTGGAATTTTCAAAACCCCGCCGGAGAGCGGTAAAAAGTTTTTACAACCTGTATATGGGCATAGTGGCCCCGCAGGTGGCCCGCTGGTTCAGGCAGAATAAAGAGGCTTACCAGTATTTGAACGAATCTGCCAAAGCTTTTCCGGATCGCCATTTATTTACTGACATTTTAAAAAAAGCAGGCTACTCCGACACAGAGTTTCAGCCGCTGACCTTTGGAATATGTTGCATTTACTCCGGAAGAAAGCCTATATAAAATTTTTTCTTGCACCTGTTTTACTGACCGGTCTTTTCCTGTTTCCTGCTGGCACCCATGCCCAGATAGGAAAAGTGGAACTGAATATGTATGACCATGATAGTAAGCCCTATTATTTTGGCATTACCATAGGGGTGAACCTGGCCCGTTTTCAAACCAGCCTGCATCCCCGTTTTCTGGATCATGATAGTGTGTATATAGCAGAACCCGTCAACTCCGGCGGACTTACCCTTGGTTTGTCTGCCACCGGCCGTATATCAGATCGTTTCCAGGTTCGTTTCAACCCGCAACTAATGTTCATTGAACGGAATATTTTTTACAAACTGAAATATCCTGATTTTGACGGGGAAACTGAAGTGACAAAAAAAATAGAATCGGTGATCATGTCATTTCCGTTTCAAATAAAATTTCAGAGCGACAGGATCGGAAATTTCCGGGTGTACACTATGGCGGGTTTTAAAGCTGATATTGACATGGCCAGTAATGCAAGGGCCAAGCGGGCTGAAGAACTGGTAAAGATCCAGAAATATGATTTCGGTCCTGAGTTTGGTATTGGTTTCAATTTCTTTTTTCCCAGTTTTATTTTCTCTCCTGAAATAAAGATCAGTAACGGCATCCGTAATATCCATGCAAGAGACGAGAACCTCCGCTTCTCCAATGTATTTGATAAGATACAATCGAGGATGATCGTATTCAGTATTCACCTGGAAGGATAAGCTTCGTATTATAAGATTTAGTACATTCATAAGGTAAACCTTACCTGATGACAGAAGTTGTATTACAACCACTGCAGCACCGTGGCATAGAATGTATTGGTATTTATTTTGAAAAATCTCCCAAACTAAACGGTGCGATACAAAAACATGCAGGAGCCCGATGGAGCCAGACCAACAAATGCTGGTATGTACCGCTAAGCAAAGAGAATTACAACAAACTGGTGTTTGCCATAAAAGGGCTGGCTGTTGCAGAGCATTCAGCTTTACATACCTATTTGCTGAAAAAGAAAAAACAGTCTCTGCCTGCTGTAGCGGCAAGCCCGGTAAGCAATACCCGGCAAACGGTAACAGCAAAATGGGTAAGACAAAAACCTGTAGTATATAAAAAGGATAGAATAAGTGCTGTGAATGGCCATGTGTTGCCTGCTATGGAACAGCGGTTGAAACTAAAAGCCTACAGTAAGTCAACAGTAAAAACGTATTTGGGTGAAATGGCACAATTACTTCACCTGTTGAAACAATCTCCGGCAGATGAACTTACAACTGATCAAATAAAAAGATACCTTATTTTTTGTTTTGAGAAATTAATGCTTAAAGAAAACACCCTGCACAGCCGCATCAATGCTTTGAAATTTTATTATGAACAGGTACTGGGAAGAGAAAAATTTTTCTGGGAGATACCCAGGCCTAAAAAGCCATTCATATTACCCAACGTATTGGGCGAAAAAGAAATTACCCGTTTATTTAATTCCATCAAAAATCTGAAGCACAAAGCCATTTTATTTACAGCATATAGCGCCGGGTTACGGATCAGTGAGGTAGTAAACCTGAAATTACAGGATATAAACAGCGACAGGATGCAAATAAAAATTGTAGCAGCCAAAGGAAAAAAAGACAGGTATGTAAACCTGAGTCCTGTTTTACTTGACATTTTAAGAAGCTATATCAAGAAAGCTGAGGTACGACCATCCGTATACTTATTTGAAAGCGAAATACCGGGAGAACCATATTCTTCCCGGTCAGCACAAAAGGTATTTCAACGGGCAAGAAACCTTGCCGGTATACGAAGGGATATTACTTTTCATAGCCTGCGACATAGCTTTGCCACCCATTTGCTGGAAAAGGGAATTGATATACGGTTTATAAAAGATATTCTTGGTCATTTTAGTATTAAAACCACGCAACGATATGCCCATGTAAGTAAAGAAAAGCTGGTTCAGATCAATAGCCCATTAGATGATCTGTGGCTTAAAGGGGAGATATTGTAAATATGAAAAGGCGACATACCAATACAGAATAGCGACAATGAATAGTATGAATATCAACAACTTGAAATTTTAAAAAAAGCCTGGAGGTTCGTATATTTAATTGTTGGCTGTAATGTTACACCTTTCAAAACGAGGTATCTTAACCAAAACTAAAACCATGAAATTTTTTTTGCTTCTATCTCCTATTGTTATTCTTGCTTGTAACCAAGGAAACTCTAATGTTAAGGAAACAGATAAGGAAAAAGAGCAGTTGACTTTCGCAGCAAAAACAGACCCGGTAGACTCAATTTTTTTTGGCGACTGGCAGACAAGTTTCACAGATAATTACCCTGAATCAGAACTAAAAATGATAACCACAATTTTTTGGCAATTTAGAAGCGACAACACAGGAAATGAAACCCTGACAATTAAATCAACTTCAACAGCGAATAATACCTCAACATCATTCACGATTAACTTCCCGTTTAGATGGAAGCTTGACTATACCACATCTGAAAAGAAAAACATAAGATTTAGTTACGGTTTAGGTAGTCTCATTAATCCTGCTTCTTCAATGATTGAAGGCTATGAACCAAAAGAAAACATTGATTTTGCAAATGATTTAATTAAAAGTCAAAATAATAAACTCATAGTATCGGAGTATTCAATAAGCCCAGGGATTCTATCAATTAAGAACAATCCGAACAAAAAGGAAACATTAAAGTTTGAATTATTGCCAAGTACTAAGAATTGTGATATTTCCTTATTGCAAAGCCGTATTGAAAAAGAGTCTGAAGACAGACTTTTAGGAATATTTGTACTTTGGAAGTATCATAAACTTGAACTTTTACAATATGAAAAATCAAGCGAAGAGTTAGGTCAAAAAATAAGATATTATCTTGACAACAATCAGAAAACTCGAGCAGTAGATGAGGTTAATAAAATGATAGATAAAATTAACAAAAGCAATGAGGCGTTTTTGAATAAAACAAAAGTTAGCGAAGTGGAAAGATTGCAAGAATTGGTATATTGTTATAATCTTCAAGGCTTAAATATGTATTCTGGTTTAAAGGAAATTTTAAATTCTTCACTGTCCAAAGACCAAACACTGGAAAAAATGATTGATTATTTTAAAAGTGGAACGTATGAGGACAACAAGCAAATGTTGGCCATAAGCACTGAGTTGCTAAGACTTGACAACCTCTTTCAACTCTCCACTATTAGAATAAAAGACTAAAAACACCTAAACTACTCTTAATAATTCTGATATGAGAAAGACTATCTTTTATATCGCCATTATTGCTTTGACACTTGCTTCCTGCAAAAAAAAATATACTGTTTGGATTGGATGGGATGATAAGAGCCAAATGTTTTCAACCAATAACTATAAAGAAATAATCATTAAAGCAAAGAATGATTTATCTGCTTATGAGAAAGCACTTATTCTGTATTACAAGACAAAAAAGGAACTCAGTGATAGAAATTCCGACACAGTAGTTCTTGACTTACATGAAGGCACATACATCCAAGGGGTTAATGTTTTTTACAATAAAGATGATATTAAGCTAACAGCCAATGAGAAAAGACTTATTGAAGAAAAAATTTTACATAAGGTGAAACAAGGCAGCTTAAACGACTAAAACACTACAGCCAACAGGGAGTTTGCTGCTATGCTGGC